>DATELY010000226.1:0-100815 GCA_035276085.1 Steroidobacteraceae bacterium | reverse complement strand
TGCTTGCAGTACGGTGTCGTGAACCTGACGGGCAGGCTCGTGCAGCAGACCTATCCTGGCCCACCGGACTATGAGAGTGTTACCAAGGGAGATGAAGCGCGGGTCATCTGGATCCTTCAGCTCGACAGGGGTGTCTGTGTCACCGGCGCGGCGTCGAGCTATCCGAGCGCGTACAGCGAGAGAGAAATACAACTCGTGTTGGGCACCGATCAATATGCGCGGGCCGCTCAGTACGCACCGTATCGACATCTTGTCGGAAAAAGGATCAGTGTCATCGGCAGGCTGCTGGCTGGTGGCGCCCGGTACGAGAAGCGATTCGTGATCGCACCGAATGAAATCAAGAGAGCGCGTACGCGTCCGTAGCTTGCAGGTACCCAATCATGGTTTCAGTCTTCCGTTGCAGCGATTACATCCAGGCCCAACTCCTCGCAGGCTTGCTGGAACAACGAGGCATCCATGTCTTCCTGCAGGGCGCCATGCTGCAAGGGGCCCTCGGCGAGCTGCCCGCGATGGGACATCTCTCCATCATGGTCGATGAAGCGGATCGAACCGCTGCCGAGCGACTCATCGCCGCGTATGAGCGCGGCGAGCTTGCGATCGATGAGGAGGAAGGGGAGTGAGGTAGTTTCCGCTCCCTCGGGTGCGGATCGCGTGGAAGTACTGAGCCAAGTTTCAGCGCGGTCTCAGGTCAACCGTTGCGTAACTGCGGCGGGCGTTGAGACAAAAGTTCCGCGTCCGCGGTCTAGGGGTACACAACATCAATATCCAGCGGAGTCACTCGCATGCCCCCCCGATACGACGTCCCGTGTGAACGATCGTGCGCTCATCAGTTGTTTTGCGCGATCGGTGTGTCAACCCAGGCGCAAGATCGACGTTGTATCGACGCAGACCCAACACGCCGACGTGAACAGACGTCGCGTCACGGTTGCGTAACCGTTGGATGAACCCGCAATGTCTCTGTCCTTCTCCATCATCACCCGAGCCGCAGCGCGCGATGTTCCGCGGTTGCTCGAAGTGTGGGAGTCTTCGGTGCGCGCGACGCACACCTTCCTGCGTGAAGATGCGATCGAGTCGTACATTCCGCAGGTCAGGACCGAGTTGGCCAACCTGAGCCCGATCCATTGCTTGCGAAGTCGCAGCGGCGAGGTCTACGCCTTCCTGGGCGTGGCAGGTCAGAAGATCGAAATGCTGTTCGTCCACGCCGATCATCAGGGCTTTGGCGCCGGCCGATTGTTGACTGAGTTCGCGATCAAGGTGCTTCATGCGGACTCGGTCGATGTGAACGAGCAGAATGACTCAGCAGTCGGCTTCTATCACTATCTGGGCTTTGATCGCGTCGGCCGGTCGCCGCACGACTCACGCGGCAATCCCTTCCCGATTCTGCACATGGCGCTACCGGCCGCGCACCCCGTGCAGGCTGAATCCCTTTCTAAACCTGTTAGAACCCGGGATGGCTCTTCAAGAACTGCACTGCCTCCGCCGTAGACTGTCTTCCCACGCCGCATTCCGCTGCGGAAACCTGCCGAACCGATCGCTCACGCGCATGTTTCTCGCGCGGACGGATCACCCGCATGTGCGGTTACAGGCCGGGGAGATCCTCGAACAGCCCTGGACGCCAGTACGTCCAGGGCTCGAGGTCTCTATACCTCTTCCAGTTCGTGTTCGACTTCTTTCACCTGCTTCTTCCTGACAGGCGTGGTTTCGGCGGGCGGACTCGGTGGCGATGTGGGAGTCGAGCGCTCGGTGACGGATTTCAGCTGCTCGCGTCGTTGCGCTCGTTTCCTGGCCCACCGCTGGAAGAACGTTTCGTCGTAGCACATGACAACGCCTCCTCTGAAAGCATGCGGTTTTGGGCTCCGCGCCAAGGACAATAGCACTGCGTCGACCGAGGGACAGTCCGTCGAGTTCCTATCGAACTCGCCTTACAACTTCATTCCCCATCCGCACGTCGTAGCAGCTGCCACAGCGGCACTGTGCGCCGCTCGAAAAATCCCAGGCGCTCATAGAGTGCGCGTGCACGTGCGTTGGACTCACCGACGTGCAGAAACGGCGTCCAGTCCAGATTGAGACAGGTGCGCGCCAGATGCGCGACCAGCCGGCTTGCATATCCGCGCCCGACAAACTGTGGATGCGTACACACGGCGCTGATCTCCTGAAAGCCGGTCAGTCGCATGCGCTCTCCGGCCATTGCCGCGAGCAGGCCGCCTTCGCGAATACCGTAGTAGCGGCCCATCTCGGGCGTGCGCGCCCGGAAGTATCCGGGAAACACCTGCTGGGTGAGCGCGAGCATGTCCGCCGCATCCGCGGCCTCGAGCTCAACGATGTCACCTTCGTCTTGCGTTGCGATCACACCGGCCTGCCACACCATCTGCACGATCCGGTCGGTCAACGTCAGCGTCCATCGATCGTCGATTCTGGGTGCCACACCAACGAGGTAAATGCGTTCACCCGCGGCAACGATCTGCGCCAACTCGTCGGCCGCTCGAACACTCGCGAGCTCGACGGCGGCGAACGGCGCGACATCCGGCAGGTAGCGCTTGGCGTGCAGATGACCTTCGGCGAAGCACGCTTGCTGCGTCGTCAATGACGACCAGATCGGATTGTCGAGGAGATGCGCTGACATCTGCGGAGGATAGTGCACTCACCAGGTCTCACCGGTGCCATCTTCATACGTGAAAAATCCGTCGGCAATGTCGGCGCAATACAGCTTCACGTTCGATACCTTGCCGGATCTTCAATCGATGTTCCGACCGACGCAACCATCAATGGGGATGCCACTCCAGCGGCAATATCTCGGGTTGAAGTGTGTTGTGTAGCAACGTGCGCATCGGCACGTCTGTCTGCAGATGGAATTCCGGCAGGATCGCCAGGAACTCTTCGAGCGCAATCCTCATCTCGCGCCGTGCGAGATGAACACCAATGCAGGTATGCGGACCGTAGCCAAAGGCCACGTGGCTGGGCTTGCGCTCGAAACGCACGACGTCGGGATCGCCATACTCGCGCTCGTCGCGCCCGGCGAACGTCGTGCACATCGCGACGAACTCGCCGGGAAGGATCGTCACGCCTGCGACATCGAACGGCTCGATGCACCGGCGATACGTTGTGATCGCGGCGTAGTAGCGCTGCATCTCATCGATCGCCGCAGGGATCATGGTGGGGTCGGCGCGCAGCCGCCGCTGGTCCGCGGGATGCGTGGCGAGGTGGAAGAACTGCCAGGCCATGTTGGTGGACACCGAGTCGAGCCCGCCGATGAACAGATTGAAACAGACACCCAGCAGCTCGACTGGGCTGAGCGGCGTGCCATCGGCCTTGTTCGTGCTGACGGCGTAACTGATCAGGTCATCACCGGGGTGCTGCTTGCGTTCTTCGATTGTCGTGGTGAGGTAGTCGACGACCGCACGTGTCGAGGAGCGCAGCGTGTCGAGCTCGGACGAATGCAGCAGCCCGTGCTCCCAGCGCAGAAACTCACCGGCCATCGACTGCGGCATGGCCATCAGCGAGAGAAACACGCGAATCGGGAATTCGAACGCCACCGCCTCGATGAAGTTGCAGTGGCCTTGATCGCGCAGGATGCTGGCGTAGTTTCTCGCGTCGGCGCGAATCTTGTTATCGAGTTGCGCTATCGCTTTCGGCGTGAAGGCCGGGTTCAACACGTGTCGATACGCCGCATGTGCCGGTGGATCGGCTTCCAGCGGCAGCACATGCCAATGCTCCCCGACCAGCGGTGCGAAGGGCGCCATGCCGGCGTTCGAGAAGTGAGCAGTCGCCTGGTAGATCCTTCGCAGATCGCCGATGCGACGTGGCACCCACGCGGGGGTGCCGGCATGCATCACGCGGTCCGCGTAGAGAATGTCCGGTCCCTTGCAGTAGGCCGGTACGAGCGTTTCCCACGGATTGTCGAGCGTCGTCGCGCCATAGGCGAACGGCCAATCCGTGACCAGGACGGGTTCCTCGGCTCTGCGGTTCGTTTCGGGCTGCTTCATTGCTTTCGTTGTGGCGATTACGGTACTTAAGTCGTTGCCTCGACCATGGTATGACATGAGCAACGCCACACAATGGTTTCCGCTGATGATCGCGGTCGTCGCCGATGGCGATCTGGCACTCAACTTGACGCTGACCGCCAGCAACGCAATGCTCGCGATCATCCCCATTCCACTGATCCTCGCGGTCAAGCGCGTCGATACGGCTGGCGCGTGATCCCCCGAATCAGCCGACACGTTCGCTGGCCTGCGCACTTTTTCTCACTCGCACCCCCATGCACAAACATCGATTCTCCGCATTCAATGGTGTGACCCTCGCTGCCGACGTCGCCGGTGACCCGGAGTCGCCTCCCGTCGTACTCATGCATGGTGGAGGTCAGACCAGGCACTCGTGGGGCACCGCGGCCGATGCGCTCGCGCGGCGCGGCCATCACGTGATCTCGCTCGATCTGCGTGGACATGGAGACAGCGATTGGGCGCCGGATTGCGACTATTCCCTTGGCGCATTCTCGTCCGATCTTCACTGTGTGCTGCGCACGTTGCGCCGCGCACCGGCGATCGTCGGCGCATCGCTCGGTGGATTGACCGGGCTGCTGGCCGTGGGCGAGAGCGAGCAGCCGATCGCGTCCGCCCTGATACTCGTCGACATCGTGCCGAAGGTCGACATGGAGGGTGCAGCGCGCATTCACGGCTTCATGACGTCGCATCCAGAGGGTTTTGCGACCGTGGAAGACGCGGCGGCAGCGGTTGCCGAGTATCTGCCGCATCGTCCGCGTCCGAAGGACGTGTCGGGCTTGCGCAAGAATCTGCGCGCGGGAGCGGATGGTCGCCTGTACTGGCACTGGGATCCGAAATTCATGAGCCTGTCCAGCACGAATCCGCAGGAGGCGATCGCGCGCATCAATCGCGCGGCGCAGCGCGTCCGTATTCCGACCTTGTTGATTCGCGGCGAACACAGCGAGATCGTGAGCGACGAGGGCGTGGACGCCTTCAAGGCGATGATTCCCCACGCCGAGTATGTCGATGTGAAAGGCGCTCGCCACATGGTTGCGGGCGACGAGAACAGCGCATTCAACGGCGCGCTGCTGGACTTCCTGCGGCGTGTTCATTCGAACGGAGGGGCGCAATGATTACGAACAGCGAATCCGGCACGAACATCGAGGAGATTGCGACGGGCGTCTATCGCATCAATACACCTGTGCCGATCGGCGCGGGACAGGCCTTCAGTTTCAATCAGTATCTCGTAGTGGATGACGAGCCTTTGCTCTTTCATACGGGACAACGGCAACTCTTCCCGTGGGTGAGCGATGCGATCAGCCGGGTGCTGCCGCTGGCGCGGCTCAGGTACCTCGGCCTGTCTCACTTCGAGGCGGACGAGTGCGGTGCGCTCAACCAGTTTCTGGCGGCCGCGCCGCACGCGGTACCGATCTGCAGCGAAGTCGCTGCGATGACGTCGATCGGCGATTACGCCGATCGGGCACCACGAGCGCTGCGCGATGGCGAGGAGCTCAGTACCGGCGCGCGCAATTTCCGCTGGTACTACACCCCGCATGTGCCGCATTCGTGGGAATGCGGGCTGCTGATGGAAACGACTCAGCGAGTCTTCTTCTGCGGCGATCTGTTCACACAGGGCGGCACAGGCGCAACGGCGGTCACGACGGCTGACATTCTCGAGCCGAGCGAAGCGTTCCGCCGCCCCATGGACTATTTCGCGCATGCGCCGCAAACCAGGCAGACGCTGGCGAAGCTGGCCGACGCCAGACCGACGACGTTGGCGTGCATGCATGGCAGCGCATGGCGCGGCGCAGGCGACCGATTACTGCTGGCGCTCGCTGCGTCGTTGGAATCGACCTGACCGAATGCTTCGCTGTGGCGATAGGATCTGCATAGCGCTGGATCGTGGACAAGCAGATCCAGCGTCACATCGCTCACTGCAGGTCCCCTGTGCCGCAAAGCTTCGATGGCGCAAACGGCGGTGGACAGCGACGTATCTGAACGGGTGTTCCGAATGGCCGAAAGCTGGGACTACATCATCGTCGGTGCGGGATCGGCTGGGTGTGTGATGGCGGAACGCTTGTCCGTCGATGCCAACGTGCGCGTGCTGCTGCTCGAAGCAGGCGGCAACAATGACACCACGCTCGTGCACATGCCCAAGGGCTTTGGCAAGCTGGTGCTCGATCCGAAACATTCGTGGCACTTTCCCATCGAGCAGCCGCGGCGCGCAGGTGATCCGGCGCAGGAGGTCTGGATACGCGGGCGCGGCCTGGGCGGCTCTTCTGCCATCAACGGCATGATCTGGATTCGCGGTCAGGCCGCCGACTACGACGAATGGCAGCGGCTGGGTGCGACGGGCTGGGGCTGGGCGACGATGCGCGAGGCATTTCGCGCGATCGAGGATCACGAGCTGGGCGATGATGGAGTGCGTGGCGTCGGCGGACCGGTGCGTGTGTCCACGGGCAAGTATCGCTATCCACTCACCGAATCGCTGATCGCGGCCGGCGAGCAGATGGGCCTGCAGCGGCGTGAAGATCTCAACCGCGAAGACAACGAAGGCGTGGGCTATTACGCACACAACATTTGCAACGGTCGGCGTCAGAGTGCCGCCGTCGCCTTCCTGCAGCCGGCGCGCTCGCGGCGGAACCTCGTGATCAAAACGGACGTGCAAGTCGAGCACATCGAGTTCGATGCGGAGAAACGCGCGACGGCCGTGATTGCCCGTGAAGGCAAGGCCGCGGTGCGCTTCCAGACCCGCGGCGAGATCATTCTCTGCGCAGGTGCGCTGTCGACCCCGCATCTGCTGCAGCTCTCGGGCATCGGGCCGGGCGACGTTCTGCAGCGTGCCGGAGTACCAGTACTCGTCGACCGGCGCGATGTCGGCCGCCGCATGCGCGATCATCTGGGCTTGGCGGTGCCTTACCGCTTACGCAACTCTCCCGGGATCAACAAGGAGCTGCAAGGGATCGGTCTCGTGCGCAACGTGTTCCGTTATTTCCTGCGGCATGACGGACCGATGGCCACGGGACCGTTCGAAGTCGGTGCGTTCGTGCGCACGCACGACGCGGTGACACGAGCGAACGCACAGTTGTTCATGGGTGGCCTCACGTTTGCGCGCGGCGATGACAACTTTCCGGTGCCATTGGCGGCCATCGAGCGCGAGCCCGGCATGACCCTCTATGCGCAGCTGCTGCGCCTCACGAGCGAAGGTACGATCGCGTTGAGTTCGCCCGATCCCTACAGGCTGCCGACGATCACACCCAACTGGCTGCACACGGACGAGGACTGCCGCTCCGCCGTTGCGCTCGTGCGCTACATGCGCCGCTACATGTCGCAGCCGGCGCTCGCGCAGTTCGTGGAGCGCGAGTTGTTTCCAGGCCCGACGCGCCAGAGCGATGCAGAGCTGCTGGAAGATTTCCGTCGCTTCTCGCTGTGCGGCACCCACGCGGTCGCCAGCTGCCGCATGGGCAGCGACCCGGATGCCGTCACCGATCCGGATCTGCGCGTGCGCGGAGTCCAGAACCTGCGCATCGTGGACTGCTCCGTCATGCCGGCCACGGTGTCGGGCAATACCAATGCGCCAGCGATTGCGCTGGCGTGGGCTGCGGCACAGCGTATTCGCAGCGCCGCTCGCCAATCGCTCGTGGCTTGATCTCAGTGCTGGTTCGAGGGAGACGAAAATGACCTCAAGCGGCGATCTGCGTCAGATCGTGCAGAGCTTCTATGATCTCTGCCAGCGCGGCGAGTGGGCACGAGTCGAGACGATGCTCACCGACGATTTTTATCTTACGGAGGCGCCGGGATTGCCCTTTGCCGGCGTGTACCGCGGACGCCGCGCCTTGCGCGAAGTGTTCGAGCGCGTGTTCACGATGCTGGATATCGCGGGACTCGACGTGCACGACATCGCGGTCGGCGAGAATCACGCCGTCGGTGTGTTGGACATGGTGCTCGCAGGTACGCCACCGGTGCGCGTGGCCATCACCGAGGTGTTCCGTTTCCGCGCTGGCAAGGTGTGCGAGATCAGACCGCACTACTTCGACACCTCAGTGATCGTGGCAGCCGTGGCCGCACGACGCGCTGCGAGGTAACGCCGAAGAATCGATTCTGGAGACTGCAGCGAGCGCGTTCGCGGCAGCAAATCCTCAAGTGGTTGGATTGCCACCGCCCAGCGCCAGGAACAGTTGAACGGTATCGGTGTAGCGCTGCGCCTGCGCGCGCACGTACCCGAGCCGGGCTTGCTGATAGCGGCGCTCTGCATCGAGCACCTGGAGCACACCGACGTTGCCTTCCTGGTAGCTGCGGCGGGTGAGATCGACGGTGTCTTGTGCCGCCTGCTCGGCCTCTGCCTGCGCCTGCAGCGTTGCAGCGTCGTGATCGAGCGCCTGCAGCGAGTCAGCCACCTGAGCAAACGCCTCGAGCACGGTCTGCTCGTAATTCGCGGCACTCTCGCGTAACGCGGCCTCGGCGGCGCGCTTCTGGGCACGCAGTCGGCCGCCGTCGAAGATCGGTGCCACGAGTCCCGCGGCAATGCCGAACGCATTGCGCTCTTCGTCGAAGAGATCGCTGGCGTTGAAGGACTGCTGGGTGAGCGAGCCGGTCAGATCGATACGCGGATAGAGATCAGCCGTCGCAACACCAACGGCCGCAGTCGCAGCGTGCAGCTGCGCTTCGGCCGCGAGAATATCCGGCCGCCGCCGTGCCAGCTCTGAAGGCAGGCTGAGTGGGATATTGTTCGGCAGCACGATCTGCGCCAGATCGAAGTCGGGCAGTGAACCATCCACCGGTGTGGTGCCCGTAATGACCGCGAGTGCATGGCGTGCAACGCTCAGCTCCTGACGCAACGGCGGCAACAAAGCGGTATCGCTGGCGAGCTGACTTTGCGCACTGACGACATCGAGCCGTGAGACAGAGCCGGCTTCGAACGCGAGTTGAATCAGCTTCAGATTCTCGCGGTCACGCTCCAGCAGGGCCTCGGTCGTTGCAATCTGCGCATTCAATGACGCGATGCGTAGTGCCTGCATTACGGTGTTGCCCGTTACTGCAAGTCGCGCTGCGGTGAGTTGGTGCGCTCGATATTCGGCGAGTGCCCGCTGCTGCTCGACGGAACGTGCGACGCCGCCCGTGTAGTCGAGCGTGTAGCTGACCGTCGGACCGATGGAGAAATAGGTGAACGGCGGTAGCGCCGGCAGCGGACCGAGAAACTGAGCGCCGTATTTCTGCCGGCCGACACCGGCAGTGAAGTCGACCTTCGGACCCAATGCGCCGGCACGCGCATTGGCAAGCTCCTGTGCCTGCGCCAGCGACCAGGCAGCGGCTGCCAGCGTGCGATTGTTTTCCAGGGCACGTGCAGTGGTCGCGTTCAAGGCGTCGGACTGAAACAGTCGCCACCACTCGGCGTCGAGCGACTCACCGGAGCGGATGTGCTGCGTGCCGGCGTCTGCAGTCGTCGTCTCCGCTTGCAGTGTTGTCGCGACGTAGCGTTCCGCATCGGGTGCATCCGGCCGTTTGAAATCAGGCCCGACCGCACAGCTCGCGAGGAATACCGCGAGCACGGTAAGCAGTGGTTTGGGTGAAGTGGCTGTCATCATGGAGTCATCCGCGATCGAGCCGGCCGTCAATGTCGAACGGGCCGCAGCAGAACGACGAGTGGAGCCGTGCATAGAGTCAGGATCATCACCAGTTTGAAGTCGTTGTCGTAGGCAATCATTGCGGCCTGGCGAGTCACTTCCGCGTTCAGGGCGGCGAGACTGCCGCCCGGTGACATCGCCTGCAGCGCTTGCGTGCCAAGCGGATCGGCGAAGGGCGTGATGTGCTCGGCAAGCCGCGCATGCATGATCTGCGTGTTGCGCACGAGCAGTGTCGTGACGGCGGAGATGCCGATGCTGCTGCCGAGGTTACGCAGCAGGTTGAACAACGCCGTGCCTTCATTGCGCAGGTGGGGCGCGAGTGTTCCGAATGCCGTGGCCGCCAACGGCATGTAGATGACGCCCGTGCCGAATCCTTGCAGTACGCCCGAAGAGACGAGCGCCCACGTGTTGGTCTGCAGATAGAAGCCGGTCATCTGCCAAAGTGAAATGGCCGTCATGACGAAGCCCGCGCCGATGATGTAGCGGACATCGATTTTGCGCATCAGCGGGCCCAGGAGGAACATTGCGCCGATGCTGCCCAGGCCGCGCGGTGCGGTCACGAGCCCTGTGAGCACCACGGGATAATTGAGCAGCCCTTGCATCAATGGGGGCAGCAGCGCCAGCGTCGCATACAGCACGGCACCCATCGTGAACATGAAGATGGAGCCGGTGAAGAAGTTGCGATCCCTGAACAGCGACGCACTGACGAATACCGGTCCGCGGGCCGTCACGACGTGAATCACGAAGAGGTAGAAGCCCACTCCCGCGATGGTTGCTTCGAGCCACGTTTCCGGATCGCTGAACCAATCGTTCGCCTGTCCGCGGTCGAGGAGCAACTGCAGCGCTCCGATCGCGAGGCTCAAGGTCATGAAGCCGAAGAAATCGAACGGCGAGCTGCGTGGCTGGGTTTCGCGCATGAACGTGAGCACACCGAGGAAGCTCAGCACACCGAGCGGCAGGTTGATGAAGAACACCCAGCGCCAGGTGTAGTTCTCCGTCAACCATCCTCCCAGCGCAGGACCGATCACCGGACCCAGGGTGACGCCCATGATCCACACGCCCATTGCGCGCGCATGCCGTTCCGGCGGGTTGATGTCGAGCAGCACGGCTTGTGACATCGGCACGAGAGCGGCTCCGCACAGGCCCTGCAGCAAGCGGGCGATCACGATTTCCGCGAGCGATTGCGCCACCCCGCACAGCACGGAAGCGAGCGTGAAGCCGAAGATCGAAAGCAGAAAGACGCGGCGGCGTCCGTAGTGACTGGCGAGCCAGCCGCTCAGAGGCGTCATGATCGCGGCGGCGACGATGTAAGACGTCAGTACCCAGGAGATCTGATCCTGCGTGCTGGACAGTGAGCCCTGGATGCGGGGCAACGCGACGATTGCAATCGTCGTATCGAGTGCCTGCATCACGGACGCCAGCATGATCGAGACCGTGATCAGCCCGCGGTGCGGCAGCGGGGACATGGCCGCCGATGCAGTGCTCATCCGGGCGCAGCGGTCGCTGTTTGCACAGGTTGCTCAGACGAGCCGAAGAGGTGTCGCTCATGGCGCGTGTCGATTTCGACATCGGCGCTCAATCCCGACTGCAATGGATACTCCGTACCCCGCTCGGTGAACTCGACGCGCACCGGCAATCGCTGCACGACTTTGACCCAATTGCCCGTGGCGTTCTCGGCCGGCAGCGCGGAGAACTGCGAGCCCGTGCCGGGGCTGATGCTCGCGACCTTGCCGTGAAAGACTTTGCCAGGATACGTGTCGACCTTGATCGTGGCGTCCTGGCCCACGCGCATGTGCGTGAGTTGATCTTCCTTGAAGTTCGCCTCGAGCCAGACGTGATCCGTCGAGACGAGTGCGAACACGGGAACCCACGCGCCGATGTAATTGCCGACCTGCAGTTGCTCGACGCGCGTCACCACACCGTTGCGAGGCGCGTGCACCACCGTGTAGGCAAGATTGAGACGCGCGCGATCGACTCGAGCCTGAGCCTCCTGCACGTTCGGATGCTGCACCGGATCGATGTTCGGATCGCCGCCGAGTTGCGCGACGACCGCCGTGATCTCGTGACGCACGCCTTCGAGCCGTGCGCGTGCCTCATCGAGCGCGTGAGTCGCGCGATCGACCAACGCCTGTGAGGAGATGCCGGAAGCGAGCAGGCGGCGTTGACGCACCAGCTCGTTCTTCTGAAAGGCGAGCGTCTCTTCGGCCGAGACGAGTTCGGACTGCCGCTGCTGATAGTTCGCCTTCAGCGACTGCACCTTGAGCACGGCAGCAGCCAACTGGGCTTGTGCTCCCAGGAGCTCGACACGGAAGGGGGCGTCGTCGAGGCGATAGAGAACGTCGCCGCGGCGCACGAACTGATTGTCGCGCACGTCGATCTCGACGACCCGGCCCGGCACGTTTGCGCTGACCGAGACGCGGGCCGCCACGACATATGCATTGTCTGTCGACTCATAGCGGCCGCCCGTGATGTACAGGTATGCGCCCACGATCAGAACAGCCAGCGGTCCCAGGATCATCAGGAGCACGCGTGCTCCGCGCAAGCGGCTGAACACGCCACCGCTTGCGGGTACGAATTCGTTTTCAGGTGTGTCCATGCTCAAGTCGACTCACTCGCGCCGGCATTCTCGTGAAGTTTCGTGAGCACGCGCATGAACGTTTCTCGATCCGCTTTGCTCACGCCCGCGAATACCTCCTCGCGGGTGAACTCCGCGACGCGCCACACTTGCTGCAACAGCGGCTTCGCTTTCTTGGTGAGATAGAGCTTGCGGGCGCGGCGGTCAGCAGGATCGGCGCGGCGTTCGACCAACTGGCTTGCCTCCATGCGATCGAGGATGCGCACGACCATCATCGGATCCATGTCGGCCAGCTCCGCCAGCCGGGCCTGGCTCGTACCCTCGTTGCGCTCCAGGGCAATCAGCACCCGGCATTGCATGAGGGTCAGCGAAATCTCGCTCGCATGCTGCTCGAACCGCAGGCCGTAACGCCGGCTGAAGTCCTTGAGCAGGAAGCCGAAATTCTTCATGTCCACGAGATCCGCCACCTGATAACAGAAACGATAATATCAAGTGATTATATATCCGCTGTGATGAAGTTGTCATTCCCGCGGCGCCCGCCGCGGTGTACGGGGGACGTACAGGCGTGTGTTGGCCACTCTCTGGCGGAGCTTCCAGCGCCTGCTCTACGACAGCGTCGATACGTAGCGGGCGGTCAGAGAACGATAGCTTGCAGGATCTCGCGTTCAGCGAAGCCGAGTGCCGCACGCGGTTCGCAGGTTGCTCAGTGCACGAGCAGGTCGGGCGGGATCTCCGCGTCCATGCCCGGATAGCCTTCGTCACGGTAGCGATCGAGCAAAGCCTCCAGCGCATCGCGTAGGTTGCTCTTGATGTTATCTGTATCGACTGAAGCTTCGTCCTGTGCGGCCACAAAACGGTCGAACTTCTCGAGCCAAGTCATGCGAGTTCCCCCTCACGAGTCAACACAAACTCGGCAAGAAGCCGTGCAGTTCCCCGGTCGCTGGACCAGGCGCTCCTCGATCTGCCACCGTCCTCGCGACGATCACCTAAATCCGATAGGCGGCTAGTGGCCTGTAACGACTGATTCGATACCGAGGCTTGCGCGTGCTGGCTTGCTGGTCGGCTGGCCGGAAGCCCTGGCAAAACCTTCTGGCCAACAAGCCAGCTCGCCAGCCGGCCGCTCACTCAGACAGTCCACAATCAGTGTTACAGGCCACTAGTGATTCTGCGAGCCCCGCCAGTACCCGTGCGCAACATCGAACAAACAACGCAACGGCCATTCTTCGTCGCGGCTGTACGTGCGCGTGAGCTCGTCGCCGTGCGTCGAGGAGACGATCACGGTGTCCGCGGACGGTTGAACCGCGATACTTGCGATGGAGCTGAGCCAGCCGCTCTCGACGGCACCGCGCACGATGCAACTCCAATCATCGAGCTCAGAAGCAGACAGGGCAAGCTGCAGAGGTAGAGGCGCTTGAGGCATTGGGGCGCATTGTAAGTCGCCACACATTTACGGAACTGCGCACATACCACGATGGCAGCCGCAGGCTACGCGACGAAACGAGCGCGCTCTGCTCTGCAGCATCGCGGCAGTAGACCGGTGGCCTGCTCTTCACAATGTTTGTCGGCCATCTGCGTATGTACAACCCGCGCGCTGTTCGCGGCGCGCGAGCCCATTCTCGAAGGGAGTAGTGCCTTTGCCTGCCGCAGCCACCGCAGACACAGAGCGGATGCACTATGACACTCTGGCTTGATGCGCGAGATCAGTCGCGCGGCAGATAGCGCCGTGCGTACTCGCGAGCGCGCCGGCTCAGCATCTCCGCTCGCTCGCCTGGCGTGACGAAACGCGCATCCGTCGGCAGTGCGGCGTGCAACTCGCGCAGCTGGATGCGGCGAACGCTCTTGACCGCGCGTTCGGCGGAAATATCGGCGCGTGGTAGCGCTTGCCAGCGATACAGCATGCTGCCTTGCTGCAGGCCGCCGGTATCCAGCCAATTCACGAAACCGGGATCACGGCCTGCAATGACATAGGTGTACGTGCCATCGCCGTTGGCTTGCGTCTGAGCCTGGTTGAGGCTGCTCGACTGGTCGACGTGATCGAGCGAGGCGAGCCACAGATCGCAGAGCATGAAGCCCAGATAGGCCGCGTCGAGCGGATCGACCGTCACGACGAGCGCCTCGTCAGCGTCCAGATTGAAGTTGCCGGACGCCGCAAATCCCCACGCGCCGCCGCGCCCGTACGGCGTGCACAGCATGTTGTCCAGCCAGTGACCGAAGAGCGACTTCTTCTTCCAGTTCAGGCTCAAGCTCGTCAGCGCGCCGAGATAGAACGCGGAACGGCTCGCGCATGTCGCGTCATCGATTGACCGTGCGGCTGGCGGTCCATCGATGCGCTTGATCGTCGTCGTCAGCGGCAGCTCACGGTTCCAATCGCTCAACGTGTTGCGGATGAGCAGTTGCTTCGCCTCCGCCGTGGATTGAATGTGATTCGCGCGACCGTTGGCGGGGGACGCATCGATCGTGAAC
This sequence comes from Steroidobacteraceae bacterium, assembly GCA_035276085.1. GTDB lineage: Bacteria > Pseudomonadota > Gammaproteobacteria > Steroidobacterales > Steroidobacteraceae > DATELY01. The sequence goes on along the minus strand of DATELY010000226.1, from coordinate 86,176 downwards.
GTGAAGGAGTCGCCAGCGGGCCACTGCACCTGGTCGCTGCGCAGGACGCCGATGGGAGTGTCCACGTCCTTCTCGTGGCCGTCCTCGCACACGAAGTGCGAATAGAGCATGTAGCTGAACTGCACGGGTGCCGGCCCGTGCCGGCGCACGAACACTTCATATCGGGATGCGCCATCGACTGGCGCGATGCGGTACACGTTGTCTGGATTGTCGATGCCCCAGCGCGATCCGGGGACCGCGCGGCCATTCAGCGCATGCGGCGCGTTGTAGACCCACGCCACGGCTGGATGAGTCGGATCGGCATTCACTCCGATCAGCGCAGCCGCCCACGCGAGCTCCTCGACGGCTCTGTCCAGCATCCGCTGGCCGCCTGGAACACTCGCGGCTTCATCCGCGGCATAGCGGGCGCGCGTGCGCTCGACTTGTTCTTGAAACGCAGCCGACTGCAGCACCTTCAGCGCGCGTGTTTCGACCAGATCCTGATCGGGCGTGGCCAGAATTCCGGGTGCTCGTGTCATCGGCATGGCCTCTAAATAACTACGACTGCATCAGACGTGCTGCGGCACGTTCACCGCATGCCATCGCAGCCTCCATGCCTCGGAACATGAACCGCTCGCAGGCACAGGTGCTTCAGTGACCCGTGTTCTGCGGCATCGCAGCCTGCTGTTCTTCCATCGATGGCATTTCGTCGAAGCGCGGCAGACGCGTCATGAAATTGCCGCCGTCGATCGGCGTGAAGGCGCCGGTGATGTAGCTCGCGCGATCCGATGAAAGGAAAGTGATGTACTCGGCGATGTCGCTGGGCTTGCCGAGGCGACCCAATGGAATTTCTCGCTCGAACACTTTGCGCAGCGCCGGATTCCTCGTCGCGCCCGCCACCAGCGGTGTTTCGGTCAGCCCGGGAAAGACGCAGTTGACGCGAATGGCGTAGGGCGCGAATTCCTTTGCTGCATAACGCGTCAGGTTCTGGAGCGCGCCCTTGGCGCAGGAGTACGCGACCACGCCGTCCTGTGTATTGGTGGAGGTGACGGAGGAGATCAGCGTGATCGCACCGTTGCGATCGATCACGCGCCGCATCTCCTGCACGAAGAAGAAGCCGCCGAAGAAATGCAGCTCCATCGCTGCGCGCAGCGAAGCTTCGTCGGTGGTTTCGAGCGTGGAGAACCAGACACCGCTCGGAGAGTACAGCGCGGCGTCGGCCTTACCGAACTGCTTCTTCACAGTGTCAGCCAACGCGACGATGTCGGAACGCCGGGTGGCATCGCATTGCACCGCGAGCCCTCCGGTCTTCTTCGCGAGCTGCTGCAATTTGTCGAGGCTCCGGGCCGCGACGACGACTTTCGCACCCTCACGCGCCATCGATTCCGCAGTGGTCCATCCGATACCGCCTTCGGCGCTGGCACCCAGGATCACGGCCACTTTGCCCTGCATCAGAGTCGTCGTCATGTCGTGCCCCCTGGAGCGCCATCGGTTACCAGCATCGTCGTCGCAGCTAGCGTAACCTCGCGCTGCGTGCTTCAGCTACCGCGGGTGTGAGCACCCATCTGTACACAACACGGACAGCACGGGCATCGCCGATGCCATGCACATCGAGCAGATCGTGCGCGAGCGCGGCAAGGTGCTGGAACCGCTGCAGTGAGCCAGGGCCGCTCACGGACGTGGAACAGGGAATTACCCAGCGTCGTTCTCTCCTCACGGTTGGTTGTCGGGGGACAGGCCGGCAATTGTTCGAGGCCATCGATCAAGGGGTGTACATGCCGAAGGTGAGATCGAAAGTCACGGTCAGCACTTCAGCCCTGCCCTGGTGGCTGGGCGAGGGCGAGGAGGAGTGTCCGCACTGCGGGCAGTTCTATGCCGTCGAAGTCGAGGTGCGGTGCGTGGATTGCGACGGGCCGATGTGTCCGCACTGCAAGGTCCGGCACACGGAAGTGCACTACGTCTGCCCAGCGTGTGTGTCGAGTGCCGATCGGACGGAGGAGCGCTCGCATGGCTAGAGCGATGTGGAAAGGGACGATCGCCCTCGGGAGGCATCCGGTGGACGTGAAGATGTACTCGGCCGTCGAGGACCGCTCCATTCACTTCCACATGCTGCACAAGAAGGATCGTGCGCCGGTGGAGCAACACATCGTGCGCAAGGACACCGGCAAGGAGGTCCCCAAGGGCGAGATACGCAAGGCGTTCGCCGTCAGTCGCGACACGGCTGTGATTCTCGAGCCAGAGGATCTCGAGAAGCTCGTTCCACCCGACTCGCGCGACATTCACATCTGTCGTTTCGTGCCGCAGTCCGTGCTCAGCGATCAGTGGTATGAGCGGCCCTACTACGTAGGCCCCGACGCGGATGAAGGCAGTTACTTCGCCCTGGCCGAAGCGCTCGAGCGCAAGAAGGTCGTCGGCATCGCTCATTGGGTGATGCGCAAGAAGCGTTACGTCGGAGCGCTGAGCGCGCTCGATGGCTATCTGACGATGTCGACGCTGCGGCGCGCGGATCAGGTGCTTGCGTTCTCGGGCATCGAGCCCGCCAAGTCCGTGGCGCCGCAAGCGAACGAGTTGAAGCTTGCCGAGCAACTCGTCGCGTCCATTGCGGCGGACTTCGATCCGCAGCAGTGGCAGAACGACTATCGCAAGCGCTTGTGCGAGCTGATCGAGGCGAAGGCGCGTGGCGAAAAGATCAAGCCGCCGGCGCGCAGGAAGAAGGCCGCTCAAGGCGGTCTCGCCGAGAACTTGAGAGCCAGCATCGCAGCGGCCCGGGAGAAGAAAGTTGCCTAGCCGCAAGCGCAAGCGGTCGGAACCCGAAACGGAAACCGCGCAAGCGGCCGTGCGTCCGCTGTGGTCGGGAACGATCACGTTCGGACTCGTCAGCATTCCGGTCGATCTGCTCACCGCCGTCCGCCCACGGCAGACCGCGATGAAGCTCGTGGACGAAGAGGGGCATCCGCTGGGACGGCAGTACCACTGCTCGAAAGAGGACAAGAAGCTCGACACGGAGGAACTGGTGCGTGGTTATCAGACCGATTCCGGCGATGTGGTGCTGATCACCGATGAAGAGTTCGAGTCGGTGGCACCGGAAATGTCCGGCGACATCGATCTCGAGAGTTTCGTGCCGCTCGAGCAGATTCCGCCGGTGTACTTCCAGCGACCGTACTACCTGGCGCCTGCGGGCAAGTCCGCCAAGGCGTATCACTTGTTGACCGCCACGATGGAGCGGACGAGAAAAGTTGGCATCGGCAGCTTCGTGATGCGCGGGCATGAGTATCTCGTCGCGATCGTTCCCGACAATGGGGTGTTGCGCGCCGATACGTTGCGCTACGCCGATGAGATCCGCTCGCCCGACTCGATTGGGTTGCCGCAGCGGGCCAAGGTCCCGGCTGCGAAGGTGAATCAGTATGCGCAGGCCATCGAGGAGCTGACGCGGAAGTCACTCGACGTAGCGGAGCTCAAGGACGAAGACGCCGCAGCGTTGCAGAAGCTGGTGAAAGAGAAGCAGAAGGACCGTGAGAGCGTCATTCATACGCAACTCGAGCAAGCAGAGGAGGTCGATGCCGAAGCGGGCGGCGCGAAGATCATCGATCTGATGGCGGTGCTCAAGAAGAGCCTGTCCAAGAATGCGGTCGTGACGAACGTGGAAGGTGCGCAGCCCATCTCGCTGGCGGAACGCCGCGCGCAAAAGACTACGGCAAAAGCCGCAGCCAGGAAGAAGACCACGACGAAGCGAAAAACGCCCCGCAAGCGCACGAAGCGCGGCTGATCACACCGCGTCGGCAGGTTTGTTCGCGCCGTAGATGTAACGATCGAGTTCGGCGTGGAATTGACGGATGCACCGCTCAGGCTCACCCAGCAGCATGCCTCTGAAGCCGCGTGAGCGCAGACCCCGTTGCACGAAGAACATGTTCTTGCCGTCCTCGTCGACGACCGGCCCCATCCCGGGTTCGCCGGGCGGCACATAGCGTCTTGCGGGACGCGTCCTGCCGCTGACGTCGGTATCGGGTGCAACGCCCATGTAAGCAGGTATCGACGCTGCGTTGTCCGTGGGATGCACCAACACCATGTTGTCGTAGATGAACTTCTCCGCATCGGTCGGGTGCGGCCGGAAACGCTGGAACAGCAATCCCTCGACGTGGATGTTCAAGGTCGTGTTCGGAAAGATGGAGTAGTTCCAGTCATCCGTCAGCTGGCCATCGGTGAAGCCGCTCCAGTCGAGGCCCTTCTGCGCCGCGAGTTTGCGTTTGGCTTGCTGGATCGCCTTGCGCACATCGCCACGGCTCGGATCGAACTCGGCCGGATTCAGACCGACCTCGGTCAGCAAATACTGCAGATCGGGATTGAGTCCTTGTTGCGGATGGCGTGGGCTCGGTGCGCCGATCATCCCGATGCGCCGGTTCATGCCGTTGGGGTACGTGTCGATCTGAGTGTGGTAGTCGTCGAACGAGCCGCGTGCCATGGGATGCACGAAGTAGGCATGGTACGCCTCGTTGAAGGCATCGAGTCCCGTCTTCCAGTTGCCGTCCCAAGTCGTTTCGGCATCCGCCACGACGTGCATGTCCTCGATGCGATACGCCTGCAAGTGCGGGATGAGCGGTCCGAGGAACTCGGCGAGCGGTTGCGCCTGCGGATCCATATGGATGAACACCATGCCGCACGCGATCTCGCAGCGCACGGGCGTGAGGTGGGTGCCGCGCTGGAAGGTCTCCGGCCGAAACATCTCGCGGTCGGTGATCTGGATGTTGTTGCCGTCCAGATCGAACTGCCACCCATGGAAACTGCAGAAGAACCGAGTGAGATTGCCGAAGTCGGTTTTGATCAAGGCGTTGCCGCGGTGCGCGCAGACGTTGTAGTACGCCTTGATCGCATCGGGCGCGGTGCGCACGACGATGAACGACTCGCGTCCCAGATCGTATTTGAAGTAATCGCCGACTGCCGGGATGTCCGATACGAACCCGGCCATCGTCCACACTTTCGGCCACAGTCGCTCTTCTTCCAATCGAGCGAATGCCGGATCGAAGTAGCGGCGCGGGTTCAGCGGCGCTGTGCCGAAATCTTCATACGGCATCTTGGCCGCGCTGGACTGTGGCGGCAGCTCCGGCTCGATCACCCAGCCTGCTTTGTAATCGAATGATTGGCCGTCGTCGGTGGTCATGCTGCATTCCTCAACGGTAATACGGTCTTACGAGTGTTCATGGCGCCTGTGCTCATGCGTGAAAATCAGCGTGCTCAGCGGTCGACGAACCGCAGGTCGTAGCTGGCACGGCGCTGTTGGAGTTGTCGTTGGCGCTCAGCGGACGAAACCCGCTGCAGGCCGGGACACTTCGAGTGCAGCTCGGCGAGCTTGACCAGCTCGTATCGAACCGCAGGCGCTTGGAGACCCTCATCCCGTCCGGTGGGTAAACCCTGCCATCGATGCGCCACGAGCACTGCGTGCAGCCCTGTCGGATCGAGCCAGTTGTGCACGCCCGGATCGCGGACGGAAATCACGTACGTGGCAGTGCCATCCGGGTTTGAAGCACTCTGGGCAGCCGTCAGCGTGCTCGTGTGAGTCGAGTAGTCGCCGATGGTGTTGAACCAATAGTCATGCAGCACGATGTCGCGGAATGCGGCGTTTGCGTCGGTCACGGTGACGACGAAGGCCTCATCGTCCGCCAGCACGACTCGACCGAATGAGATCATTTGCGATTGCAATCCACCCACGGCCGCGGAGCCGAATGGCGCGCTCATCGTGTTGGTCTGAATATTACGAAAGACCCGGATCCACCAGTACATGCCGGGAACATCGTCGACCATCATCTCCGCCGCAAACTCCGCCACTTGCTCATCGTTCCATGGCGGTGAGGTCGGCGGATCGAGGCGATGCAGGCGCCGCGCATCCGGTGTTTCGGTCCAATCGTTGCGGCAATCGCGAATGAAGAGATAGCGCGTGCCGGGTTTGGTCTGCAGATGATTCGCTCGACCGTTCGCCGGCTCGGGACCGATCGTGATGCGATAGCGACCGTCGGCATCGACCTGCAAGTCGCTGCCTTCCAGATTCACGAGCGCCAGCGTCAGTGCAGCGTTACCGATCAACGTGTACGCGACGTACGACGAGCGCGGCTCGCGCCGTTGGCCGATGAGCTCATAGCGCGAGCCATAGTCGATCGGCATCAACTGATAGGCCTGATCGGGCCCGGGCCCGCCGCCCGCTCTCGATCCCGGCACGCGCACGCCGAACCACGCATGCGGCAACGTGAAGATCTGCGCGATGCGCGGATGGTTGGGATCGCCGATGAGGGCTTTCACGACATACGAGAAGGTCCATTCCTCCATGAACGCCGGAAACCGGTCCCAGCCTTCGGTCGTGCCTTCGTCGCCGACGATGGTCCGTATGCGTGCCTCGGCGCGCTGCCGACCGGCCTGCACCGCCGGCATGGCGACGATGCGCAGTGCGCGTGCTTCGAGCTCTTTCTGGTCCGCCGTCGCGAGCGGGTTCGTGGAAGAGAGGAAGTAGTCGTCCCGCATGGTTGCGCCGCCGGCGAGAGGCTCAGCCGCGATCGTAGAGCGGCTTGCCGGTCTTGTACGCCTCGACGATCGTGTTGAGATCTTGGGGCGATGGGAAGCGCGTCAGGTGGTTGCCGCCGTTCACCTGCAGGTTGAGCCCGGTGACGTAGGCGGGGCCGGCGAGCCACAGCACGGCATTGGCGAAGTCGTCGGGCTCACCGACGCGTCCGAGCGGGATCTCACGTTTGAATGCGTCTTCGAATCCCGGCACCTTGTACGCCTCGGCCGCAAGATCCGAGCGAATCGAGCCCGGCAGAATGGTGTTCACGCGGATGTTGCGCGGGCCGTATTCGATGGCGGCGTAACGCGCGAGGCAGTCGGTCGCCGCCTTGGCGCAGGCATAGGCGAAGTGCGGAATGACAGGGTGGGTCGTGCTCATGGAGGTGATCAGGATGATCGAGCCATCACGACCGATTGCTTCGGCCATGTACTTCGTGAAGTACACGTTGGCGAAGTAGTTGACGCGCACGCCATCGTCGAGTTGCTGCTGTGTCACTTCGGAGATGAAGCTCACGACGGGCAACCCGGCCGAGTTCACGGCAATGTCGACTTTGCCAAAGCGCTCCTTCGCCGTTCGTGCCAGCGCGGCGACATCGGCTTCGGAGCCGGCATCGCAGGCCACGGGCAATGCGCCGATCTTTTCCGCCAGCGCCTGCAAACGATCGAAGCTGCGGGCGGCGACGACGACCTTGGCCCCGGCCTGCGCAAGTGCCCGCGCGATGGCCCAACCCGTGCCGTTCTCGGCCGAGGCGCCGAGCACCACAGCCACTTTGTTCTTCAGGTCGTTCATCTCTGCGACTCCGATGGGGTGAGGCCATTTCGCAACGCAGCAGCGAGCACCCCTCAGGCTGCTGCCGACGATCGCCGAGGCTGCATAGTAGACGCATACTAAGAAATGCCGCGGCAGCAAACAACGTAAAGAATCATGAGTAGGCCCCTTCAATCGCGATCTCGGAATTCATTGCAGGCGGAGCTCTGCATGCGCCGTTGTCAAAGAAGGTGGCGATAACGCTCGATGTACGCCGCGAACACGCGGTCGACGGTCGACGCATCGAGCCCGAATTCCTCCAACGTGAATTTTGGCGATGCCTCACGACGAGCAGCATCCATGGCGAGCCACTGACGGACGTTGTCGTGAGCCGTCTGCGTGAAGGGCAGGGCCAGAAAGTCGTACAGGCGGCGCAGCACACCGGCTTCGTCGGCGACGACCTCGTCGAAGCGCACGTCGCGAACCTTCGAGGCGGGATAGTCGGCCCGCCATTGCAAGTGGCGCTGTACGGTTGCGCCGAAGTTGGCGAGCATCACCGTGCCGGCCCTGTGCTTGTCGATCGAATCGTTGAATACCTGCAGAACGCCGCAGAGCAACGCGGCCGTGGATGCCATCACGAGTTGCGGATGGCGATGCGTGACGATGAAGTCCATGCCGGGGAATGCGTGCGCGAGCGCGCTTTCGGTTCCGAGCAGGCACGGCGTCTTGAGGATCCAGCGGCGGCGCAGGCCCTTGAAGTGTTGCCATTGCAGGTACTGGAGGATCCGCCTCATGTCGTCGAACATGCGACGCGGATCCTGTGCCAGCACCCATTGAACGTAGCTGGGGACGTTCAGATGCGCGGCATGCTGGTACAGGCTGTTGAATCCCGCATCGAGCAGCACCTGCTCTTCTTCCGTCTCCTCGGTGTACATGGGATGTCCCGTCGCGAAGAGCGGCGCGCGCTGCCTCATCCAGGTGAGGTAGCGATCCGCGACGGCGATGCGCGGATCGGGTGTCTGGCGTTCGCGTGAGAACGGCGCGAAGTGGTACGCCTGCCAGAACTTCATCGAATGGAAGTCGCCCGTGGCGGCGAGCATGCGATGGAGCTTGGTCGAGCCCGTGCGCGGCAGGCTGGTGATGAACACCGGCGGCAGGACTTCTTCCTCGAGAATCTCGGGATGCGCCACGAGGTCGCGGCGCATGCGTAAGCGGTTCTCCAGCAGACGCAGCAGCTCGAGGCGGAAGCGCGCTTCGTTCTCTGCGGTCAGATGCGCTTCGGTGTTGATCGCATTGACGAGTACCTGCAGTCCCGCGGTGAACTGCCTATCGCCGTAGTCGCTCAGTCCGCTCGCGGCCTGCGCATCCTTCAGCAGCGCATCGACGCACAACATCCGCTCACCATCTCCGTCGCAGCTGAGCGCCCTTGCGACGCAGGCGGATCGCGGCATCACGCTCTTCGGCGCCGACTCGCGGCGTACTCGCGGGCAAGTGCTTGTGCAGATCCGCGAAGCGGACTTTCGTGATGGTGGGCTGCGTTTTGCGTTCGCACGTGTCGAGGCGGCCCCAGATGAAGCCGGCCCTGTAGCCCATGTTGTCGAGCCAGTTCGGCACGCCCGGGTCCTGCGCCGAGATCACGATGCGAATCGTGGCGTCGCTGTCGGGCTTCGCGGTGAAGCCGTTGAGACTGACCTGGCGATTCATGAAGTCCAGGGTGTTCATCATTTCGCTGCCGAGATGCAGGTTCCAGTAGCGGCACCGGCCTGGGCTCATCGCGTAAATCAGTGCTTCATCGGGTTCGAGCTCGAAGCGTCCGCAGATGTACATCTGCGCGCCGCGTCCGCCCTGGTCGCCTGTGAAGTCGATCAGCACGATCCTGTCGCCATTGGCGACGCCCCATGCCGTCTTCCAATTCATCTTCTCGGCTTCGGCGGGGCCGATGGCCAGCTTGAGCCAGCGTTCCGTCCATCCCGGAATGCCGTCCAACGCCGCTTTGATCTCTGCCGCCGTTTGTCGCGGTTTGGCCGCAGGACGATCCAGACGCTCGATGGCGAGACGGGCATCGACCTCGTTCAACCAGTCGTAGGAGAGCTGACGCACCAGGAGGTAGTTGCTGTTGGGCGGCAGGCGACGCCAGTCGCCCGTGTAGCCGTTGGGCCGCTCGGCACTGAGGATGAATTCGAAGGCACCCTCCTTGCCGAGCGTGAACTCGTCGATATCGTAGTTCGCGAGCGTCGGACCGTAGCTCTTGTCCTGGTTGCGTCGACCATAGGCAAACATCGGGCTGTCACCGACCTGGAAGTCGACGATGTAGACGCTGCCGCGATAGCCGGAGATCTTGTAGATGCCAGCGTCATCGAGCGGAGTGAACTGCTGGACGTTGTCCGGATTCAGGTTGCCGCCGTTGTTGAAGACCTGCGTCCAGTTCGGCACGAAGTCCGGATACTCCGGACTCGCATAGACGAGCTGCATGTAACCGGCGCCGAGCTCGGAGTACATGAAGCGAAACAGTTCCTGACGAATCTGCGGATCCGCTGCGGGCGGATACATCCGCGCGATCTGCTCACCGAGGGGCAGCAACGGCTCGATGTATGCGCGCCACTCTTTGTCCGCGACTTTTGCGATCTCTTCGGCTGGCGGATGGGTTGAGTTCATCGAGGCACTTCCTTTCAGGAGTCCATCGATTCGTAAGCTCCCTTGGGAAAGTCTTCTGGGTACGGAGCCCGGCGCAGGTTGTGCCCCCCATCGACCGGCAGCCAGGCGCCGGTGGCGAAGCATTCATCCGATGCGAGCCACAGACAGGCCGCGGCGATGTCGTCCGCAGTCGCCGGACGCTTCAGCGGTACTTCTTTCATGATCGCGTCCACCACGCCTGGCATGGCGCGGAATGGCTCGGTCATCGGTGTGGCGATGAGCGACGGTACGACCACGTTGGCGCGGATGCCCCGTGGCGCCAACTCAATGGCGGCATAGCGCATCATCAAGTTCGTCGCGGCCTTTGCGCACGCGTAGGCCACTTGCCCCGGCACGACGTTGGTCGATGCGAGCGACGAGATGACGCTGATCGCGCCGCCATCGTTCATCACTTCGGCAATCGAGCGCACGAAGCAGAAGGGACCCATGAAGTTCACGCCGAACGCTTCCATGAGATCCGCCGGCGTCGTGCTCGCGATCGTTCCTGCCTTCGGCCATCCCGCGGCATAAATGGCAATGTCCACGCGGCCCGTCTGCTTGGCGCATTCCTGCGCCAGCGCCGCGATATCCTCGGGCTTGCTCGCATCGCAGCGGACGGCATGGCCATTGATTCGATCGGCCAGGCGTTGCAATGAGGCAAGGTTGCGGGCGGCGACCACGACGTTCGCTCCTTCGCGAGCCAGCCGTTCGGCGATGACCCAACCCGAGCCACCCTCGGCCGACGCACCCACGACAACCGCTTTTTTGCCTGCGAACCGCGTCATCAGTGTTTCTCCATCGTCACGATAAAGGATAGTAGCGAAGGCCTACCGCGACACCTTGTCATTGCTGGAACAGACACTGGTGAAAAATGGAACTGCATGCCCGGTTTTGAACGACCGTAGCTGCGTTGCGGCCCATGGAAAGTCAGTCGCTCAGACTCAGACGCCCAGTGCACCCAGCGTGTCATGGTCGGTCATGGCGATGCCGTAGCGTTCGCCCATCGCGGCGACACATTCGTGCGCCTGCATGCTGGGCGGGAGCACACCCCAGTTCATGCCTTGAATGAGATGACGACGGTAATCGTCCCACGCTTCCGTGCGCTCGAGCCGCGGCCCGCCGTGCGCTGCCAGCTGATCGAAATAGCGATGCACGAGAGCATCCTCGTGTGCGCGCCGATCTTCGACTGTCAGTGCGCCCGTAATGAAGTAGGCCACATCGATCGCCCAGTTCGAGATGTTCGGGGCACTCCAGTCGATGAAGAAGGGTTGGCCGGTCGGATCGATGCAGGTGTTGCCCAGATGCGCATCGCCGTGCACGAGACACTGCGAATGCGTTTCATCGTAACGCCACAAGGCGTGCCAGCCCTTGAGGCTGCGCTCGCGGTCGGCGACGTAGGGCAGCAGTCGATACGCCTGAGGGTCTGTGGCGCGCTCCTGCCAATGCTTCTCCGACATGAGGAATTCCGTGTAGCCGCGATGGGCGGGCGAACCGATCTGCAGCCACGGAACATCCGGAAAGCGCTTGCCCCAAGTCGAGCCGTGCAAGATCGCAAGGATGTCGACTGCTTTGCTCACGAGCTCCGGCGACCAGGGTTCGGTGGGCGCGCCAAACGTGAAGTTCGCGGCCGCCATGTTGTCCAGGATCAGAAGTCCCATGCCGGGTTCGGAACCGGCAAACCAGTGACGCGCGAGCGGTACACCGAGCTTGGGCGCCAGATCGCTGTAGAACGCAGCCTCCATCTGCGTTCCCGTCATGCTGATGCCCAGCGCTCTACGCAGCCGTTCGTCGAGCTCGCCCTTGATGCAGAGCGTGTCGGGGATCGGCCAGGCATTCGTGCCCGCGTCGTAACGCACATCGACCAGCACCTTGGTTGCGGTGCCCCAGATGATCTTCTCGATGCTCAGCGCCGTGACGCGAATCCCAGGGCAATGGGACTGCAGCGCGTCGGTCAACCAGGGAGCGGTGAGCTCCTCGACGGTGCGCGGCAGCTTTGCGTTGCTCATGTGTTTGCCTGAATTCCCGACTCGCTGGCCAGTCTGGCTGCGCAAGTATGGCTGCACCGGTCCCCACTCGGCGCAACGCCGAAGCGTGACTTATAGGCCTTCGAAAAGTGGCACGGGTCCGTGAGTCCCCAGCTCGCCGCGATTTCGGCGACCGTGCGGTGCGATTGCGCGTCATCGCGCAGCGCCTGCTGGCACCGCTGCAACCGCCGCTCACGAATGTAGCGCCAGGCGGAGTCGGATTGAGATGCAAAGGCCGTATGGAGATAGCGCGTTGAAACGCGGCAATACTTGGCGACATCCGTCGCACTCAAGCTCGCGTCCGCGAGATGTGCCTCGATGAATGCTTTGGCGCGCTCGAGGGTGCGTTCGAGCGACGATCTGCCCTGCCGCACCTTCGCGCTCACGTCCGCCGCGCGTTCGGCATAGGCGCAGAACATCTCGAGCAGGCCGGCGCCGACAGCTTCCCCCGTGGCCTCGTCCAGCGTTCCGACGCTCAATGCCCAATCGAGTGTCGCGCGGATCGCGCCCGCCATCGAAGGCGTCATGCGGATGAAGTGTCCGCAGAGATCGTCGATCGTCGGGATGCGAGTTCGCAGTGGCGCCGCGGGCAACCGCAGGACGGCGGCCTCGAATTCAGAGTGACGCGTCACGCCGCGCTGGATGGTTTCGAAGGGCGTATCGGTCGGCAGGAAGACGAAGCTGCGCGACGGGACCTCTTCGACATGCCCGCGATAGCTCACGGTGTAACGCGCGCACAGAGGTATGCACAGCAGGAAGTACCGTGCGTCATCCTGCAGGATGTGGGCACGCGTGCGCTCCGCCATGTGAAATCCCATGGCCCGGTAATGCAGCAGGTTGACCGAGCCGAGCCGCACGTAGTTGAAGCGCGCTCGCAGGATGTCCGTCTCTTCCCGGGCGCCAAGCCGCATCGCACAGGCGGTGCTCGCCAGTGAATCCAGGAGCATCCTGCTTTCGTAGCCGCAAGACGCACGGGTCAAGCCAGCTGTGCTCATTGGCAACATCCCCCTAGAACAATGTCTCTCTCATCGCGCCGGCAACTCGCCTTGCCGGGAGGCGCGCAGTCGATACGCGAACCTGTCGGTCGTCTCCGGCTCAGTCGGGCGACCCTGCTGTTGCGATCACCTCGGATGAGTGCTGTTGCGGGCAACCTATCACAGCACTGTCCCCTGCGCACTCCGGTGCGAGGGGAGGCAGGCGGCGTGAATTACACTCGGTGCAACTGCATTGACACGACGCGGCATCTTGAGCGCTCGGCTACGTATCGAGCGCTGCCCTCAGACGCATCTGCGCTTCGGCGAGGTGATGGATGTGCTCCTCCGGGGCGCGATAGCCCCGTCCCATCGTGACGACGGAGACGTGCGTGCCACCGGCATCCTGCCAGCGACGGGCGGCGTCGAGCACCTCCTGCTGGCTCATTCCATGACCGCGATCGTTCTGCAAAATGCACTCGGCACCGAAGCCCGCGATCGAGCGTCCGGCCTCGGTTAACAGCTCCCGCAGGCGCGACCAACCCCGCAGCGAAAACTCGATGCCCGAGGCGAAGATGAATCCGTCTGCCATCCGGGCCGCGCGCTTGAACATCGGTTCGGCGAAGCCCCCGCAGTAGATGGGTATCTGCCGCTTCGGGCGGGGAACGATGTTGGCGCGGTCGATGCTGTCGAACTTGCCGCGGAAGGTGAGGAGCGGCTGCGACCACAGTTGCCGGAGATACCCGATCTGTTCGGTCAGCCGTTCGCCGCGCGTGGCGAAGTTCTGTCCCAGCGCATCGTATTCGACGTAGTTCCAGCCGCTGCCGACGCCCAGTCGCAGACGACCGCCCGACAGCAGATCGAGATCGGTTGCCTGCTTTGCGACGAGCACGGTCTGCCGCTGCGGCAGAATCAACACGCCGGTGACGAGTTCGATCCGCCGCGTGATGCCGGCCACATAGGAGAAGGCCATCAGCGGGTCGTGAAAGGGATCCTTGTCGGTATACGGTCCGCGCTCCCACAAAGGCGGGTCGCGCTTCTCGTGCACTGCGCCAACCACATGGTCGTACATCAGCAAGTGATCGAAGCCGATCGGCTCCACGCTTCTGGCGATTCGATCGAATGCCTCGGGATCGCCGCCCAACTCGATTTGTGGATATACAGCACCGATCTTCATGGAACCCATCTCCGTCGCGCGGCACATCTGTGAGCCATCAGCATCTCATGCGACCGCGGCGAGTACCAAACCATCGCTTCGATGAGTAGTCTTGCCGCAGCGTCCTTCAGGAGAAACTGGAATGAGCCAAGAGAGTCTTTCAGGTTATGCCACCGGCACGGCAACCGGTGGATTGGTGGGGCAATCCATTCGCGCCGCACGGCCAGAGGACGATCTGCTGCACGCGCCGGCGCAGAGCGGGCATTACTCAGCGACGGAAACGTCGTACTACGGCTTCAACATTCCGGAGCAGGCGCTCAACGGCGAGATCTATCTCTGGTTCCATCCGGTGCTGAAGGTGATGAGCGCCAGCGTGTACATCTGGCGTGGTCTGAAGCAGTCGACACTCGCGTGCGAGTACATCCAGCATCATCACTTTCTTCCCTGGCCGCAGAACGACATCGCCGACTACCGCATCGACGCGCTCAATCTGCGCATCAAGGTGCTCGAGCCACTGAAGTCCATCCTGGTCGAATTCGAGGACACGGCGCGCAACGTGAGCTTCTCCTTGCGGCAGGACGCGATCATGCCGCCGGCCGTGAGGCCGGATGGGTTCCATTTCACCCAGGCGATGAAGACGAGTGGCGAGCTGAACCTGTTCGGCGAACGACTCGTCATCAACGGCTTCTTCTCGCGCGACCGCTCCTGGGGACAGGAACGACGTGAGATCGCGCCGCCGCTGCCGCCACTCTCGTGGATGGTCGGTGTATTCGACGAGCGCTTCGCCTTCCATGCGCTCGCTCACGACGATCCCGCGCTCGGCCCGGAGTGGGTGAAGCACTTTCCCAACGTGCAGCCCGGCAAGAACCTGCTCTGGGGATACCTATACAAGGACGGCGAAACCATTCCCGTGCAAGCCGCACGCAAACTCACTTACCGCGAGCCCGATGGACTCGCTCCGCGTCTCATCGAGATGGAGCTCGAAGATGCGCGCTCGAGACGCTTCAGTCTCCGTGGTTACATCAACGCCCGCATGCCATGGCAAACGTGGCAGAACATGAACACGTTCTTCTGCCAGACGCGCTGGGAGTGCGACGGCAAAGTGGGGTGGGGCGATACACAGGACGTGCAGTTCAATCAGTTCACGCACGCATTCGCGAAGTAGCGCGCGTTGTATTGCGAACTCCAGGAACACGACGCATCCGTTGGCGGCGATGCTCTCGACGGTCAGCGTCGTGTCGAAGCACTCCGTGATGATGAAGTGGAGCGACTCTTGCGGCGCTTGTTCGTGGCGGCGCCCGACGTGCCCTTGCCGGGAGTGCTCGTGGCGGACGGCGGAAACAGCCGGTCGAGCAGCGGTGGGATCAGGTCATCGAGCTTGCGTCCCAGCCTGAGCAGGCTGCTGACATGCAAACTGAGCAGGCCATGGATGCTGGCCCAGGCGAGGTGCGCGAGCGTCAGTGGATCGCCTTGCAGCTGGCCGGCATCGACGGCCGCCTGGCAGACGCTCACGACATGTTTGGCGACGCGCTTCTGTGCGGCATCCAGCATGGAGCCGCGTGCGGGAGGAACCTGGCGCATGCCAAAGATCAGGCGGTAGTCGTCGGGTCGACGCTCGGCGAAGTCCACCACGGCTTCGACGATGCTGCGTAGCCGCACCAATGGCTCATCGCCGCTGTCGGCCATTTTCAAATGCTCGCCGAATTCCGTGAAGACGGTTGCCCGCACGTGATCGAACAGCTCGTCTTTCGAGCGGAAGTACCGATAGGGTGTGGCGTAACTGATGCCCGCGAGCGCTGCGAGCTCGCGCAGCGTGACCGCTCGGTAACCTTTGCTCCGATAGACCTGCAGGGCAAGCGCGCTCAATCGCTGCTTGCCCGCTTCCACTTGTGCGTCGGTGAGGGTAGGTCTGGCCATGAAACTAGTTACGTTGACACTGTTAGATTAACAGGCTAGTTTTCTTCCGGCACGGTTTTCTGCGCCGATCGGTGATGGAGCGTCACATGTACGTCAGAGCGCCCGACATCCGGCCACAGGAGGGTCCGCTCATGTGGTCGAAGACCCCCGAGTTCTGCATGGCCTACAACGCGTACTCGGTGGTGATTCCCTATGTCGAGTACTACCTCAACAACATCATGAATCAGGTCCGCAAGAAGCATTGCGCGGACAATCCGGAGCTGGCGGAAGCACTCACCACTTTCGTCCAACAGGAGACGAATCACGCGCGCTATCACGTGCGGTTCAATCAACTCATGTTCGATGCGGGTATCGAGGGGTTGAAGGAGCTCGTGGACGCTCTCGTCGCCGACCTGAAGCAGTTTGCCGACAAGCGTTCGCTGGCGTTCAACACAGGCTACTGCGCGGGGTTCGAAAGCATTGCCACGTATGACGCGAGATATCTGTTCGAGCAGTGCGACGAGTACTTCGAGGGTGCCGGGCAGGGCGCGAACCTGTTGCTGTGGCACGTGGCGGAGGAGTTCGAGCATCGCGCCGTGTGCCACGATGCGTTTCATGCTGTCTCCGGGCGCTACTTCCTGCGCATCTATGCGCTGTTCTTTGCGTTCTGGCATGTGGGCGGCGCCTTCGTGCGCGCCGAAGAACTGGTGCTGAAGCACTACACGAAAAACCTGCCCGAGCAAGAGCAGCGACAGGTATTGCGGCGCTCGCAATCGCTGTTCTGGCGCCAGATCCGCTATGTGGCGCCGCGCATGCTCAAGATACTCTCGCCCTGGTACAACCCAGCCAGGCTGAGGGTGCCGCGCAGGATCCAAACGGCACTCGACAAATTCCGCACGGCCGATCCGATCACCACGCGTATCGAATTCGCCTGAGATCCGCGGACGATCCGGGCTGGTGGGGCGAGCGATGCAACTCAAAGACAAAATCTGTTTCGTAACCGGTGCCGCCGGTGGCATTGGTCGGGCCACGGCCGTGGCGATGGCGCGGGCCGGTGCGAAGGTGGTCGTTTCCGACCTGACCGTCGCATCGTTGGAAGAGACGACGGCGCTGGTGAAGAAAGAGGGCAGTGACGTACTGGCGTTAGGGCTCGATATCACGGACGTGGCTGCCGTGCGTGCGGCCGTCAAGAAAACGGTGGAGCGCTTCGGGCGCCTCGATTGCGCACACAACAATGCAGGCATGGTGCTGCCGCCCGCATCTACGCACGAAACGTCGTTCGATGGGCTCAAGCGCACGATGGCCGTGAACCTGTACGGGACATTCCACTGCATGCAGGTCGAGATCGAGCTCATGTTGCAGCAGGGTGGCGGCACCATCGTGAACACGGCGTCGATCGCGGGCATGGTGGGTTCGATCGGCAACGGCGCGTACAGTGCGTCGAAAGCAGCTGTCATCGGGCTCACACGCACGGCGGCCGTGGAGTACGCGGCGCAAGGCATCCGTATCAATGCTGTCTGCCCCGGCATCATTCAGACAGCGATGACGGCACCGATGCTCGCGCCGGAAGAGGCCAGAAAAGCGATGCTCGGCGCGATACCCATTGCACGTTTCGGCTCGCCGGAAGAGATCGCCGACGTCGTCGTCTGGCTCAGCTCACCGCAATCGAGTTACCTCGTCGGCGCCATCATCGCTGCGGACGGCGGCTTCAGCGTGCAGTGATTGCAGCGGACCGCTCGACTCCGAAGGATGCGCCGTCATTGATCGCACCCAGACGGCGATAAGTCGGTCGTCTCCCCTCGCGCTCATTCCGATTTTCAGGACGATCTGTCGGCGACCAAAAAGAGTTATCGTGCGCGCAGCCGCTGCATTCACGTTGGAGAGCGAAGATGAGTCTCATCACCCCGCGCGACGATCTTCTGCACAGCCCGCCGAGCGATCACTACACCTGGACCGAGACCAACTGGTTCGGGTTGATGTTCGTGCCCGAGGAGCAGCTGCAGTTCGACCTGTACGTGTGGCTGCATCCCAATCTGAAAGTCGCCTACGGCGGTTTCTATGCGTCGCGCGGCATCAAGAAGGATCAGCTTGCATCCGAGTACTACGACTTCCGCAGCTGGCTGCCGTTTCCGACGGGCAATCTCGACGACTATCGGCTGGACAACGGACTCGCGGTGAAGATCCTGAAGCCGCTCACGACCTACCAGCTCGACTATGTGGATGAGGCGCGCGGTTGCGAATTACACGTGATCTGGGACGCGATCATGCCGCCCGTGCCGTTCCCGATGGGTGAGCATCTGGAGCAGGCAGGGCGCGTCACGGGTACGTTGAAGCTCGATGGCGTGATTCATCGCGTCAACTGCATTTCCATTCGCGATCACAGTTGGGTCTTCCGTCCGGAAACGCCCAAGCTGGGACGTCGCCCCATCGCCATGCTGAACTGCGGACTCGGCGATGATTTTGCATTCTCGCTCACGCTGCCCGACATGGCCTATCAGCGCGAAGGCGAGAGCCTCGAAGCGCCGGGCTGGCTGGCGCAGGCACCCACCGCCGATCAGCAGATGGTGCCATTCTGCTGGCTGCACCGCGATGGCGAATCACGCCAGATCAAGCAGGCGCAGCAGCGCACGATTCGCGCTGAAGACGGATTCCGCCCGATCCGCGTCGAGGCCGAATTCGTCGACGATCACGACGAGCGTTACGTCGTGACGGGCGACGTTCGCAACTTCCTCCCGTTCCATTGGATGCAGAACAATCTCATCAGCTGCTGCCTGACGAACTTCACCTGCAACGGACGTAGCGGCTGGGGCAATTTTTCGGAGTCGATCGAAGGCGACGTCGTGCGCAAGCTATGGAAGTAGCCTGCGCACGGCGCTCAACGTAATGCTTCGGCCTGGCGGATGCTTTCCGTGAGGCCGGAGGTGCCGAAATACGTGTACAAAAGCCCCAGTTGACACGCTTCGATGCCGATGCGCAGGTTCTGCTGGAACAGGAATGCCGCGCGCGGGCACGTCACTGCGAAGCGCACGCAGTTCAACACGTCGAAATACTTCAGGCGCTGCGGCGAAACCGGTCGTCCGCCCAGCTCATGGTAGAGATCGACGATGCGCTGACGCTCGACGGAGCCTTTGAGTCCTTCGGCCAGCCAGACCACTTCGTCTGCAGGATCTCCGTACGAGCAGGCTTCCCAATCGAGAATGCAGCTGACGCGGTCGTCGTCGCTGATCAGCAGGTTGTGTAGCCCATAGTCACCATGCAGCACCGAGGGTACGGTGTTCTCTTGCGGCACGTTCTGCTCGAGCCATGCGAGCGCTCGCGTCAGAATCGGCGAAGGAGCCAGGCCGAAATTGGCGGAATGCTTCTTCCAGTATGCGATCGTCGCCGCCGTGCAGTCGCTGAGCGTGGTGTGACGAGCCCATGCGCCCAGATGGCTGCGCGCGATATCCGGATCGGTGACAGGCAGCGCATGGATTTGCACGAGCCGTTGAACGACATCGCGCAGCAGCGCCTCCGTGATCGTCTCGTTGACGCCGATGCGACTGCCGAAGTTGCGGCCGGCTGAACGCCGGGATACGAGGAAGCGTGAGCCGAAGAAGCTTTCATCCTCCTCGAGCCACAACGGCTCGGCAACGGGAATGCCCGCCCGGCTCGCGGCCTTGAGTACGGGGAATTCGTTGCGTACGTCGCGTCCTTCCAGGAACATGATGCTCAAGGGCTGCTCAGCGCGGATCACGAGTGATTCAGCACGCTGGGCCGCATCGTTGACGTCGAACATCACAGTGACCTTGGAGAAGCCGCCCGAGAGGTTGCGGACGTTGGTGACCACGACATCTTTGCGCTCGGGAAACTTCTTCGCGATGTAGTGACCGATTCTCTCCGCCGTGTATGGAGATTCCTCCTCAGGCGGAATCTGCGGCTGAGCGCCCTGCACCCGGCGCGCATGCAGCGCATTCTCCCAGTCTACGATCTGATTCAGCAGCGCCTTGATCTCGCCGTTCTGTTGTTCGCGCGGCGCTAGACGCGCGACCGCATCGGTCAGCGCTCGAAGCAGCCGATCGTGCTCTTCCTCGCCTGCAGCGGTCTTGGCGGCCGTAGTTCCCAACGCAACCGCCCGCCGTTCGAGATCCTGACCTCGAGCGAGGTGCCCGTGCAGGAATGCTTCGTCCTGTCGGAGCTGCAACTCCCCGAGTGCGATCTGAATCGAAGCTGCAAGCTGCTGGTCCTCCTTCGACCGGGTGGGGGCCTGCAGTGTCACAAGCGAGCGCCGGATGCCTTCGATGAGGCGCGCTTGAGTTGGAATCATCGGCGGTTACCCCTGTGCGGCCTTGGAACTTCGTCTAGAATCTTACACTGAGTATAACCGCACACATCGAAGAGTCGGCCATTCACCGGGCGGGCGGATCATCATGAGACAGAAGAGCGCGAGCACGGACGGCGCGGCCTCCAGTCGGCGCGAACACAGGAAAATGAGCGTGCGCGCCGCGATACTCAGGAGCTCGGAGCGGCTGTTCCGGCGCAGGGGATTCGTTGCGACATCGATGTCGGACATCGCCGATCACGCGGGTGTCTCGCGGAAGACGTTGTTCAACTACATGGCTTCGAAGGAAAGCATCGTCTATGCCATGATCGATGCCTTCGTAGGTCAGCACATGCCGGGATGGCTCGAGTCGGACAAGCCGTCCTACCACGACGAGCGGGACATCGTGACCCCGCATGTCACCGAGCGGCTGAACGAGATCGCACGCAATCGTTGGCTCCTCACCCTGGCAGCGAAGCACACGCGTTTCTTTCACGCCGACCGCACGCGGCTCGTCGACGCCACGCTGCAACGGAATCTGCGAGCCAGAGCAAAGCGGATCGCGGCCGTGCAGAAGGAAGGACACATTCGCGGGGATATCCCGGCGCTGTCGATCAGCTTCTATTACGAGGCGCTGCGCGACTTGACCTTGAGTCGCTGGCTGTTGACGCCGGACAGCAAGACCAAGGATTTGCAGCGCTCGTTCGTCGAGGCGATGTCCGTGCTGGAGCGGGGCCTGGCGCCGACAAAAAAAGGAACGGCGAAGCGTCGCAGCGTGCGGTAGCAGCAATCCGGCTTCGGCGTGCTGCCGCGGGACACGTAACCCGCGCAGCAGTCGCTCGAGATCATTCGTCGCGTTGCGTCGATCAGTTTTCGGGGAACGCGAACTCCGTAATGCCGTAGTCCGCCTCCGCTGGAATCTGCAGTACTCGGCCCGCGGGTCGAACGATCGTTTTGGGTAAGACGGTGACGATGGGCTGTGCGCGTGCCATCTGCATTGCGCCGGCAGGGCTCGAGCTGCGTGCGAGCTTCTGCAGATTGAGTCGCGTCGCCGGCACGAGTGTGCGTGCACCCGCTGCGGCTTGTGCGAGAGCGTCTTTCGGTCGCACCCACGCGGAATCGACCATCTCCTTGCCGTCATGGACGGCGCGCTGTTCTGCGGGTGCAGCCGCGAGATAGAAGTACGTGTCGAATCGTTTGGGCATGAAGTCTGGCGTGATCCAATGCGCGAAGGGGACGAGCGCCTCGCAGGTCAGGACGAGGTCCTCGGCTTCGAGCATGTCGGCCATGCCGATCTCACCGGCATCCAATCGCTCGCGGTATTTGGCTCCCAATTCCGTCACCCGATTCGCATCGAGCGGTGCCGCAGCTCTGCCTGACCGCGCGAGCAGGATGCCGCTCTCTTCGAAGGCTTCGCGAATTGCGCCGACGCGCACCGCGATCTGCTCCGCGGTCAAACCCTTGATGCCTGTGCAGCGCTCCTGCAAGCGCTCATCGTGATCGCCCTGCGCGAGCTTGCCGCCGGGAAACACCAATGCGCCGGAAGCAAAATCGATTTGCTGATGGCGCACGACCATCAAGACTTCCATGCCCTGCGCACCGTCGCGTAGCAGCATGATCGTGGCGGCCGGGCGGGGCGTGGGAGGGGTGCTGGGTAGGTTCATGAGTTCGACAACCGTTCGGGTGATAGGCGCTGTCGAAGCTTATCATCGCGAGCCGGTCGAGCCTCTTGACTCCCTCCGCGACTGGCTGCGAAATCGACAGACGTGATGTGTTGACGCACAGGATGAGCTGCAATGAATCTGCTGGATCAACGCTTGTGTGCCTGGGGCGGAGTCTTCAGCGCCGTGTTCATCGGTACCGGCCTGCTCCTCGCGGGCTTCGTGCCGCCGCCGGTGCCGAGTTTGTCAGCTGAAGAGATTGCCGCTCTCTACCGGATGAACGCTGGCGCCATTCGCGCGGGAATGATCCTGGCACTCACCGGAATTGCCGGTTATGCGGCGCTGGTCGGCGTGATCTCGGCGCAGATGCGACGCATGCAATGCGCCAGTCGGCTGCCGTCCTATCTGCAGCTGGCTGCCGGGTCGATCGGCATTCTCACCGTGATGTTCCCCCTCATGATCTTCGGCGTCACCGCGTTTCGTCCCGAGCGCGAGGCGGCGATGACACAGCTGCTCAACGATCTCGGCTGGCTCATCATCATTCCAGCGTTCCCCACCTTCATCGCTCAGTTCGGCGGTATCGCCTGCGGGATTCTGCAGGATCGAAGTGCCAGTGCCGTGTATCCCCGCTGGGCTGCCTATTTGAATGTGTGGGTCGCGATCCTGTTCATTCCCGGCGCATTCTCTTACATGTTCCGGACCGGCCCGTTTGCGTGGAATGGTCTGCTCGCCTTCTGGCTGGCGGCCAGTGCATTCTTCGCATGGCTCATCACGATGACGTGGCTGACATTGCGGGCCATTGGTGCCAGCCCCGCGCACGCGCCGGAGCCCCGAGCCGCATCGATTTGAAACGCAACAACGGGGAAACACGTCGTGGGTTCGCAAGGCAATGAGTTCAGTACAGGTGCGGCGCTGGTCGTTGGCGGTTCGGGAGCCATCGGTGCCGCGATCTGCAGGGCGCTGGCGACAGCCGGCTCGAACGTCGTGCTCACCTATCGCTCCAATGCGGACGCTGCTCGCGCTGTCGAGCAAAGCATCAGGCAGTGTGGCCGCGAGGCAGCGACGTTCTCATTGGATCTGACGGACACCGCGGCCACGCGCACGGTCGTGAATGAAGCCACCCAACGCTTCGGTCACGTGCATTCGGTCGTGTACGCCGCAGGTCCTGCCATTCGCTATCTCTACATCAACGAGATCTCGCATTCGGAGTGGGCGCGTGTCTTCGATGCCGACGTCAACGGCTTCTTCAATCTCGTCGAAGCGACGCTGCCGCATCTGCGCGCGCGCCGCAGCGGGAGCTATCTCGCCGTCGTCACGGCGGCCGTCGACAGAGCACCGCCGCGCGACATCTTGTCGGCGGCGCCAAAGGCTGCGATCGAAATGCTGGTTCGAGGACTCGCGCGAGAAGAGGGCCGCAATGGCATTCGCGCGAATTGTGTGGGCCCCGGGTTGATCGCGGCAGGGCTGGGCGTGGCGACCGTCAACGAGCACACCCACGATTACGTGGAGCGGATGACGAAGGCCGTACCGCTGAAGCGCGCGGGCACGGCGGAAGAAGTCGCCGATGTGGCGCTGTTCTTACTGTCGCAGCAGGCTCGTTACGTGACGGGTGTGACCATTCCCGTCGCAGGCGGCCTGCAGCTGGCCTGATCTCAGCCCAGCGCCTGCCGCGCGATGATGTTCCGCTGCACTTCGTTGGTGCCGCCGAAGATCGACCAGCAGCGTCCATACAGGTATTCGTGCGCGATCAGGCTGGCGAGCTGGCTCGGTTTCAGTCTGGCAGCCGGCGGCAGATCTAAATCCGCAGGATCGTGTGCGGCGGCCAGCGGGCCTTCCAGCTCCAGCGCAAGCTCAGTGAGCGCTTGCAGGATCTCGGTGCCGCGGATCTTCAGTAACGAAGCTTCCGCGCCGACGGGTTTGCCTTTGGACCAGGCATCGACGTAGCGCGCTTCCATGCGGCACAACGTCATCAGTTGAATTTCCAGATCCGCCAGCTTCGCCGTCGTCGTCGTCTTCAACACATCGCTCATGCTCGGATCGGCCAGGAAGGCCGCGTGCATCGTGCGGATGTGTCGCAACAGCCGTATTTTCGGTCCGGTATCCGCAATCGACGTACGCTCATTACCGAGCAGGAACTTTGCGATGGTCCAGCCGAAGCCTTCTTCGCCCACGCGATTGGCAATGGGAACGCGGACGTTGTCGAAGAACGTCTGATTCGTGTGATGGATGCCATCGATCGTCACGATGGGTTGCACCGTCAAACCCGGGGTCTTCATGTCGATCAGCAGAAACGTGATGCCCTGCTGCGGCTTGCCCGAACGATCGGTGCGCACGAGGCAGTGCATTTTGTCCGCCCAGTGCGCTTCGGTGGTCCACATTTTCGTGCCGTTGATGACGTAGTGGTCGCCGTCGCGTTCGGCGAACGTCTTCAGTGAGGCGAGATCGGATCCGGCACCCGGCTCCGAATACCCCTGACACCACCAGACATCGCTCGACAGGATGCCGGGCAGATGCTCGCGCTTCTGTTCTTCGGTGCCGTAGGTGTAGATGACCGGGCCGACCATGTTCACGCCATACGGGATGATCATCGGCGCATTGCACACGGCGGATTCTTGCGTGAAGACGAGCTGCTTCAACAGGTTCCAGCCCTGGCCGCCGTGCTGCCTGGGCCAGGCGCCGGCGAACCAGCCGTGCCGATACAGGATCTTCTGCCAGCGCACGTAGTCGGCTTTCTCGATCTTGAGACCGAGCTCGACTTTGCGCGCCAGATCCGCCGGCAAGTGTGTGCGCACGAAGCTGCGCACCTCGGCGCGCCACTGCCGTGCTTCCTCGGATTCGGATACGAACGCCAGATCGTCGGCCGCCGCGCTCATCGCAAACTCCCAAACCGGAATCGGTGCTGATCGGCGCTGCCCAGCTCGGCGCGTATCGTGGCGAGACGGCGGGCGTAGTGGCTGACGTTCAACTCGTCGCTCACGCCCATGCCGCCGTGCATCTGCACGGATTCGTGCCCGACGCGTCGACCGGCCGTGTCAGCGACGACTTTCGCCGCGGACACCGCCGCGGATCGTGCCTGTGTCGACGCATCGAACGCATCGATGGCCGCGTCGACGATGGCGAAGATCTCTTCGGCAGCGATGTACATGTCGGCTGCGCGATGCTGCAGCGCCTGGAAGGTGCCGAGCGTGACACCGAACTGTTTGCGTGTGCCGAGGTACGCGAAGGTGGCCTTGTTGAGCGCATCGACGATGCCGGCGGTCTCCGCAGCCAGGCCCAGCAAGCCCCATTCCAATGCCTCCTCGAGAACGGCGTGCGCATCGCCCTCGAAAGTGAGCTGCGATGTCGCAGGCAATCGCAGCTCGCTCAGCGTGAGCGCACCGCCGCCAGCCCCATCGAGCAAGCGGAACGGATCGATCGTGAGTCCTTTGCACTCTCGCGGTACGTGATAGAGCGCGATGCCCTTGCTCGTGCGCGCCGATACCAGAAAGCTCGTGGCCACATCCGCATGTCGCACGCAGCGCAGCGATCCCGACAGTGTCGTTTGGTCGCCGGTCACGGTGGCCGACACGCTCGGCGCTGCAAACGGATTGCTGCCCGCATCGTGTGCGAGAACGCAGAGCTCCGCGCCAGCGAGCACGCTCTCTGCGAGCTCGGTCATTGCCGAATCGGTCGCGCGTTGCAGTATTCGGCCGGCGATGACAGCGGTGGCGAGATAGGGCTCCACAGCAAGCGAGGCGCCCAACTGAGCCATGATGACGGCGACCGTCCGCGGATCGCCGGCAAAGCCGCCATGAGCCTCATCGAAAGCGGCGCCGATGATGCCGAGCTCCGTCAATTGTGGCCACAATGCAAGTCGATCGGGCGGCTGCGCGCGCAGACGGCGGCGCCGCACTTCGAATTCGTTCGCTTCGGCGAGCAGGCGTTGCACGCTCTCACCCAGTAGCGTCTGTTCTTCAGTGATCGCGAAAATCATTCACGGTTCGACAATTTGCTAGGAGAGGCGGATCAGTCGGGGGGCCACGGACTATAGCTTCACACCGCAGCAGCGCCAAGTTCGACCTGATTCGTTCTTCCGTTCTCAGATCGCAGCTCAGCTGCGCGACACGGAGCAGCGGCTGAACACGCGGTGCGTTCTTACTCGAGCAGTAGGCTGCGCAGGCGCGTACGCGCCTGCTCGTCCATGCCTACTCGTGCGAGATACGCATCGAAGGATCCATGTTCCTCGGCTGCGCTGGCATAGGCGGCTTCCAGGTACTCCGGTGCGACACCGTTGACCGCCGCGAGCGCCTCATCATCGAGATCGATATTCAGCGCCACACGAATCTGCTCGCGCAGGGTGGCAGCGAGCGCTGCGAAATCGACGTGGCGCGCGCTCGCCATGTAGTCGGCCAGGATGTCCCGGTGCATCACATTCAGTGCCCGCAGGATGGAAGCGCTCACGAAGCCCGAGCGATCCTTGCCTGCCGTACAGTGAATCAGCATCGGCACATGACCCTGCAGCAGCTCGCCGAAGATCAGCCGCAATGCAGACGCCGAGTTGGCCGGCAGCATGCGATAAGTTTCCATCATGACAGCGCGCGCGCCGCGCGCCGTCGGATCGGCGACGATCATGTCCATGAGGCGTGTGTTGCCGGCGCGCAGATCGGCGGATAGATCCAGGACCAGCTCTCGCGGTGCACCGCCTGCGGGCCAGGGTGTGGGATTGCGGGCGCGTTCGCTCGCGCCGCGCAGATCGCAGCTCACTTCGAGCTGCAAGCTCAGCAAGCACTGCATCTCCTCGGCATCCAGGCGCGCCAGGCGGGAAGATCGATACAGCTGGCCGCTGCGAACGCGTCGGCCGTCGGCTGTGATCTGGCCACCGAAGTCACGGAAGTTAGGTGTGCTGGCAAACATCGACGCTAACCCGCCTGTCTCACAGGGATCGACAGGTCCGCGATAGCTTCGAGGCCGCCCTTGAACCATGACGTCGGCGGCAGGCCGTGGGCATGACCCGCATCGTTTGTATGCAGGGCGTGCTTACTTCGTCGCCGCAGCCGTCAGCGGCCCAAGCGCCGCGTCAACCAGCTTGGTGTCGCAGTACTCCTTCATCCTGCAGATCTTCCCGTCGCGGATGAAAAAGAGCATGTGGTACTGATTGTTGTACGGCACGCCGTTGACGAGTGTCGAATAGCCTTCGACCTCGGCGGCCACGCGATCCGCTTCGGCCGTCAGGTTGAGGATGCGGAACTCGATGCCCTGCTTCGTCGCGGACTTCAACATCTGTGCCGCGCCCAGGACGTCGTCATAGTGGCGCGTCGTCGACAGCACGGAGGTACCCGTGGCGATGGCTGAGATGTCCTTCGTGATCAGTGTTTTCAAGCGCTCCGCATCGCCTGCACCCAACGCTTCCAGAAAAGCTTTCACGAGCGCTTTGTTGTCACTCATACGTCGATCTCCGAACGGCTGCTGTTGACTGTGGGCAGCTTACTCGCGCGCCGTCGCGGGCGCGAGGAAGGTGCTTGTGGACGGGCATGGGATGAGTCGGCGAATGAGCGAGCTGGCTCGCTGGCCGGAAAGTGCTGCGATGCCTCTGGCCAGCCGACCCGCAAGCTCGCACGCGCAACAGGCCGGGCTTGGCCGAGCTAGCCGTCACTCGTCCTCAAGCCCAGACACTGCTCCAACGTATTGTGAAAGTGCTGGATGCGCGACTCTTGATAGCGGCCCAGCGTCGGTCGTTTGAATCCCGGTGCTGCCACGCGTAATCCTGCTTGCACTTGCGGCAGGTTGGACATGTCCTGATCGAAGATGTGGCACAGCAGGCCGAAGCCCGGTGCTGCAGCCAGACTGTCGTCGAAGCCGAGCTCGATGGCCGGTGCAGACGGCGGACGCGGCGCATTGCCTGGCACCGGCAATAACAACCGAATGTCCATCACCGATACATTGGGATCATCGCCGAGCGGCAGGAACTGATAGGCGAGTGGCAGACCTTCGCCATACCAGGGGCAGAAGTTCGGGAACATGTAGTACTGAATGGAATCGAGCAGCTCGGCGTCCGAGAGATGACTGAAATCCTTGCCGAGCTGCTGCGCCATCATCTCGCGCCGCCACTGCGCAATCTCCGCGCGTCCTGCACCCTTGGACGCATCGAAGCGCGGCAACTGTGCGCCTGGACCCATCGACAATGCATACGCCTTCATCAGCATGTCGAGCGCGTCTTGTGACGATGCCGTATCGCCGAGATGCGGGCTCGGTACGGCGGAAGGGGTGATCAAGCGACTGATGTGACTCACGCCATCGTCCCAGATGTCGTATTGCGTCGAGGCATCGCCGGTGAAGCCGAGCGAGTCCGAATGCGTCTCGATGACGTGATACGACTCGAGGAATGCTTCCATCACCGTCTTCCAGTTCGCACGAATGCGTTTGCGCACGCGGACGAAGGTGAAGCGTTCTTCGGGCCGCCACAGCGTGAAGTGTTCGGGAAGAACGCCGAGATAGCGCTCCAGCGGCTGCGCATCGGGATCGGGATTGACGAAGACGTAGCCGCCCCAGCGCGCGACTTTGACTTCCGGCAAGCGATAGCGATCGCGGGAAACGTGAGGAAAGTCCCATGAGCTCGGGATGTTGTGGAGACTGCCATCGAGATTCCATTCCCACGCGTGGAATGGGCAGCGAATGCTGGGGGTGCTGGTGAAGCCGGTGCACAGCTTCGTACCGCGATGCAGGCAGGCGTTGTGAAATGCCTGGATCGTATCCGCCGTGCTGCGCACGATCATGAAGGACATGCCGGCGACCTCGTAGGTCAGCCGGTCCCCGATCTCGGGAATGTCCTCTTCGCGGCACGCGTACTGCCAGACCTTCGACCAGAGCTTTTCGCGTTCGAGCGCCGCGAACTGCGGATCCCAATAGCGCGCGAACGGAATCTCCCGCACGGCCGGTTCGTGATTACCCGTGGCACTCAGTGCGGTCGTCTGCCGCTGACTGTCCCGAGCGAGGAGCTCGCCGGCGAGCGGGCTGACAGCTGACGAGGCGCCACGCTGCAGGCCCTCGCACGGGTTATCGATGGTCTTGCTCATGAGTTCTCCGGCCGTTCAAGTCTGCGCAAAGTAGACACCAAGTGGCACCCAGTGCCAATAGTTTCGCAGTGCGATAGTCTGCGCGCGCCCGGTGGGACTGGTGCATCACGCCCCCTTCGCGCATGGCAAATTACAACAGGAAACCCGTTCCATGACAGAGCGCTGCAGAACGCATGATGCAAAGAATGAGCGCCGCCGATCAGGCTCGTTATCGCAAAGCGCTGTTCAAGATCGTGGAGCTGTCAACCAAACCCGGCGCGGGAGTGCCGCCGGAAACAGTGGCCGAGGCCATCTGTCACGTTGCCGCGTTGTGCGCGCGAAAGTGACTATAGTATGCTGGCAAACGGTACCAGCCGCCCCGTGGACTTCGTCCACGCGTGCCGCGCCCGCGAGCGGCACTTCTTACACGCCTGAACGAACCTGAAGCAGCGATTCGCGCCGCGCTTCACCGAGTGAGACCCGATGGCAACCGAAGTCCTGCTGCCGAAGATTGGTTTTTCGATGAACGAGGGCACCGTGGTCGAATGGTTGGTGCCGGATGGCGCCCAGATCAAAGAGGGACAACCGCTGTACTCGCTCGAGAGCGACAAATCGGTACAGGAGGTCGAATCACCGGCGACGGGCCGCCTGAAGATCCTGAAGGCACCGGGCACAAGCTACGTCGTTGGCACGGTACTCGGCGAGATCGAGTGAACGACCGCTCGAGCACTTCCCACACTCTACTCAGCGCCGTCCGCTGATCTTGCGGCGGTAGCCAGCGCTTCATGGCAGTGTCATAGCGTGCAGCCGCTCATTTCCTTTGCGGGTAAGGTCGCGATCGTCACCGGTGGCACGCGAGGCATCGGTTTCGCCACGGCCGCATTGCTTGGCACCAGCGGCGCGCAAGTCGTCGTGTCGTCCCGCAAAGAAGCCGCATGCTCAGCCGCTGTCGAACGGCTGCGCGAGATGCAGATCGACGCCTTCGCGCTGGCGGCTCACGCCGGCAATGCCAGCGATTGCAAACGACTCGTGGACGCCACGATGTCGCGCTTCGGGCGCCTGGATGCCG
Organism: Steroidobacteraceae bacterium; assembly: GCA_035276085.1. GTDB lineage: Bacteria > Pseudomonadota > Gammaproteobacteria > Steroidobacterales > Steroidobacteraceae > DATELY01. Next base: position 56,125 of record DATELY010000226.1, on the reverse strand, counting down.
TGATCGCGAATGCCGGTGCGAATCCCGTTTTCGATCCCCTGATCGACGTGTCCGACGAGGCGTGGTCCAAGGTTCTCGATACGAATGTCAGAGGCCCTGTGCATCTGGCACGCGCGGCGTTCGCTCATCTCGAGCAAAGCAAGGGCTCGATGGTGCTCGTGTCATCCATCAATGCGCGATTGGGCCTTGCGGGTGCGGGTTGCTATGGCGTGTCGAAGGCAGCGCTCGAACAACTGACGCGTCAATTGGCGGTCGAATGGGGCCGGGCGGGGATTCGCGTCAATGCAGTGGCGCCTGGCACTACGCGCACCGACATGATTCGTGCCTTGGTCGCTCGTCCGGGCTTCATCGAGAAAGTCAGCGCGGCAGCACCGCTACATCGAATCGGAGAAGCGGAGGACGTCGCTGCAGCGATTGTTTTCCTGGCCAGCAGCGCGGCGCGCCACATCACGGGTCAGGTGCTCACCGTTGACGGCGGTGAGACCATCGCGCGCGGACTCACCTGACCCCTGTTGAGCGACTCCTTACCGGCGCGCGCCGTAGCCGATGAAGGCGGGCTCGATCACGCGGGCTTCCTGCTGCAGCTGCCATTTGATGTAGTCGCGCAGCAGTTGATGGGCTGCTTCGGTCTGGGGCCCGCGCGACGAGGCGGGGAGGGCACGGATGGCCACCAGCGCATCGCTGACGAGCTGACGTAAGCGCTTGATGTCCTCTGCCATGAGCTTGATGCTGGGATACACGGTGGGATCCCGCTCGATCGCGAGTGCTTGCCGGATGGCACTCGCTACGCTCTTCAACTCGGCAACCGAATCGAATCGCTGCGCAATGTCTGCGAGCAGCGGCTTCAGCTTGTTCAGATCGTCGAACAGGAGCTGGCCTTCCTGGTCGATCGAATGCTCCAGGAAGCGCAGCATGTGTCGAATCGTCGTCATCGTGCTGCGCTCGCGCAAGCCTTCGAGTTGCGGCGTAATGATTTCGTCGAGCCCGGCGGAGATGGTGTAAACGATGTCCGCGAGAGTGGGTACGATCATGACTTCACCCGATGGTCTTGTTGAGCTCGGCGAACCACGCGGGATCGAGTGGGTCGCCCAAGCCAACCGCCGCGGCGAGCAGGCGCTTGCCGACGAATGCGATCTCCGTGCCCGTCCACAGCTGGCGAATATCGGCCTGACGACGCGCCGTGATCACGGCGGCCCGGTGGGCGTACTGGACCGTACCCAGCGCACGCACCATGAAATAGAAACGCACGTTGTCGGCCTTCAGATCGATGCCGCTGACACTACCGTAGTACTCGAGGGCGTGCTCCAGACCCCACAGCTTGCGACCGTCGCGTTCGATCTCGGGAACGAAGTCCTGCAGCGACGCGAAATCGGCGGCGGGATCGCCGATCGAAGCCTCTTCCCAATCGCTCATCGCGACGATCACCCCGTCCTTGAATACCTCTTCACCGAGACCGTTGGTGCCCTTGCAGAGACTGATGCGCGGTGCCACCGGAGCGCGCTCCTTCAGCCATGCAACAGCCTCGACGACGAGCGGCAGCGGTTCGAGCTGATAGCTTTCGAGCCTTGATACGATCCCGTCGATGAAGTGGGCCGCACACCGCGCTTCGCTCGGCGGGGCCGACAGCCGCTCATCGAAGCCGAGCTTCTTCCAATCCACGGTGTGGACGATGGCGAGCTTCCGCATGTGCTCCTTCGATGTTTCGATCCGCAGCGTGTCGTACTTGGGATCGGGGTCCGAGAAATGCGGGACATCCCAGCTGCCGTCGATCTGCTCGCGCACATAGAACGGGCGGTCGGTCCATTCGGGATCGCTTTCCCACCACAACGCTTTGGCCACCGGGACATTCGTGTGACCGAGCCGGTCATACATGAAGTATTCCTGCTCGAGCGAGCTGGGGATCGTGCTGCCACCGGGCGGATCGCCGCGGAACACCACAGAGCGAACAGGCGCGTTCGCTGCCGGGCGGTAGTCGACGAACCACGTGACACGGGAGGAGCCACGTGGAAACCGGGTTGCGTTGACCAACTCGGCTGCAGGCCCGACGCGATGCTTCAGGTAGTCGGGCAAGGCCCGTTTCAGTAGATCCATTCAAGGGTCTCCCAGATGCACACTAGTGGCGTGTAACAGCTGATTCGATACCGAGGCTTGCGCGTGCTGGCTTGCTGGTCGGCTGGCCAGAAGTCGGGGCAGAACCTTCTGGCCAACAAGCCAGCTCGCCAGCCGGCCGCTCACCCTGACAGTCCACAATCAGTTACAGGCCACTAGCCCTCAGCGCGTGGCTCGGGCTTGGAAACCAGCGGGATGATGAGCCACCCCACGAGGATCGAGAAGGCAATCGTTAGCGTCGCGCAGAAATACTTCACGCCCATCCCGTACGGACTGTTCAGTGCGAACCAGATGGGCCAGCACGTACCGGCCGCGGTCGCCATGGCGCCCATGGATGCGAGCGGCAGAATCAGAATCGTGCGCCAGCCCCGCAACCGCGATGCAGAGAGCGCAATGAGTGCCGTTGCTCCCAGTACCATCGCGCCGCTCGCGGCCGACCAGTAGAACGGCTGTACCTCGAAGATCTGGTACGGCTGCGCGCCGTAATACTTCCACAGACCGATGCGGATCAGGGGCACTTCATACAACCACGCCCCTGCGGTCACTGCGATGAGGATGATCCACACGGTTCGCGCACTGAAGCGCTTTGCGATGAACGCCGGGACGAGATACAGGTACGCAAGTCCGAAATAGAACGTGTAGGAAATCGCCGCGTGCCAGGGCACGAGCTGCCCCAACGATTCATACGCGACCTGTTGTCCGATCTGAGCGTGCGTCGCATCCAGCAGGCGGGTGAGGATCGGTTCGAGAAGGCAGGTGATCGCTCCGCCCAGGCAGTACATCAGCGGCGCAAGAGAGTGCTCCACGTTGCATCGGTACAGCGCCCAGAGCAGCGTCACGACCGCCAGCCCGCTGAACACGTAGAGCATCACGTGCTGTGCGCCGAGTGGCATCTCGTAGAGCGGCACACTCATGTATTCGGGCATTCCCTGGTACGTCATCGATCCCCCGGGTAGTGAGCGGTCCGACGATCGCTGCGATTCTCTGCGTCCCAACGAGTCCGCGAGCTGCACGAGCGCTGCGCTGGACGGCCGCCTTTCTTTTGCGAACACCGCTTTTTAATTGTTAACAACGAAAAAAGCGAGAGAGTGCGTGCGAGTTACGTTCACGTTAGTATGTATGTGAGAAGAGGGTCCAACAACAGTGGCCCGGCTCAGGGGGATTCCGTTCGCGGGTTGCGTTGAATCCGATGAGCGCGCGGCGCCGCGTTCGATACCGGAAACTGCGTACGCCGCTGCGCCACGGCATCCCACCCGAATCCAACGAGAGTGTGGTCCGCGATCGCTGTGCAGCGTCGAGCTCGAAATTGTCGTCAGGGTGCTGTGCTGACGCCGAGCTCGGAAGGACTATGCTCCCGAGAACTGTACCGTTCGTCTGGAGATGCTCATGTTCGAAGGCTTCAGTGTCGATTTGAAGGGGAAAGTCGCAGTCGTTCTCGGCGCGTCGGCGGAGGGCGGCACGGGCTGGGCAGTTGCGGAAGCGCTGGCACGCAATGGGGCGAAGGTCGTCGTCGGTGCACGCACGTTCGCACCGTTGAAAGTGCTCGCCGATCGCATCGGTGGCCTGGCCGTGCGCTGCGATGCCGGCGATGAAAGCGAAGTGAAGGCGCTGGCCAAAGCCGCGCTCGATACGTACGGTCATCTCGATATCGCCGTGAACTCAGCCGGCGTTCCCGTCATGAGCTTCATCAAAGACATCGAGCAGCCGCAGCTCGACCTGGCCATGCGCGTGAACCTGTTCGGCAACTTCTACTTCATCAAGCACATGGCCGCGGCGATCGAGGAGAACGGCTCGATCGTGATCATCTCCTCGATCAGCAGCACGCATCCGATCCAGCCGCATGTCGCCTACGCGTCCGCGAAGGCCGCCACCGATTGCCTCGTGCGCTATGCCGCGATGGAGTACGGGCCGAAGAACATCCGCGTCAATTCGATTCTGCCCGGGATGATCAAGTCCGACATGGCAAAGGAAGCCGTCGCCACGCCGGGCTTCGAGGAAGCCCACGCGCGTGAGGTGCCGATCGGTCGCGTGGGTTATCCGGAAGATTTCGCAAATGCGGTGCTGTTCCTGGCGGGTCCCGCCTACGTCACCGGGACGAATTGGCACGTGAATGGCGGTGCACAACTGACTCGCATGCCGTATCTGGATGAGTTGCCGGGTGGTGCGCGCGCCTACGGTTCAGGAAAAGTGTTGGGCGATCGTTGACGCAATAGCGGCCGCGGCACGACATCGAATTGACCAGCGACGATGTGGATGCCGAGCGCGTGCCTTTGCCATTTCACCGCGCGTGCGCCTGAATCGCAGGCAGGGCAGGTCAGCTGAGGTTGGCGAGGAACCCGGCAAGCGTCTTGTCCGCTTCCGGTTCCGGCATCGCGGCGACCTGCGTGCACATGAATACCGAATCGTCGCCGACGACGTAGCGGCTCTTCGGTTCGGTCGCAGTGATGGCCTCGACGATGACCGCTGCGACCTGTGCCGGCGGCAGGCCCGCGTTCTGTGCGCTTTTGAAGACATTCAGGTAGGAGTCGTACAAGGGGCCATAGAGGGCCTTGATCTCCGGTGTCAGCGCATCGCGAGCTTTCGTCGCTCCTTCGAGCTGGCCTTGCACCATGGGCGTGTTGATCCCGCCCGGTAATACGAGACTCACTTTGACACCGAACGGCGCGGCCTCGCGCCGCATGGCATCGCCGAGACCTTCCAGTGCGAACTTCGAACCGCTGTAGGCGCCCACGAAGGGCAGGGCGACCTTGCCTGAAAACGAACTCACGAAAACGAATCGTCCCTTGCTTGCACGCAACATCGGCAGACAGGCTTGATAGATGGCGACATCGGCAATTGCGTTGATCTCGAATGTCTTGCGCAGCTGCGCCAAGGGCATCGTCTCGAGCGGGCCGACCGGGCCTATGGCCGCACACACCGCGACGGCATCGAGCTCCTTCACGGACTTGCGGACGGCGGGCAGCACGTTGTCGCCATTCGACAGGTCGAGCAGGATCACGTCGACTGTCTGCTTGATGGTGCCGCGTAGTGATTTTTCCTCGGCATCGTTGAGCACGGTGGCGGTGACGGACCAACCTTGCTCCAGCAGCTGGCGGGTCACTTCCAATCCGACGCCACCTGCGGCGCCGAATACGAGTACGTTGCGGCTCATTCAATCCTCCATCGATTCACGTGTCGTTACGAAGCTGATTGCTCTTTGCCGTGATCGTAGCGTACTCACGCTCGCGCAGAGCGGTTGAGCGCAACGAAGGATGCGATGCAGAAGATCGTATCTACCGATCTGCGCGCGATCGTTCGGTCACCGGCTGGCTCGTGCAGGCAAATTGTCCTGCGTGATACTTGCACCGGGTGCCGGAAACTATAAAGTACATGCCAGCGTGTATGTAAGTAAATGCACCCGCTGCAATGGCGAGTGACCACGCAAGGGGCAGGACAGAGAACGCCATGGCACTCGCCGCTAGATCATTGCCCCCAGCGCGCAAGCGCCGGACACAGGAAGAACGAACCGCGACGGCACGCGCCAAGCTCATGGAAGCCGCGATCGAGCTGATCTGCGAAAAGGGCTTTGCCCGTACCACGATGTCGGACATCGCGGCGGCGGCCGATTTCACGCGTGGCGCGATCCACCACCACTTCCAGAATCGGGTCGACCTGGTGCGGACGATCATCAACGATGTCGAACGTCGTGTGATCGAGTCCTTCTCTGCTGCCACTCAGAAGCCGAACGTGTCGCTCGCGCAGCGCATCGACATCCTCCTCGACGGTCTGTATGACGTTTCGCAGTCGCCCGCTTACGTGGCTGCGATCGATATCTGGTTCACGAGCCGTGCCGAACCGAAGTTGAGAGATGCCGCGCTGCTGTCCGTGCGCCGCTATTCGAATCACTTCCGCGCGGCCTGGCAGCAGACCTTCGGCGATGAGATTCCGGAGAAGACGATCGCGGAATGCCGTCAGGTCGTCGTCGCAGTCAGCCGCGGATTGGTCATCTCGAGCCTCTTCGCGACCGAGCAGCAGGTGGCCGCGGAGACGTTTGCCACGGTGCGCGCAATGATCAAGCGTCACATGCTGGCCGCGATCAAGAAGGGCAGGTAACCATGCTCTCGGCAAGTGGTCGTGCTGGATCGAGGCGTCGCCGACTGTTCGCCGAGGCAGGGGCATGACTGAATCGACCCGACCGACCGACGCGATACTGCTGGCTCGTGGCCATCGGTATGAAGACTTCACGCCGGGTCGAGTCTTCGACCATGCGCAACGCAAAACCATTCTCGAGAGTGAGAACGCACTGTTCACGACCCTGACCTTGCACTACAACCCGCTGTACCTCGATCGGGTGCGGGCCATGCAATCGGGTCATCGCGACATCGTCGTGAATCCATTGCTCGTCTTCAATCTCGTCTTTGGGCTGACGGTGGAGGACTTGAGCGAAGGCGGCGGTCCGTTTCTCGGCATCGATGAGCTCGAATATGGCGTCGCCGTCTATCCGGGCGACACGCTGCAAGCCCGCAGCACGGTGATTTCAGCGCGGCTGTCGGCCAAGCACGAGCACTACGGCATCGTCATGTGGGAAACCGTGGGTCTGCAGCAAGACGGCGCACGAGTCGTGAAGTATCGCCGTAGCAATCTGGTGCGCAGAGGCTGAGTCATGGCGATTCCCACCGACTCCACGCGTTCGACCGGCTACCTGACGGAAGAGCGGCGCATGATTCAACAAACCGCGCGCGACTTCACGATGCGCGAGGTACTGCCGCTCGCCAACGAGCTCGATCCGATCAAGGGAGACATTCCGGATTCCTTGCTGGAGCAGATGGCCGATATGGGCTACTTCGGCATTACCATCCCGCAGGCGTATGGCGGCCTGGGATTGGGCGCTTTCGAATACTGCCTCGTTGCGGAGGAGCTTGCCCGCGGCTGGATGAGCGTCGCGAGCTTGATTGCCCGGGGCAACGGGCTGTTTGGCGTCGATGCCATGACGGAAGAACAACGCCGCTACTATCTGCCACGCGTGGCTCGCGGCGAGTGGTTGGGTGCGTACGCATTATCGGAGCCGAATGCAGGCTCCGACATCGCGAACATCGCGTGCCGCGCGCGCCGCGAGGGCGACAGCTATGTCATCACCGGCACGAAGTACTGGTGCACGTTCGCCGATGGCGCGGACTACATCATGGTGCTGGCGCGGACGGAAGAGCGCGATCCGGCGCGACCGCATGCCGGCATCTCGGCGTTTCAGATCGAGAAGCCGCGAGGTACGTTGCCGACCGGCGTGAGCGGCTCGCCGATTCCCAAGATCGGCTACTTCGGATGGAAGACCTGGGAGCTGTCGTTCGATCGATGCCGCGTGCCCGCTGAGGCAATGATCGGCGCAGAAGGCAAAGCGTTCTACATGATTCAGAACGGACTGGAGACAGCGCGCGCACACACCGCTGCGAGATCCATCGGTCTGGCGCGTGGCGCACTCGAAGACTCCATCGTCTACGCCAAGCAGCGCAATCAATTCGGCAGGCCGATCGGCGACTTTCAAGCCATTCGCTTCAAGATTGCGCACATGGCCACTGAGATCGAAGCGGCGCGTCAATTGCTTTACTACGTGTGCGATGCGATCGATTCGGGAACGCGCTGCGATCTCGAGGCCGGCATGGTGAAGTACTTCGCGGCCGAGATGGCCGAGCGTGTGACGAGCGAAGGTCTGCAGATCCATGGCGGCGCGGGGTACACGACGTTGTTCGCGGCGGAGCGCTATTGGCGCGATGCGCGGCTGACGAAGATCTTCGAAGGCACCTCTGAGATTCAGTTGCGGATCATCTCCGACAAGCTGCTGGGCCGCGCTCAAGGAGACGGGCGATGAGCCAGCGTGTGCAGCACGACTTCGCCGGGTACTTCGAGGACTTCGCATTGGGCGCCGTGTATCGGCATGCGCGCGGCAAGACGGTGTCGGAGCTCGACAACGTGCTGATCACGAACATGGTGCTCAACACGGCCGAGCCGCACTTCAATGAGCACATGGCGCAAGCCGAGCCGATGTTTGGCCAGCGCACGGTGTTCGGTGGCGTCAACATCGCAATGGTCATTGGACTCGCCGCACAGGACACGGCACAACACGCCATGCGCGAGATCGCGATGGACAAGATCAAGCTGCACGCGCGCGTCCATCACGGTGACACGCTCTATGCCTACAGCGAAGTGGTCGCGCGCGAGCCGGCGCCCGAACAGAAGGGCGGCATCGTCACGTTTTTGCATCGAGGCTACAACCAGCGCGATGTACTGGTATTTTCCGGTGAACGCAAAGTCTTGCTTGCTTCACGCCCCAAGGGCTGAGCAGACAGAACAGGGGATCGACATGACCGCAATGAAACCGCGCCGCGCACGCCGCGTGCAGCTCTCCGTCCCGGGCTCCAGCGAGAAGATGATGCGCAAGGCGGCGGGTTCCAGCGCCGATCACGTGTTTCTCGATCTGGAAGACGCCGTGGCGCCGAACGCGAAGAAGGCGGCCCGTGCGCAGATCGTCGCAGCCCTCAGAGGGTTGGACTGGACCGGGAAAGTGCGTTGCGTGCGCATCAACGATCTGCGCACGCGCTATGCCTACGACGACATCATCGAGGTCGTGAAAGGGGCAGGCGAGCGGGTGGATACGATCATGATTCCGAAAGTCATGGACGCGCGTGACATCCACTTCGTCGAAACCTTGCTGGCGCAACTCGAGCTCGACCTGGGACTGAAAAAACAGATCGGCATCGAGGCGCTCATCGAGGAAGTCCAGGGCATGAAGAATGTCGACCGCATCGCGGAAGCCTCACCTCGGCTCGAAGCGCTGATCTTCGGTATGGGCGACTACTCGGCGTCGCAGAAGATGGACGCGCGCTCGGTCGGCGGCACGACGGGTTATCCGGGCGATCTGTGGCACTACGCCCGGTATCGCATGATCATTGCGGCACGGGCGAACGATCTGGATCCGGTGGACGGGCCGTTCGTCGATTTCCGCAATGACGAGATGTTTCGCGAGGAGTGCCGCCGCGCGCTCATTCTCGGCTGCGTGGGGAAGTGGGCCATTCATCCCGCACAGATCCCCATTGCCTTGGAAGTCTTCGTGCCGCCGGCGGACCAGGTGGCGCACGCGCGCAAGACGATCGAGGCATACAAGGTTGCGGAAGCACAGGGTCTGGGTGCGATTCAGGTCGACGGCGAGATGGTGGATGCAGCGTCCGTGAGAATCCTGCAGAACACACTCGATCGTGCCCTGGTTGGTGATTCGCGTTGAGCGCGCTGCACGTGTCGCCCATTCGTCCCAGACGCAGTCTTCTGTACGTGCCGGCGTCGAACGCGAAGGCGCTGGCGAAGGCCGCCTCTCTCGCCTGCGACGGTGTGATTCTGGATCTCGAAGATGCCGTTGCACCTGAAATGAAGGCAGCCGCCCGTGCGATGGCCCTCGACGCGGTGCGCAGTCGACGGTTCGGCCCGCGCGAAGTGATCGTCCGTGTGAATGGGTACGACACGCCGTGGGGCAGAGGAGATCTGGAAGCGATTGCTCTCAGCGGCGCGGATGCGGTGCTCGTGCCGAAGGTCAACTGCGGTGAGGACATCGGCCGTTACGATGCCGCGCTGAGCGCCGCTCCACCGCAAACGGCGCTGTGGGCCATGATCGAAACCGCGCGCGGTGTGTTACGTCTCGAAGACGTTGCATCGCGCGCCGAGTCGACCCGACTGCGTTGCTGGGTCATGGGCACGAACGATCTCGCCAAAGAGATGCGGGCAACGCTCGATGTCGCGCGGTTGCCGTTTCAGGCGACGCTGTCGCTGGCGGTGACTGCGGCACGTGGCTGGGGTCTGGACATCATCGACGGTGTCTACAACGACCTGGAAGATTCCGCTGGATTCGAGCTGCAGTGTCGCCAGGGTTTGCAGTTCGGTTTCGATGGCAAGACGGTGATTCATCCGGGCCAGATCGAACCGTGCAATCTCATCTTTACGCCGACGAACAGTGAGCTCGAGGCGGCTCAGGCCATCGTCGATGCATTCACATTGCCCGAGAATCGCGACAAGGGCGTCGTGCGAGTGGCGGGCAAGATGGCCGAGCGACTGCACCTCGAGCAGGCCCGGCGCCTGTTGGCATTGCGTGCGGCCATCGACGCACGGTAATCGGTTGACGCGCATGAACGATCGAACTGGAACGAACGACCTGGCGGCCACCAAGCAGCTCGCCCTGACGTTTCTCGATCACTGTTTCAAAGGGAACCTGGAAGCAGTGGTCGCCATGCTGGCTCCCGGAGCCACGTGGTGGGTGTTGGGCGACCCACAGAAGCTGAAGGTGTCCGGCACGCGGCAAGTGGATCAGATCACCCGGTTTCTGAAGAACGTCCGACGCGGCTTTCCCGAAGGCTTGCAGGCGGAAATTCTGGGAGTCACCGCCGAAGGCGAGCGGGTGGCCATCGAAGCATCCAGCTCCGCGCGCATGAGCAACGGCCAGCCGTACAGCAACCGCTATCACTTCTTGATCAAGGTGCGTGACGGGCGGGTCCTCGAGATGCGTGAGTACCTCGATACCTACCTCGCCTACGAGGCGCAGCTGTCATCCGCGCCGCCGCCGAAATAGCCACGGCGGCAGTCGGCGCCACCGTGACCGCATCATGGGTCATTCGGCCTCCAGCCCATGTCGCTCGTGCCATTCTGCGAGACTCATGATCGCCGGAAAATGCTCGAACTGTTTGTCGACAGGTGAGCTCGGCACAGTCACCCAATCGGGCTTGCTGTCGAGGAAGATGTGGTTGCGCTCGGGCGGCTGAGGCAGCGGCGTGTCGATGACCGACGCGTAGGGATGTACGAGCTCCGGCCAGCGCGGATCCCACACCCACAAGCCGCTGCCGCAATTGCGGCAGAAGTGACGCTGCCCCGGACTGCGCTCGTACACGCCGGTTTCGTGATTCGTGTACATCGGACTGAAATGAGCGATGTGCTCCTTGCCCTCGATCTTCAATGTCTCGAACAGCGCACCGAGATTGATCGCACTGCCGCTGCCGCCTTGTGTCTTGCGGCAGATCGAACAGTAACAATGCATGAAAGGGTAGGGGGCCTTCGCTTCGACCGAAAACTTCACACGTTGACAGCAGCAGGAACCTTGCAAGTGCATGGTCGTCTCCGAGGGGATTCACACAGAGGTGCTTACGAGTTCCGTATCAACCCGTAGCAAACCCATTTCGTTCGAGGTATCGCTCGCATAATCGATTCTCCGAGCCAGCGACACCGTATGACTGGATGTCCTTGAACTCGCCCCACGTGCAGACGCATTGCAACAACGCGTTGGGCACGCAAATGCGGACACCGCCCTGAATCGCTTCTTAGACCTTCCCTGATTCGCCGCGAAATCCAAGTTCACGCGCGTGGCAATCCGTCGTTCCCTCTATAGCCTCGAACGAGGCCGGCGATCTTTAGTTGAGCGTGATTGGGGGCAGTTGCAAGCAACTCTGGCGCTCGATGTTGCTGAGAATTCTCAATTCGGGGATCAAATCGCATGACCCGCGCGCATCCGATCGCGATGTGATGCGGCGCGTCCGTATTTTGAACGGCTATGCACTGGTGCAAGGCATCACCAGCTTCGTGATGGGCGCGATCTTCGTGCAGGCGCGCGATTGGCCCAATGCAATGGCGCAGTTGATATTGATCCTGGCGGCTGTGGCCGTACCGTCGGCGATACGCCGAAGCACGTCGTTGAAACGCGTCGGGGCCGTGCAAGTGGTCTTGTTCGTCGGGACGTTCCTGATAGCCATCCCGACGCTGGGCGGCGTGACTTCTCCCGTGGCGACGGCTTGCATCGTGCCGATCGCGTATGCGGGATTGGTGCTCGGCATTCGTGCCGCCGTGCTCGTCGCGGCAGTATTCGCGCTCTACAGCTGCGGATTGTACGTGTTCGATTTTCCACCGAACGCGGCTTCGTACCGCATGCCGGACGTTCTCGGTCTCGCGATCACGGTTGGCGCAATCGCGGTAATGCTGGGCGTCGTCGTAAATTTTCTCCTGGCGCAGCAGTTCGGGGAGCGGAAGCTGCTGTCCGCCAACCACGACCTCGAGCACGCACGCGACGCGGCTGAAACGGCGACACGCGCCAAAAGCGAGTTCCTGGCGAACATGAGCCACGAAATTCGCACGCCGATGAATGGCGTGATCGGCATGACGGATTTACTGCTGGAGACACAGCTCACGCCCACGCAGCGTGAATATGCGCAGACCGTGCGCGAAAGCGCGAACGGCCTGGTTGCAATCATCAACGACATTCTCGACTTCTCGAAAGTGGAGGCCGGCAAGACGGTGCTCGAAGTGCGCGATGTCGACCTGCGCAAGATCGTCGCGGACGTCGTTCGCCTGCTGTCCATTCAAGCCGAAGCCAAGGGCATCGAGATTGCCTCGCGCATCGATCCGCGATTGACGAGCCTGGTCAGGGCAGACCCGGGACGATTGCGGCAGATCCTGCTGAACCTGTGTGGCAATGCGGTCAAGTTCACGCAGCAGGGTGCAGTCGAAGTGGAACTGCAATTGCTCGAGCTCGATGCGGCTGGGGTGCGGATCCGGTGTGAAGTGCGCGACACGGGTATCGGCATTCCCGCCGATCGGTTGCATGCGCTGTTCAAGCCCTTTACTCAAGCCGACAGCTCGACGACACGCCGCTTCGGCGGCACCGGCCTTGGCCTGTCGATCACGCGACATCTGGTGACGCTCATGGGCGGCGAGACGGGTGTCACGAGCCAGGTCGGCGTAGGCTCGACGTTCTGGTTCACGGCGTACTTTCCGAGGGCTGTGGGTGTCGAGAGTAGCTGCGAACGAACACAGCCCTTGGCGCCGCGACCCATGCAACACGCTGCGATGGGGAAGCGGGTGCTGCTGGCAGAAGACAACGTCGTCAACCAGAAAGTCGCGGCCAGACTGCTGGAGGGGCTGGGCTATGCCGTCGACGTGGTGGGTAACGGCAGTGAAGCCGTTGCTGCCTGGAGAAGGGGTGGATACGACGCCATCCTCATGGACTGCCAGATGCCCGAGCTCGATGGCTATGAAGCCACGCGTGAGATCCGCCGGGCGGAGGACGCTGCCACACACATTCCGATCATCGCGCTGACCGCCCATGCAATGAAGGATGCGGAGCTCGAGTGCTTCGCGGCCGGCATGGATGGTCATCTAGCCAAGCCGATCGAACGCGAGCAGCTCGCCGCCTGTCTCGATCACTATCTGCTGCAACGCCGTGCAGAAATGGGAATGCCGGAGCTCGCGGTGTCCACCCTGGGCTGATGGCTTCCTACCCTCGGTTGCAGCGCTCCCGCGATTGCTCTTTGTGCGCCGCCGATGACAGGTTGAACAGCATCGCGGCGGACACATCGAGCACGTCGTCGCTGGCGACGATACCGACGAGGTTGCCCACATCGTCGACCACCGGAACGCGGCGCACACCCATGCTGCGCATGCGTTCGCAGACGACGCTCAGCAACTCCGTTTCACGCGCGACCACCGGGTTCGGCGTCATCGCATCGCGCACGGTAATCATGCGCGGCGGAAGATCCGCGGCGACGACTTCAACGACGATGTCCCGGTCGGTCAGCACCCCCAGCGGCCGTCTCTCACCGGGATTCACCACGACGAGCAGTCCCACGTGATTCATGCGCATGCACGCCGCTGCTTCGGCAAGATCGGCTGAGGGAGCGATGGTTACGACGTGATGTCGGCAGTATGTTCCGACGTTCATGATGCTCTCCGTGCGACGATGGGGCCCGTCACAGCTGGACATCCTCGGTGTCGGGCTCCGTGTCCGCTATGCGGAACAGTGCGCAAGGGATGCACTGACCACGGCCGGTCCTGGCGGCGGGAGTTATCGCGCTGTCGGTGGGTGGACGTCCCTTCCCTTGCGCAGCGGGGGCCGCTCCTGCGCATCCATGCGCCCCGCGCCATTTGTGCATCCCTGCACGTCAGAAGGACCGGAGGAAGTGGCGCGCCAGGACAGGATGGGGGCTGTTTCAATCGGCATCAGCAATCCGCCGCGCCCCCACCCTAATCCTCCCCCGCTGCGCAGGGGAGGGGACGGAAGTGGCAGAGGGCTTTCGCTTATCAAAACTTAAAACGAATCTTCCGGCACGCGCACGCAGCCTTCCATGAGCACGCGTGCGCTGCGGCTCATGATGGCTTTCGTGACCACCCACTCGCCGTCGCTTTGCTTCGCTTCTGCGCCGACGCGCAATGTGCCGGAGGGATGACCGAAGCGAACGGCTTCATGCGCGCGGCCGCCAGCGGCGAGACTCACCAATGTACCGGGAATCGCCGCTGCAGTGCCGATCGCAACAGCAGCCGTGCCCATCATCGCGTGGTGCAACTTGCCCATGGAGAGCGCACGCACGAGCAGATCCACGTCGGCGCTCTGCACTTTCTTGCCGCTCGACGAGACGTACTCAGTGGGCGGGGCCACGAATGCGATCTTCGGCGTATGCTGCCGTTTCGCGGCTTCTTCGATGTGCTCGATCAGACCCATGCGCACCGCGCCATACGCGCGAATGGTTTCGAACATCGTCAGCGCTTTCACGTCGCCATTGATGGCGTCCTGCAATTCCGTGCCCTTGTAGCCGATCGCATCGGCGTTCACGAAGATCGTAGGAATGCCGGCGTTGATCATCGTCGCCTTGAGCGTGCCCACACCCGGCACGTCGAGGTCATCGACGAGGTTGCCGGTGGGAAACATCGAACCGCCGGCGCCTTCTTCTTCCGCGGCGGGATCCATGAATTGGAGTTGCACTTCGGCGGCGGGGAACGTGACGCCGTCGAGCTCGAAGTCACCCGTCTCTTGCACGGCGCCATGCGTGATCGGCACGTGCGCGATGATCGTCTTGCCGATGTTGACCTGCCAGATCCGCACCGTGGCGACGCCGTTCTTCGGTACGCGATTCGGATCGATCAAGCCATTGCCGATCGCAAACGGTCCCACGGCCGCGGAGAGGTTGCCGCAGTTGCCGCTCCAGTCGACGAAAGCCTTATCGATCGAGACCTGGCCGAACAGGTAATCGACATCGTGATCGGGTTTACTGCTCTTCGAGAGAATGACGGTCTTGCTGGTGCTGGACGTCGCTCCGCCCATGCCGTCGATCTGCTTGCCGTAGGGATCCGGGCTGCCGATCACGCGCAATAACAGCGCGTCGCGTGCCGCACCGGGCTGCTGCGCCTTTTCCGGCAAATCCTGCAACCGAAAGAACACACCTTTGCTGGTGCCGCCGCGCATGTACGTGGCGGGGATTTTGATCTGTGCTACATGAGCCATTACTTCGATCTCGCTCGCTTCCGGCGACGTCAGGCGTAGGAGCTAACCCGTATTTCTCCCTCCCCTGCAACGCGGGGGAGGGTTGGGGTGGGGGCACACCGTCAAGCCGCCTTGGTCGACGACTCGAGGAAATCCTGTGCAAACCGCTGCAGCACACCGCCGGCCTCGTAGATCGACACTTCTTCTGCCGTGTCGAGCCGGCAAGTCACGGGCACTTCCATCTTCTCTCCACTGTTCCGGTGGATGACCAGCGTCAGCGTCGCTCGCGGTGTGAGCTTGCCGACGACGTCGTAAGTTTCAGTGCCATCGATGCCGAACGTCGTGCGGCTCTGGCCCGCCTTGAACTCGAGCGGCAGCACGCCCATGCCGATGAGGTTGGTGCGATGAATGCGCTCGAAGCCTTCGGCAACGATCGCTTCCACACCGGCGAGACGCACGCCCTTCGCCGCCCAGTCACGTGAGGACCCTTGCCCGTAATCCGCGCCGGCGATGATGATCAACGGCTGCTGACGGTCCATGTAGGTTTCGATCGCTTCCCACATGCGCACGACACGGCCTTCGGGTTCGATGCGCGCGAGCGATCCTTTCTTCACCTTGCCATCGACTATCGCCATTTCATTCATGAGTGTCGGATTGGCGAAGGTGGCGCGCTGTGCCGTCAAGTGATCGCCGCGGTGGGTGGCGTAAGAGTTGTAGTCCTCTTCGGGCAGGCCCATCTTCTTCAGGTACTCACCGGCAGCGCTGTCCGCAAGAATCGCGTTCGATGGCGACAGGTGATCCGTCGTGATGTTGTCTCCCAGCACGGCCAGCGGACGCATGCTTTTCAGCGTTCGCTCGCGGGCAGCCAACGCACCTTGACCTTCCTTGTCCCAGTACGGAGGCCGACGGATATACGTGCTCTGCGGGCGCCAGTCGTACAGCGGGCTGACCTTTTCATTGCTCGCCTTGAAGGTGAACATCGGCTCGTACACTGTGCGGAAATGCTCGGGCTTCACGCTCTTGGCGATGATTGCGTCGATCTCTGCATCTGCCGGCCAGATATCTTTGAGCGTGATCGGCTTGCCATCCTTGTCGATGCCCAGTGTATCTTTCTCGATGTCGAAACGGATGGTGCCTGCGATCGCATACGCGATGACCAGCGGCGGCGAGGCGAGGAATGCCTGCTTCGCATACGGATGAATGCGACCGTCGAAGTTGCGGTTGCCGGAAAGCACGGCGGTCGCATACAGATCGCGATCGATGATTTCCTGCTGGATCTTCGGATCGAGCGCGCCGCTCATGCCGTTGCACGTCGTGCAGGCGAACGCGACGATGCCGAAGCCCAGCTGTTCCAGTTCCGGCAGGAGCTTCGCCTCCTCCAGATACAGCTGGACAGCCTTCGATCCCGGGGCGAGCGAGCTCTTCACCCACGGCTTGCGGGTCAGCCCCTTTGCATTGGCATTGCGGGCAAGCAATCCCGCAGCGATCACGTTGCGTGGATTACTGGTGTTGGTGCACGAGGTAATGGCCGCGATGATGACCGCGCCATCGGGCATCTGACCCGGGACTTCCTCCCATTTGGCCGCGATACCACGCTCGGCAAGCGCGCTGGTCGGCAGACGCTTGTGTGGATTGGACGGGCCGGCCATGTTGCGTACGACGCTGGAGAGATCGAACTTCAGCACGCGCTCGTACTGAGCGGTCTTCATACCATCCGCCCACAGGCCCGTGTGCTTTGCGTAGATCTCCACGCGCTTCACGACCTCTTCGTCACGGCCGGTGAGCCGCAGATAGCTCAGCGTGTTCTCATCGATGAAGAACATTGCTGCAGTGGCACCGTACTCAGGCGCCATGTTCGAGATGGTGGCGCGGTCGCCCAGCGTGAGGGCGGAGGCGCCTTCGCCGTAGAACTCCAGGTAAGCGCCGACGACTTTCTCCTTGCGCAGGAATTCAGTCAGCGCGAGCACGACGTCGGTGGCCGTGATGCCGGGATTGGGCTTGCCGGACAGTTCCACACCGACGATATCCGGCAGTCGCATCCACGAAGCGCGGCCCAGCATGACGTTCTCGGCTTCGAGTCCGCCGACGCCGATGGCAATCACGCCGAGCGCATCGACGTGCGGGGTGTGGCTGTCGGTTCCGACCAGCGTATCGGGGAATGCAACGCCGTCTTGCGCATGGATGACCGGCGACATCCGCTCGAGATTGATCTGATGCATGATCCCGTTGCCCGGCGGAATCACATCGACATTCTTGAATGCCGTCTTGGTCCATTCGATGAAGTGGAAGCGATCTTCGTTGCGTCGATCCTCGACCGCGCGGTTCTTCGCGAACGCATCCTTGTCGAAGCCGCCATGTTCCACCGCGAGCGAGTGGTCGACGATGAGCTGCACCGGCACGACGGGGTTCACTTTGGCTGGATCGCCGCCCTTTGCGGCAATTGCATCGCGGAGTCCCGCGAGATCCACCAGCGCGGTTTGTCCCAGGATGTCGTGGCACACCACGCGCGCTGGGAACCAAGGGAAGTCGAGATCGCGCTTGCGCTCGATGAGCTGGCTCAAATACGCAGTCAGCTTCGCCGGTTCGGCACGGCGCACCAGATTCTCGGCATGCACGCGCGAGGTGTAGGGCAGGCCATCGTAAGCACCGGGCTTGATGACATCGACAGCGGCGCGGACATCGAAATAGTCCAACTGGGTACCGGGCAGGGATTTGCGATAGGCGGTGTTCATGGCAGGCGATCGGCTCAGGCTTTGCAGCAGAAGTAACAGGGAATTCGTGGCCCGGGCTGTCGGGCGCGGGCCGCAATTCTAGCGTCAAACGGCCGTCGAATGGGACGCAGACACCGGGGTGCGCGTGCGCATGTTCACATCTCGAGGCGATGGAACAACCCGGTCCGCAGCACGGTGGCGCCCGTGTCGCGGCAACGCGTAACTCGCTTCAGCCACGCTTGCTGCGGGAACTGCCCGCAGCGCAGTGGGGTTCATGTGGAAGTAGCGCTACATGCGGGACGACCGGAGGAAGTGGCGCGCCAGGGTGGGGTGGCGATGTGCCTCGGTCGCTCTGCCGGGCAGAGCGACTGAGCGCGCTCACTCAACCCTTGTCTTCTGTCTTGCTCGTTGCATCCCCGGCCTTCTTCTCCGCATGGCGCAACTTGATGTTGTACTGCTGCGCCAGCGCTTGCAGGCCGGCATCGTCCAGGCGCGTCATCGCCGCAATGGTGGCTGTGTTGAACACTGGCGAATGCGGAACGACGATCTCATCCATACCGAAGCCGCACAACCGCCCATCGCGGTTGTGATCGATGAAGCCGATGGAATCGGCGGTGTTGAGATCCACGAGTGGCATGCTCAGCTCGACGTGATAAGCCTCGCGTGGCGAAGCCCATACGATCAGGTTGCGGTCGTCCAGGCGGCGCCAGTCATCGATGGTGTTGAACCAGGTACAGGCATTCTCATCCGTCTTGGCCTGCTGCGCTTGCTTGGCATCGGCAGCCCAGGTCGGCGCCGATAGGAGAAAACAGGTGACTAACAACGGTCGTGCGAGATTCATGGCAGTCTCCTTACATGGTGCTGCGACTCTCATGTCCGAAGACTGCGGGGGAACGCAGAGGTTCCGCCGACAGGGAGCAACGAGTCTTTAGTTGGTGGCGGTCACAGCTGAAACCAGACTACGTTTCTGCTCCCTCCCTTGCGCTAGCGGGGGAGGGTTGGGGTGGGGGCCGCGGCGGGCTACTGATGCCGATTGAAACCGCCCCCATCCTGTCCTTCCCCCGCTTCGCAAGGGAAGGGACGCACGAATGGCTGTCGACGCAATCGTTAACAGTTCACCAGCGAGTTTTCCATCGCGCTACGCACGACCCCGAAAAGATAAAAGCGCGGTAGCGCCTCTGACCAACCGCTAACCGCCAACCGCCAACCGCTTCTTTTCAGACCACGCGCTCGATGATGATCGCAGGCGCCATGCCGCCGCCGGCACACATCGTGACCAGCCCACGCTTGAGATCGCGACGCTCGAGCTCATCCAGCAACGTGCCGACGAGGATCGCGCCGGTCGCGCCGATCGGATGTCCCAACGCGATGGCGCCGCCGTTCACGTTCACCTTCTCGCGTGGCAGCTTCAAATCGCGGATGAACTTCTCGGGCACCACTGCGAACGCTTCATTCACTTCGAACAGATCGATGTCAGCGAGCGTCAAGCCCGCCTTCGCCAGCACCTTGCGGGCCGCTGGCACGGGCGCGTTCAACATGAGCGTGGGTGAGTCGCCCATGTTGGCCATCGCAACGATACGAGCGCGCGGCTTGAGTCCGTGTGCCTTGGCGTATTTCTCGGACGCGAGCAGCACGGCCGCTGCGCCGTCGACGACACCCGAAGAGTTGCCGGCGTGATGGACGAAGTTGAGCTCGAGGTCCGGATAGCGCTTCAAGAGCAAACCGCGGAACGTCGTGCCGGCCTCATCGAGCTTCAGGTCCGCGATCGCCTCGAACGACGGCTTGAGCCCGGCCAGACCTTCCAGCGTCGTCTGCGGGCGTGGGAACTCCTCACGATCCAACGCCAGCGTGCCATCCTCTCTGTAAACCGGAATCAGGCTCTTCTTGAAATAGCCTTTCTCGATGGCGTTCGCCGCGCGCTGCTGGCTGGAGAATGCCAGCGCATCGACATCGGCGCGCGTGATGCCTTCCAACGTTGCGATCGCATCGGCGCAAATACCCTGAGCCGGTTGCGGATGCCGCTCGCGCAGGCGCAGGTTGCCCTGGTCCAGCATCATCGGACCGCTCTCACCGCCGCGACGATTCGGCATCGACATCATCTCGGTGCCGCCCGCGACGACGAGGTCTTCCATGCCCGACATGATGGAAGCCGACGCGAGATTCACGGCCGTCAAACCCGAACCGCAGAAGCGATCGAGCGTGACGCCACTCGAGCGCACGTCATAGCCCGCATCGAGAGCGGCCATGCGGCCCAGGTCGCCACCTTGCGGGCCGACCTGTGCACTCGTGCCCCAGAGGATGTCATCGACCGCGGCCGTATCGATTCCGGTCCGCTGCGCGAGGGCTTGCAACACGGTGGCCGCGAGTTGTTGCGGGTGGATGCCCGAAAGCGCGCCCTTGCCGAACTTGCCGATTCCGCGCGGTGTTCTGCAGGCGTCGATGATGTAGGCAGCGGTCATGGAAATCTCCTCGAGAACATCCCAACTGGCGCCGAGGGGCGCTGAATTCAATGGTGGCCAGGCCGTGAGTTTGGCATGCGCAGGGTTGGATTGTCCTGAGCGAGGTCTACGCGATCTGCGTGCGCTGTCCTGCCCAGTAACGCTCCTTCAGCAGACGCTTGTAGAGCTTGCCGTTTTCCTGGCGCGGTAATCGCTCGATGAAATCGATCGACCGTGGACATTTCAGGGCACTCAACTGTCCACGGCAGTAATCGAGCAACTCGCGAGCGAGTAGGTCCGAGCGCATGGCATCGGGTTCGAGCTGCACGATGGCTTTCACCGCTTCGCCGTAATCGGCATCCGGCACGCCAATGACGGCGACATCGGCCACGAGCGGATGCGTCTGCAATACGTTCTCTGCTTCTCGCGGGTAGATGTTCACACCGCCCGAAATGATCAAGTCGGACTCGCGATCGGTGAGATAGAGGAAGCCATCCGCATCGACGTAACCCATGTCGCCAAGCGTTGTCCAGCCGCGCGGATGACGCACGCGCTCGGTTTTTTCCGGGTCTTTGTGATACTCGAAGGTTCGCGGCGAGCGCAGGAAGATTCGACCGGGCACCATCGGCGGCGCCTCGGCTCCCGCCTCGTCGACGACGTGCACTTCGCAGCCCGGCATGGGTTTGCCGACCGAGCCCTTGTGAGTGAGCCAATCCGCCGAGTCGATGAGGGTGGTGCCGCTGCCTTCGGTGCCGCCATAGATCTCGTAAAGAATCGGCCCGAGCCACGCGATCATCTGTTCCTTGATGGCGATCGGGCAGGGAGCGGCCCCGTGCAGCACCGCGCGCAGACTCTTTACGGCAAAGCGTTGACGCTCGCTCGCATCGAGGCGCAACAGGCGCACGAACATGGTCGGCACGAACAGCGCATGCGTGACGCGCACCGATTCGATGGCGGAGAGCACCGACAGCGGATCGAACTTGCGCATCAACACGACCGTGCCGCCTTCGCGCTGAGCCGCCATCGCAAAGCGCAAGGGGGCGACGTGGTAAAGCGGACCCGGATCGAGAAACACGGTGTCAGTCGACAGCGCGAACAGTTTCGCGAGCGATGCATGACGCGGTGGCGGGATGTCCGGTGTGTCATCGGTGAGCGGAATTTTCACACCCTTCGGACGTCCCGTCGTGCCGGACGAATACAGCATCGAGGCGCCGCGACGAGGTGCTTCGGGAATGGTCGCCGCGAACTCAGCGAGCCGCGCCCCCAGGTGGGGAATTTCATCGTCTTGCGGATCCACCAGGAAGTACTGGCAGCGCTCGCCAAGTTGCGCCTCGATGCCGACAATGAGATCACGGGTCGACGCGGAACCGATCAGCACACGCGAATCGCTGTCATCGACGATGTATGCAGCCTCTTGCGCCGTCAGATGCGTGCTCACGCCGACATAGTGGAAGCCGGCATTCTTCGCTGCCCAGCACAGCATCAGGAACTCGGGCCGGTTCTCCATCAGGATGGAGAGCGTGTCGCCAGGCTTCAGCCCCAGCGAGCGGAGTAGCCGCGTCGCGCGATTGCTCCGTGCCATCAACTCGCCGTACGTCCAGCGCTCGCCGGTATCGGCCATGAGGATGGCCGGCTTGGAGGCATCGTTCTCGGCGTGGAACCAGGGGTGCGTCGCTAGCATCGCAAAAAGCTGCCGATCTTCGTTCGCTCGCCGTAACGCTCAGCGCCGGGTGCTGTGCATCTTCGACAAGTAGTTGTCGATCTCGATGTGCAGCTGCATGCAGCGCTGTTCCTGTTCGGAGTACTTGCTGCAGTCGAACGAGCGTGAGCGCAGACCCTGCTGGACGGCTTCGACGTTGCCGACATCCTGTTCCAGCACTTCGCCCAGCTCGGGCTTGGCGCTGGTGTTGTAACGCCGCTCGGGACGGGTCTTGCCACTGACGTCGACTTCCGGCTCGACACCCATGTAGCCCGGCGGACGTGCACCTTCCTTCAACTTCCGGCTGATCACCCAGACGTGGTAGTAGCAGCGCTCTGGATCCGACGAATGCGGCAGGAAGCGCATGACGAGCACGCCTTCCGGATGTGTGTTGAAGGTCATGTTCGGGAAGACCGAATAATTCCAGTCGTCGGTCAACTGGCTGTCCGTGAAGCCGCTGTAGTCGATGCCGAACGCATTGTCCTTACGACGCTTGGCCGCGGCGATGGCTGCGCGTGCCGCAGCCGCGCGACCCTCGAACTCGGCCGGGTTCACGCCCACTTCCGCGAGCATGTAGCCGAGCACCGGATCCAGCGTGTTGTCGTCATGCACGCGCGGGCTGGGCACGCCGATGGCGGTATGCAGACGGCCATGACCGTTGTGATAGATGTCGATCTGATACTTGACGTCGTCCACATACGGCTTCGCCTGCGGATGCGTGATCTGCAGGTGATAGGACTCGAGGAAGGCTTCGAGCACGATCTTCCAATTGGCCTTGAACTCGACGACGACGTCCTTGACGACATGCATCTCTTCCATCTGGTAGGAACGCATGATCGCGGGGATCTCCGCCAGGAAATCCATCAGCGGCGCTGCATTGTCATCCATATTGATAAAGATGTAGCCGGCCCACGTTTCGCAACGCACGGGGATGAGATCCAAGCCGGCCTTGGAGTCCAGCGCGGCCTGCTTGAAGCACGATGGGTCCGTGATCTGATTCAGGCTGCCATTGATGTTCCACTGCCAGCCATGGAAGAGACAGGTGAAGCGATCGCGTCTGCCGAAGTCCGAGGTTTGCAGGCGGCGGCCGCGATGACGGCACACGTTGTAGTACGCCTTGATCTCGGTCGGGCTCGTGCGCGCGATGATGAACGACTCGCGTCCAAGATCGTATTTGAACCATTGGCCGATGCTGGCGATGTCCGACAGCCGGCCGGCGCACGTCCAGGTCTTGGTCCACAGACCGTCCCATTCTTCCTGCATGCGCTCATGGCTGTAATAGCGCGCAGGATCCACTTGCAGATAACGCGAGCGCCCCGGATAGGTCTCGTCGAAGGACTGAAATTTCTTGTCGTGGCTTCCCTCGGGCGCATCCGGGGTCACGGCGTACTCGCCCGGCATCACGTTCGCAGGAAAATCGAAGCGCATTGATGACTACCTCGCGACAGCGTCGAATTGAAGAGGCAAACGCACGATGCTGCGATGGAAGGGCAGCGGTACTTGATCGATTTCTTCCGGCGGTACGGCCAGCCGAATGTTACGCAGACGTTCGAGCAGGATGCGGTACGCAGTATTGAGCTCACGCCGCGCGAGGTGCATGCCGACGCATACGTGGCGTCCCTGACCGAAGGTCATATGGCGGCGAGCATTCGTGCGGTCGAGGCGAAACTCGTCGGCATGCTCCCAGAACGCTTCATCGCGATTGCCGGAGCCGGTGCAGAGAATGACGTTGGCGCCGGCCGGAATCGTGGCGCCGTCGACTTCCACATCGCGGGTGGCCACGCGCAAGAGCGCCTGAACGGAACCATCCAACCGCAGTATCTCCTCGGTGAATTGCGGGATCTTTTCGGGTGCGGCGCGCAACTCGTCCTGCAATTGCGGATCGGTCGCCAGCTTTTTCAACCCTGCGGACAACATGTTCATCGTCGTCTCGTTGCCACCGACGAACAGGTTCACGATCATCCACGCGCGCTCGAGCAGCGAAAACGGCGTGCCGTCGCGCTTGTTCATCGTGGCCACCGTGTGGATCACACGGCCGCCCGGTTCCTGCGAACTGCGTTTCAGCTGGACCTCGAGATACTTGAACAGTTCGATCAACCGCTGCACCAGTTCCACCTCCTTGTCTTCGGAGATGTCGGGTGAGAGAAGACCGATGGCCGCGTCGGTCCAGGTCTTGAACCGCGGCTGATCCTCCAGCGGCAAACCGAATTCATCGCACACGATCCGGCCCGGCAGACGCGCGGCGAATTCCGTCACGAACTCGACGCTGCCCTTGTCGACGAACTCATCGATCAGCTCGTGGACGCGCGCTTCGATGTGCGGTGTCAGCTCTTCCACCTTGACCGGCGTGAACACGCTCATGCCGACGGCCCGGTAATCTTCGTGCTCCGGCGGATCGCTCGTCACGAACGTATGCAGCGTCTGCATGCCGGCCGCTTCCCACAGCGCCTGCGCGCGCGGGCGATAACGCATCCTCAACACGAGGTCGCTGTGCGAGGAGAAGGTCTGGGGATCGAACGTGGCTTGCGCGATCGTTTCGCGCTGCGCAACCCACCAGCATCCGGTGCCGGGGTCCTTGTGCACCGGACTTTCGCGGCGCATCGCAGCGTAGTAGTCGAAGGGACACTTCGCTACTGCGGGATCGGTCATGCTGAATTCACTCAATTTGCGCATCGGCGGTCCCACTCAAAGTCGGTCTTGGACGCGGTAGTAGACGTATACTAGTATGGGCCGCGGGCGATTGGCATGGGGTCGTGCAGCAAAATTCGTCATCGACGTGCGCAGCGACGTCCATGTGACATCTTCAGGGGGACGCATGAGGGACTTCGATCTCATCATCATCGGTGGCGGCGGTGCGGGGCTCGCCGCGGCGATCATGGCGCGCGATGCAGGGGCTTCCTGCATGGTGCTCGAGGCCGACAAGAAACTGGGCGGCGCCACAGCTCTGTCCGCGGCCGTGATGTACGCCGCAGGCACCAGCGTGCAACGGGCGAATGGCATTCACGACACCCCGGATGCGATGTTTCACTACGTCATGACGCTCGCGGGATGGGAAGCCAATCCGCAGATCATGCGCATCCTGTGCGAGCAGAGCGGACCCGCACTCGAATGGCTCATCGGCCTGGGAGTGGAGTTTCCGCCGCAATACTTGCTGTGTTCCGGTGTGGAGGAAGTACCACGCGGTCATCCCAGCGGGGGTGTCGCGCAACACCTGATCAATGCTGCGGGTGCACGCGGCGTGGAGCATGCGCTCGGCACTCGCGTGGAGCAGCTGCTGGTCGAGAACGGTCGCGTCGTGGGAGTCAAAGCCGGCGGAGAGGAGTTGCGTGGCGGTGCGGTCGTCATCACCACCGGCGGCTTCGGGAACAGTCCAGAGATGATTCGTCGGCTGTATCCCACTGCGGCAAGTCATGGTGATTGGACCTACGCGGTGCATTTCGCTGCGCCCTACATTCTCGGCGACGGCATCAAGCTCGCCGAGAACGTCGGTGCGACGGTGGTCGGGCAGGACACGGGCCTGCTGCTGCCCACGAGCGGATTGGGCAAGTTCGTCGAAGCGTTCCTGCCACCCTGGCTCATGCTCGTGAACACGCGCGGACATCGGTTCATGGATGAATCCGCGCCGTATGCCGTCTCGGGTTATCTGGTGAACGCGCAGCCTGAGCGCCGCGCATTTGCGATCTTCGATGAGCCGACGTTGCTGGAAGCAAGTCAGGATCTGCGCTTCGCCGATCCCTATCACAGCGGCGCTGCGATGCCGACGTGGGAATACAACTTACTGCGCCAGAGCATCGACAACGGCAAGATCGTCAAGGCCGACAGCATTCGCGAGCTGGCCGGCAAGGTCGGGATCGACGGCGCTACGCTGTCCGCCAGCGTCGAGCACTACAACGCCAACTGCGATCGGGGAGTCGATCCATTGTTCTTCAAAGAGATGGAACGCTTCTTCCCGGTGCGCAAAGCACCTTTCTATGCGCGTGAAGTACGTGCCTGCGTCATCGGACAGACCGGCGCCGGTCTCAACATCAACGAGCGTGCGCAAGTGCTCGACGAACACGATCGACCGATTCCGGGCTTGTATGCGGCCGGTGAGGTGCTCGGTTGCGCGGTGGGCAAGCGCTATTCGGGCGGCGGCATGGGCATCTGCAATGCCATGGTGTTCGGGCGCATTGCCGGTCAGTCGGCTGCCGCGGACGTGCTCCATCCCGCGCAGCAGCGCTGAGAGATCGAAATCCCCATGGCCACACCGCGCGTCATTGTCTCCCGTAGCGCAACGGCAAATGGCACGGATGCGTTGCATACGAGCGAACGCATCATCCGCGCCGCCATCGCTCTGTTCAATCAACGCGGCATCCAGCACGTCGCGGTGGAATCGATTGCCGCGCACCTCGAGATCAGCCCGGGAAACCTGACGTATCACTTCAAGCGCAAGCGCGATCTCGTGCATGCGACGTTCAATGTGTTGCAGGAACGCCTGAGCGTCGTGCTCAAGCCGACCATTCCCGCGGGATCGGCCCGCGAAGGGGCGGAGTATCTCGTCAACATCCTGCGCAGCTTCTGGGAGTTCCGCTTCTTCTTCAATGCGTTGACGTTCCTGCTGTCGCAAGACCCGAAGCTGCGCGAGAAGTATTTCAAGTTTCAGGAGCTCGCCCTGCAGGACATCGATGCGGGCTTCCAGGAAATGATCGAGAAAGGGCAGCTGCGGTCCATCCGGCATCCCAACAGCACGCGCCTGTTGGCCGAGAACGTGTGGAGTCAGTGGCTCACCTGGTTGCGCATGCAGCAGCTCGCCAGCCCCGAGGCAGCCATACCCGAGGGCCAGGCGTTGTACGACAGCGCCCTGCATCACTGGAGTCTGCTCGAACCCTACTTCAACCAGGAATTCGCGGACGCGTTGCTGCCGCTGTACCGCGCGCTGCTGTTGAACGGTGACGACACCGGCAAGTCGCGATCGAAGAAGAAGAGAGCCGATGCACGTATCCGCCCGGCGCGGAGCGGGCAAAGGCGGAACCATGGCTGATTTCGAATCCCTCCGCAGCGCACGCGGTGGCGCCACCTTCGAGTTCATCGAGGTGGCGCTGAGCGATCGAGTCGTGACGCTGACGATCAATCGCCCGACCCTCCACAACGCGTTGCACGCGGCGGCCTGCGCCGAGATGGGTCGAGTGCTCGATTGGTGTGAAGCAGCCGATGACGTGCGCGTCGTGCTGATCACGGGCGCGGGCGAGCGTGCGTTTTCCGCCGGATTCGATCTGCAGTATGCGGAAGCCCATCCCGAGGTTTACCAGGAAGTGGAGTTCGGCTCGGAGCTCGTGCGTCGGCTCGATCGACAGAAGCCGCTCATCGCCGCCGTGAATGGCGTAGCACTCGGCTTCGGCTTCGAGCTGGCCCTAGCTTGCGATCTCATCGTCGCGGCCCCGCACGCAAAGTTCGGTTTACCTGAGCCGATGGTAGGACTTGCTGCCATGGGCGGTGGCGTCGTGCGCCTCACACGCGAGATCGGATTGAAGCGGGCGCTGGGCGTCATTCTCACCGCCAAGCAGGTGACCGCCCAGCAGGGGTATGAGCTCGGCTTCGTGAATGAAGTGACGAACGAACCCGTACTTGTCGCTGCACGCCGCTGGGCCGATGCGATCGCCGTGGGTGCGCCACTGTCCATCGCCGCGTCCAAGGAGATGGCCTACCGCAATTTCGATCTGCCGGATCTGGCGACGGCGCTGGATGCGCACAGCTATCCGACCGTGATGCGCGTGGCTGCGAGCGAAGATGCACAAGAAGGTCGCCGTGCCTTCCTGCAACGACGCAAGCCCGAGTGGAAGGGTCGCTGACTACCGGAGGCGCCGATGAACGACACGCAAGCGAAACACCTGCAGCTACTCGTCGACCGGCAGGAGATCGAACAGGTTCTGAAGCTGTACTGCCGCGCGATCGACCGCTTGGATCTGGAGTTGTTGCAGTCGATCTACCACCCGGACGGCACGGATGATCACGGCTCGTTCAGCGGGAATGCGCAGGAGTTTGCCAAGTTCATCATCGGTGCGCTCGCGGAGCTCATCATCGACGGCATGCACACGGTGACGCATTCGATCATCGACGTGCAGGGCAACTTCGCGACCTCCGAGTCCTATTACACTGCTTACCAGCGTTGCCCGGGCGGCAACGAAAAAGTGACCTCGTTCTTCGGCGAGCGTTACGCACAGGCGATGGCAAAGGCCGGCGAGATCGACGGCGATCATGACTACCTCTGCGGCGGTCGCTATATCGATCTGTTCGAGAAGCGAGCCGGTCAATGGAAGATCCTGCGACGCAAGATCACGAACGAGTGGAGCATCGTTCAGCCTTCCAGCCGCATCGTGGACCAAGGGCACATTGCGGCATTCAACCTGCCAGGCAGGCGCGACAAATCCGACCCCGTCTACAAGAACCGCCTCCCGGACCGCAGCTGAGGTTGCGTGCCGTTATCCAAAGGCCATGGCTGCAAGTAGATCGCCGGAGGAACTCACATGACGACCCGATCACCGACTTCCGAAGGATTGCAGAAGGCGTGGCAGAACTATCACGCCGAGCTGGAAAAGATGCGGCTGAAGATGGAGTCGACGCCGCGCTATCAACAGACACCCCAGCATCGCGCGAAGGGGTATCACACGCTGATGGAGATGCAGGCGATGGCGTACAACTTCGCCGTTGCGCCACGCATGTTGAATCCGCGGATCTTCGTCAACAGCGGCTGGCAGACCGGGCAATACACGCTCGGCCAGAATGGGCAGGACTTCGTCTACGGCGTGGCCTTCGTGGATGGACGCCACACGTATCGCATGAAGGGCCGGCTGGGCGACATCACCTTGTTCCTGCTGCAGACGCTCAGCGGTCTGTTCGGTGAGGCAGGTGTGAAGGTCGACGGCAACTACGATCTCGCCGATCTCCACGTCGAGAAGGACGGCACGTTCGAATTCATTCTGAGCCCCACGAAGCAGCCGGGAAACTGGGTGAAGCTGAATCCCGAAGTCGACTTTCAGTTCATGCTGATCCGGCGCGCGTTGCCGAAGTGGGATGGCGATCAGGGCGAGCTCACCTTGGAACGCATCACCGAGTTGCCGGAGACGTACTACGACGCGGACGAGTTCGATGAAGCTGCCGTGGCCAGGCGCATCGACCGTGCGACGCTGTTCGTGCGCTATTTGATGGAAGTGTTCAACATCAATCTGTACGACATGTACCTGAACAATGCCGGTGGAGAGAAGAACAAGCTCACGTTGCTCCCTGGCACCGTTACGAGCGAAGTCGGCAGTCCCTCGTCCAACTATGCAATGGCCGTCTTCGAGCTGCAGCCCGATGAAGCGCTGTTGATCGAGATGGACAAGCTGCCCGACGGCGCCTACTGGTCATTCCAGCTGGGCGATGTGTGGTCGCGCTCGCTCGAATTCACCTCACGGCAAAGCTCGCTCAACGACATCGAAGCAGTGCCGGACAGCGACGGTGTGCTGCGCATCGTCGTCGCCCACAAAGACCCTGGCGTGAACAACTGGCTCGATCCCTGTGGGCGTATCGAGGGCACGATCGTCTTTCGGAACTATCGAGCGAAAACCTCGCCGGTGCCGAAGTCTCGCAAGATCAAGCTGAGCGAAGTGCATGCGCTCATGTCCAAGAGCCGGCGGGTCACACCGAAGGACCGGCAGGACGGGCTCGCCCGCCGACGCGTCAACATGCTGAAGCTCTACGGCGAATAGACCGCGAATCGGTTCGGGGGAACGATCATGAGTGCCAACGCCAACTATCGCATCCAGCAATGGAAGCAACCGCCACGTCCTGAGTGGGTTCGGCGCGTGAACGAGGAGGGCTCGTATCTCGACCTGAAGAGCGTCGTGCCCTTGGACGAACAGTCCTTGATCGCCACGGCCAAGGCCAATACCGGGCTGAGCGATTTCGGCGTGGCGGATTGGCACGAGCCGTTCCAGCGCTTCATCAAGTCTCTGGACGAGGAAGCCGAGCTGAACCTGATGGGGCGCTTGATGACGCGCTCCGACATTCTCATGTATCTGGAAGCGCGCCTGCGAGTGGAGGAGGAGTACAAGCGGCATCCGGAGATCGATGCCGAGGAGCTCGCACCGCAGGTACTGATCGTCGGTTCCGGCCGTAGCGGCACCTCAGCCATTCAGAACCTGCTGTCCTTCGACCGCGCGAACGGTACGCCGAAGCATTGGGAGGCGTTGTTTCCGGCGCCGCCGCCCGAGGCCGAGACGTACCACAGCGATCCCCGCATCGCGCTGGCCGACCAGCGCATGACGCAATGGAATCGCGTCACGCCGGAGATGGCGTCCATCCACGAGTTCAATGGCGACATGCCGACCGAGCTGATTCAGCTCGAAGCGCTGAGCTTCCAGGCGACGGGCTGGTTGATCTTCTGCGGGCTGACGCCGAGCTTCGATGCCTGGATGGCCAATCGCAGCGGCGTGCCGGGCCTCAGCTATGCGAAACGGGTCATGAAGTTGCTGCAGTGGAAGAATCCCCGCACGCGGTGGATGCTGAAATCGCCCGACGCGATGCGCTATCTGCCCGACGTGTTCAAAGTGTTCCCGGATCTGCAACTCGTCTGGATGCATCGCGATCCGCTGAAGGTGGTGTCTTCGGGTGTCAGTCTCGTCGGGACGATCCTGTGGATGCGCAGCGATCGGCCCATGGACCCGCGGGCGATCGCGCAGTTGACCCATCCGTCAGGGCTCAAGCGCCATTTCGATCGCGTGCTGGATCAGATCGACGCCGGGCAGGTGCCCGCTGAGCAGATCCGGCACGTGCAGTATCTCGACTTCGTTGCGGATCCGATGGGCACGGTCGAGAAGCTGTATCGCGAGCTGAACATGCCGTTGACCGCCGAGGCTCGCGCCGCCATGGAGAACTATCTGCGCGAGCACCCGCGCGAAAGCCGGCCGGCGCACAAGTACTCCGACGCCGATGAAGCTCAGCGTGCTACGGAGTACACGCTGTTCGAACGTTATCTGACTCGCTTCGACGTGAAGACCGAAAGCTGACGTCGCATGCGCTCACTTACCTTTGAACGTCGGCTGGCGCTTTTCCGTCATCGCGGCAACGGCCTCACGCGAATCCTCGGAGACGGAGCAGAAGCCCTGAAATTCCGACTCCAGCATCAGCGATTCGTCGAGCCGGTTGGAGATGGCCATGCGCGCCAGCCGCTTGGTGAGCGCAAGGGCCCCCGGCGCCAATGCAGCAAGCTCTGTCGCCCAACGCAGGCTCTCGGCTCGCACGTCGGCTTCATCGACAGCGCGATTGGCAACACCCGTCGACAGGCAGTAGTCGGCGGTCAGTTTCTGTCCGCTCACCAGCACTTCGAAGGCACGCGCCGGACCGATGCGCCGCGTGAGGAACCACGCCGCGCCGCCGTCGGGGATCAAGCCGAGGCGAATGAACTGCGACATGAGGAAGGCGGTGCGCGACATCACCATCAGGTCGCAGGCCAGCGCGAGGCCCATGCCGAAGCCGATCGCCGGACCGTTGACCGCGGCAATCACCGGCTTGTCCATGCGCGTGATGCATTCCAGGAACGGTTGAATGTCGTGCATCAGCGAGCGCGTGGTCGTGCGGGCGGTGCGTTCCTGGGCCTGGTCGATCGCCTTGAAATCGCCACCCGCGCAAAACGCGGTACCGGCACCCGTAATGACCACTGCACCGATGCCCGGGTCGACGGCGACTTCGTCCAGGATCCGGCGCAACGCCTTGCGCATGTCGATGTTGAGGGCGTTCTTGACCTCCGGCCGGTGCAGCTCGATCAGTGCCACGCGTTCCTGTCGACTCAAGAGTACCGGGTCAGTCATGTCACGCGTCTCCACAGTGAATCGAGCAACTCCGCGTCGCTACGGATCCGTAGGACTCATCGTTGTTTGCCGGAAAGTAGGTGTAGTATGCTGGCACACAGTGTCTTCCTGCGCATCAACCTTCTGCATGCGTTGAAGCGCCGACAGCCAGGCCGAGTCGCTTTGCTCCCAGTACTGCCGCTGCACGTGCGAGCTTAAGCGCATCGCATTCCAATCACGCTCACTCGCCAGAGAATCAGGGGAACCGCATGCCACAACCTGACAGCAAGACTCTCGTTGCCATCTATCGGAAGATGGCCACGATCAAATTGAACGACGACCGCATCATCTCGTACCTGAAGACCGGTCGTTTCGTCATGCCGTACTACTCCGCACGCGGCCAGGAATGCATTCCCGCGGGAATCAGCGTGCTGCTGACCAACGAGGACTACCTGGTGACGATCTATCGCGGCGTGCACGACATGCTCGCGAAGGGAGTGCCCGCGAAGCTGCTCTGGGCTGAGCTCGCAGGCCGTGCCACGGGCACATGCAAGGGCAAGGGTGGCCCGATGCACATCACTCATCCGGAATCGGGTTGCATGGTCACGACGGGCATCGTCGGCGCCGGCATGCCGATCGGTTGCGGCCTCGCGCTCGCGGCTCAGCTGCGCGGCGAGAAGCGCGTCGCGGTCACGAACTTCGGCGACGGCGCATCCAACATCGGCGCGTTCCACGAATCGCTGAACCTGGCATCCGTATGGAAGCTGCCCGTGGTGTTCGTGTGTCAGAACAATCGCTACGCAGAGCACACCGCCCTCGCGAAGGGAACTGCGATCGAGCGCATCGCCGACCGCGCCAGCGCTTACCGCATGCCCGGCATCCACGTCGATGGCAACGATCCGGTGGCCGTGTACAACGCAGCGAAGGAAGCCATCGAGCGCGCGCGCAGTGGAGGAGGGCCAACGCTGATCGAAGCGGTGACATTCCGTTTCAACGGTCACCTCATCGGCGACATGGGCGAGTACATCCCGAAACCCGAGTACGAAGCCGCCGTCGCTGCCGATCCGTATCCCAGGTACCGCAAGTGGCTGGTCGACAACGGCCATGCCACCGCAGCGGCACTGGATCAGATCGATGCCGAGATCAACAAAGAGGTGGAGGAGGCCGCGGCGTTCGCATTCGGTAGCCCGCTGTCCGATCCTGCCGAAGTCAAACGCGACGTGTACGCGCACGAGCTCGCATAGGAGCGAAGACCATGACCCAATCTGCTGCTCAATCGAAGCCTCAACAGATCAATGTCATTCAAGCGCTGAACTGGGCGCTCGATGATGCGCTGGCCAAAGACTCCCGAGTGATCATCTTCGGTGAGGAAGTCGCCGATCCGGAGGGCGGCGGCATCATGAAGGCCACGCAAGGCCTGTCCACCAAGTACGGCTCGCGCGTGCGCTCGACGCCGATTTCCGAGATGGGATTCATCGGCGCCGCGGTCGGCGCGGCCGTTGCCGGCATGCGTCCCGTCGCCGAGATCATGCTGATGAATTTCGTCGGCGTGTGCATGGACCAGATCACGAATCACGCGGCGAAGCTGCGCTTCATGTCGGGCGGACAAACGAACGTGCCGATGGTGATCCGCACGATGACCGGCAGCGGTTTCCAGACCGGCGGCCAGCATTCCGACTTCCTGGAAGCCTGGTTCTGTCATACGCCCGGCATCAAGGTCGTGATGCCTTCGAATCCGGCCGACGCGTATGGCCTCATGCTCGGCAGCATCGAAGATGACGATCCGGTGATCTTCGTCGAGCACATCGCGAGCTACTGGACGCCGGGTCCTGCTCCCGAGCGCGGCAAAGCGATTCCACTAGGCAAGGCAAATGTCGTGAAGAGCGGTAAAGATGTCACCGTCATCGGTTACAGCCGTTCGATCCTGGACATCGTGCCGGTGGCGCAGAAGCTGGCGAAAGATGGCGTCGATTGCGAAGTCATCGACCTGCGTACGGTATCGCCGCTCGACCTGGATACGATCCTCACGTCGGTGAAGAAGACCGGCCGTGCCGTGGTTGCACACGAGGCGGTGAAGTCATTCGGTGTCGGCGCAGAGGTTTCCTCGCGCATTCACGAGGCACTGTTCCGCGAACTGAAGGGACCCGTGCAACGTGTGGCTTCGGTGGACTGCCCCGTGCCATTCGCCAAACACCTCGAGGCTGCCTTCATGTACAGCCACGAGCAACTGGAAGCTGCGATTCGTCAGACTTTGAAGTAAAGGCACGCACTCAGGCGTCGACTTCTCCTGCTGCGGAAGAGGTCGACGCACGAGAGCGACAGCGCAGCGCTCCGATCAGAGTGTCTCGGGCGTCGCCAAAGCCTCTGCAAAGCGCTTGCAGAAGCGCGCCGCATCCGCGCCATTGATCACGCGATGGTCATACGAGAGCGATAGCGGCACCATCGTCTTCCAGGTCAATTGGCCCGCTTCATTGAAGGGCTTCTGGAACGCGCGCGTGATGCCCATGATCGCGACTTCGGGCGCGTTGATGATGGGCGTGAAGCCGGTACCGCCGATCGAACCCAACGAGCTGATCGTGAAGCAACCGCCGACCATCCGTTGCATGGGCAATCCCTTCGTGCGCGCCAGCTGAGAAACCTCGGCGATCTCGGCTGCAATCGCCTCGACGCTCTTCTGGTCGGCATCGCGAATCACGGGGACCAGAAGCCCGTTGGGTGTATCCACGGCGATGCCGATGTGGAAGTACTTCTTCAACACCAGGTTCGTGCCGGCACCATCGAGCGACGCGTTGAAGTGAGGAAACGCCTTCAGTGCGGCGACGGCCGCTTTCACGAAGAAAGCGAGCGGTGTGATTTTCTGGCCGGTCTTGCTCGCGTGCTCGGCACGCCAGGTCTCCAAGGCGTCGATGCCGGCTTCTTCCTGATGCGTGACATGGGGAATCATCACCCAGTTGCGGCCGAGATACTGGCCGACCAGTTTCTGGATGTTCGACAGCGGTTTCACTTCGACGGTGCCGAATTGTGCGAAGTCGATCTGCGGCCAGGGAGCGATCTGCAGCCCCGGATTCTTCTGTTCTTGCGTCATTACCGTTCCAAAACGTTTGGGCAGCGCTGCTGCGGGTGCCCGCGTGAGTCGTGTGATCGTTGCAACCCGCGCGCCACGAACACTCGAAATGCCGACGTTGAAGTGTGTCGAGGGCGCGACATTGCGTCCGGAATATTAGATTTCCGAGGCACGATAATCTAACATGGCACTCAGTGCCATTTGCGTCGGTGGGCGCCACGGCACGTGAGGATTGATGCCGACGCAAGTTGCGGCACATCCGTCGTGGGACGCGGCAAAGCGGGCAACGAGAATGGCAGGGTGAGCAAGTGTCCGATGCACGTATCGATGGACCCGAGCTGCAACAGTCGGCGAATTTCACCTGGGTCGGAGAGATTCCTGCTCTGGGTGCGGCGCGTTGTGCCGACCGGGTAGCGCTGCAGTTCGTCGACGGCCGCCAGACGATGACCTATGCGGACCTGGACCGCTATAGCCGTGCATTCGCCGCCCTGATTCACGCACGCGGCATCGGAGAAGGCGATCGCATTGCCTATCTCGGCCGCAACAGCGATCTGTTCTATCCAGTTCTATTCGGCTCGATCAGAGCTCGATGCGTGCTCGTGCCGCTCAACTGGCGGCTCGCGCCCCCCGAGATCCGATATCAGCTGCAGCACGCAGGCGTGCGCTGGGTGATCAGCGATGCGGAGTTCGAGCCGACGGTGCAGCAGATTGCGCGCGATTTCGATACCGAATTTCAGTTCCTGCTCACCGAAGACGTCGCGGGCCGAGCTGGATTACGCAACCTGTTGCGTGCCATTGCGCCGCAGGCGCGAGACGAACCGATCGATCCCGATCGGACCATCCTGCTGCTGTATACGAGCGGCACGACCGGCAATCCGAAAGGCGTGCAACTCACGCACCGTGCGCTGTCGTTGTCGCGTCATGCCGAGCTGTGCGCGCCGGATCTGGCACATCTCGAGATGGCATGCGTGCTCGCATCGCCCATGCCGAACTTTCACATCGGTGGCATCTCGTGGGTGCTCATGGGACTCGCGCGCTTCGGGACCGTGCACATCACCGGCGACTCCACTGCCTCGGGCTTGTTGAAGTTGCTGCGGCAGTCAGGCGCGCGGCACCTCTTCACCGTGGCCAGCGTGATACGCGGCATCGTCGATGAGTTGCACACGAGTCACGAACCCGCACCGCAGCTGACGGGCATGTACTACGGCGCCATGCCGATGGACGAGCAGCTGGTGCGCGACGCGATCGACCTGTTCGCCTGCCGCTTCGTGCAGTTCTTCGGCATGACGGAAAACGGCGGCTCGGCGAGCATGCTCGGTCCCAAGGATCATGACCTGTCCGTGCCCGGCCGCCTCAAATCGGTCGGCAAACCGTATCCCGGGATGAGCCTCGAGATTCGTGGATCCGATCGACGTCTGCTGCAGCGGGGCGAGCACGGCGAGATCTGGGTGCGATCGCCCACCTTGACGAACGGCTACTGGAACATGCCGGAGCAGACGCATGCCGCAATCATCGATGGCTGGTACGCGACCGGCGATGGCGGGTATCTCGACGAGAACGGCTATCTGTTCCTCACCGATCGCATCAAGGACATGATCATTTCGGGCGGGGAGAACGTCTATCCGATCGAAGTGGAACAGGCGCTGCGTAGCCACGCGGCGGTTCTCGATGCCGCCGTCGTCGGGGAGGCCGACATCCAGTGGGGTGAGCGCATCGTCGCGTTCGTACAGCTGCGGCCGGCAGCGCAAGTCAGCGCGGAAGCCTTACAGACCTTCGTCCGCCAGCACATCGCGGGCTTCAAGTGCCCGAAGGCCATCCGGTTCGTCTCCGAATTGCCACGCACAGCGTCAGGAAAAGTGCAACGGAGCAAGCTCAGGAGCCAGCCCAGCATTGCATGAATCGGTCATAGTTAGTAGGCTCCTACGACTCTAGTAGACGTCTCCTAACGACGGTATGTTGCATCGCGCGCTGGGACTCAGCGCCGGTGCGACGTGAGGGAGCGGCATTAGCCGCAGTCAACCAGTCGCGAGCGGGCGTTTTGAGGTTGCTGCGCTTGCCGACGACAACAGCAACACCTGCGAAGAGGATATCGATGCGTATGTATTCAACCAGGACACAGACAGCCTTGCTGTCGGCGATCGGGGCCATGACGGCCCTGGTCCAGTATCCGGCATTGGCCCAGGAAACGACGGGGCTGGAAGAAATCGTCGTCACGGCACAGAAAAGGGCCGAGAGCGTTCAGGACATTCCCGTGTCCATTGCCGCATTGAGCGGCGATGCATTGCAGTCATCGGGTGTGGACGCTCAGGTCGCGATCGGCGCATTGACGCCCGGCGTCGCCGTCAACCAGAACGCGAACTTCACCGCCGTCTACATTCGCGGTGTCGGCACGCAGTATGCGAACCCGGGGCTCGAGCCTTCCGTCGGCACTTACTTCGACGATGTGTATCTCTCGCGTGCTTCATCGGGCTTCGTTTCGTTTGCGGATGTCGAGCGCGTCGAAGTGCTGAAAGGCCCGCAAGGCATCTTGTACGGCCGCAACACGACAGGCGGCATCATTCGCGTCGTCACCAAGGACCCCACGCAGACCTTCGAAGCGGGCGTCGGACTGCAAGCCGGCAACTACGGCGCATTCCAGGGTGACGGTTTCATCAGCGGCCCGTTCACCGACACGGTTCAAGGCCGCCTGGCCGTTCAGTACGAAGAGAACGACGGCTGGGTCAAGAACATCACGCCCGGCTACCCGAAGGTGCAACAGCGCGATGCCTATCTCGTGCGCGGCAAGTTGAACTGGGACGTGAGCGACAGTGTGTCCGTGAAGTTGATGGCGGATTATTCCGAGAGAGAAGGGCTCGAAGGTCTGGCGTTCCTGCCATTGTTCGATGGTGCGCCCGAGCAGGCGATCGTTGCACTGGGTGGGCAGATCGATCCGAAGGGCAACAAGTATTCCGGCAGCGTGCCCACCAGCGATGGACCGGATGCATTCCACCTGCGTGTCGGTGGCGCAGAGCTGCGCGTGGACTACACGGGCGACGGCTTTACCGCGTCTTCCATTTCAGGCTATCGCTACAACCGCTTCAACGGTGTGGCCGATCTGGATGCCACCACACTTCCTTTCTACAACGCGAACACGCGCAAGGATCTTTCCATCGACTGGAGCCAGGAGTTCCAGATCGTCTCCGATGATTCCGGCCCCCTTCAGTACGTGGGAGGCCTCTTCTACTGGCACGAAGTGGCCACGGACGATTTCGGTGCCTCCGGTCTTGCGGTCGATGGCGCGCTCACTGCGCCGCCGCCGTTCGGTCCAGGACTCCCGGCGCCCCCCGCTGGCTCGACCTATTTCTCCGGCGGCATCGGGCGCGTAGAGATCGAGTCGTATGCGCCGTACGGCCAGGTGACGTACGCGATTACTCCGCAGTGGGAGCTTCTCGCCGGTGCGCGTTACACCGTCGAGGAGAAGAAGCTGAAGTACAACCATTGGTATGTCACCACAGCCAATGCTGTGACGACGATGATCAATGGCCAGAACACACCGGGGGGTGACGCGAGCCCTGACAAGTTCAAGGAGAAGGAATTCACTCCGAAGGTCGGTGTGAACTGGAAGCCAATCGACGATGTGATGCTGTATGCAAGCTTCAGCAAGGGTTTCAAGAGCGGCGGCTTCAACCTGCCGGATCCGGCGCCGCCCATCGTCGACAAGGTGGACAGCGAAAAGGTCGACGCGTACGAGTTGGGTTGGAAGGCAGAGTTCGGCATGTTCCGCGTGAACGGCGCCTACTTCCACTACAAGGCGCAGGATCTACAGATCCAGGTGACAGATCCGAGCGGTGGCATCACCAGCATTCGAAACGCGGCATCTTCGAAGACCGATGGTATCGAACTCGACGTGACTGCGGCTGTCACGTCTGATCTGCAGATCGGTTTCGGTGTGGGCTGGCTCGATGCAACGTTCGACAAGTTCGAGGATGGCCAAGCCTTCCGACCGTGCGCGACAGACGCTGCGAACGATGTGACTACGAACTGCGCATCGTTGGCGGCTCTCGGTGCAGGCCCTCTGGGGTTGGCGACTGTGAACGAAGACCAATCCGGCAACGAGCTCCCTCAAGCCCCCGAGTGGACCGGCAACATCCGTATCGACTACAGCTTGCCGCTGCCGGGTGATATGGGCACGCTCGCGCTCAACGCAGTGGAGAGCTACACCAGCAAGTTCAGCTGGACGACCGACAATCTGTACAACGAGCCTTCGAAGTGGCTGCTCAACGCATCCGTGCGCTGGGAGTCATCCGATGGTCACTTCGGCGCTTCGCTGTACGGCACCAACTTGACGGACGAGGAATACAACACTCACCAGGCGCCATTCCCGGCAACTGGCGGTTGGCGTGTTCCGGGCGCACCGCGTCTGTATGGCGCGCGTGTGACTTACACGTTCTGACGTTTCGATGGCTCGGACACGCGCTGTGTCCGAGCCATCAGGTGTGATCAGACCTGCTCCCGCGCTGGCGACACGCGTCGCCAGCGTGCCGGAGCAGTTTCATTTAGAGGGTAACGATGTCAAAGCATGAAGTGATCGTAGTGGGCGGTGGACAGAACTCGCTGACCGCAGCGGCGTATATGGCTGCTGCCGGCATGAAGGTCCTCGTGCTCGACAAGAACCCTGTCATCGGCGGTGGCGCCGTCAGCCGCCAGGTCACGGCGCCGGGCTTCATCCACGACACGCATGCAGGACAGATGGTCCTGCTGATGGCGAACCCGCTCATCGCCAACGATGAGCTCGGGCTCAAATCGAAGTTCGGCTTGAAGTTCTCGCAGCCGAGCGTCGGTCATGCGACGGTGTTCGACGACAACACATTCCTGAGCACGCATTTCTCGGTGGACCAGACCTGCGAGTCGATTGCGAAATTCTCCGCTCGCGACGCCGAGGCCTATCGCGCACTCGTCACTCAAGCCATGGCGATGAGCGATCTCCTCGTATCGGGCTTGTTCCGTCCGCCGCTGCCGTTTGGCGGCTTCATGGCGATGATGGACCAGAGCCTGGAAGGTCAGCAGCTGATCGGCTCGCTGTTGAAGAGTGCCTACGACGTGGTCTGCGGGCTCTATGAGCACGAGAAGGTGCGCATCCATTTCCTCAAGTGGGCCTCGGAGCTGATGATCGGACCCGAAGAGAACGGCACGGGCATCGTCCCGCTGTTCCTGGCCGCCATGCAGCACAAGTATCACCCGGGCTGCGTCGTCGGTGGCTCGGGCAAGCTCGCCGAAGCATTGGTTGCCTGCATTCGTCATCACGGAGGCGACGTGCGTGCCGAGAGCGAAGTCGTCAAGGTCAACAGCCTCAGCGGCAAGGTGAAGGGCGTGACGCTGAAGTCGGGTGAGACGTTCGAAGCCACCAAAGCAGTCGTCGCGAACGTTCATCCCTGGTTGCTCGGCGACATCATCGAAGGCATCGACAGCGGCGTCGCCGCACGTGCGAAGGCAGTCCGCCTGAGCGCGTTCGGTGCAATGAACACGCATTGGGCATTGAAAGAGGCACCCAAGTACAAAGCCGGCCCCGAAGTCGACGCAGCCGCCGTAGTGGAACCGGCGCCCGCATCGATGCTGCGCTTTCGTCGTCACTTCGATCAGATGCGCTACGGTCAGCTGCCGGATTCGATCAACGCCTCGGTGCAACACAACTCCAACTACGACCGCACGCGCGTGCCGAACGGTCAGGGCTCCAGCCTGTACCTGTACCACTTCGTGCCGTTCAAGTTCGC
Source organism: Steroidobacteraceae bacterium (assembly GCA_035276085.1). Lineage (GTDB taxonomy): Bacteria > Pseudomonadota > Gammaproteobacteria > Steroidobacterales > Steroidobacteraceae > DATELY01. Next base: position 15,296 of record DATELY010000226.1, on the reverse strand, counting down.
GGGCAAGGAATTGTCGTACTGGGACGAGGTGAAGCACGAGGTCAAAGACCAGATCCTGGAATGGTATCGTGGCATCACCACGAACATGGGTTCGGACAACATCATCGCCAGCGCCGTCGAAACGCCGTACGACATGCACCAGTGGAGTCCGTCCTTCCAGAACGGCGACATCATGGGCGTGGGCACGTACATCGATCAGTGGAGCGGCCGACGTCCGACACCGGAGTTGGCGCAGTATCGAGTCCCTGGAATCGCCGGTCTCTATCTGTCAGGTCCGTTCCTGCATCCCGGTGGCACGGTGACGGGTGGAGGTCGCGCAACGGCAATGCAGTTGATGGGCGACCTCGGTGTGAAGTACAGCCGCGTGATGGCGACCTGAGATCCAACATGATTATTTACAGCGCGGACCGCAGCAAGTTGATGGAGATCGAAGAGTTCTCGCGTGAGGGCTCGACCCTGCGTTTTCGCGGGAAGATCATGGGCGCGATGCCCGTCACGGCGGTGGTCACACCCGCCGAGGTCCGCAAGCTGATTGCGCAAATGGGTTTCATGAAGTTGCTGTTCGCGGTGACCATGCTGTTTCGCCGCGAGCCGTCGAAATGATGCACTGAATCCGCTTCATGAAGAACGGCAAGATTGGAGTTGGCATCATCGGCGTGCAGCCGGATCGAAGCTGGGCGGCGATCGCCTACATCCCCGCGCTCGAGGCGATCTCGGAGTAATGCGTACGTGACCAACCATCCTGAGTACGTCGTCGGCGATCAATTGGGTGTGGCCTTTCCCACTACCATCGAGCCCTTGCTCGAGCGCGGTCCGATATTTCTCACCGAGGCGTTCCGCGCCAGCGGTGTGATCGACGGGAACAATCGCGTGGTCGCCGTCACGGCGCACAAAGAATTCTTCGGTGGCGGCATGGGCCGGAAACTGCTGCTCACCGTTCAATACGAGCGCCCGGCAGGGTTGCACACCGAGCTTTTTGCGAAGTTCCCACGCATGTTCGGTGATCCCCTGCGCGATCTCTTCGGGCCGTTGATGGAAGCCGAAGTGCGCTTCGCGCTCTTGTCACGTCGTGAAGGGTTCCCCATCGCGGTGCCGAAGTGCTATTTCGCGGACTACGACGGCAAGACATGCAGCGGCTTGTTGATCACGGAGCGCATCGCGTACGGACAAGGTTCGGTCGAACGCTGTTTCGACAAGTGCCTCGACTACGAGCTCCCGAATCCCCTCGGCCACTATCGAGCGCTGACCCAAACGATGGCGCGCCTCGCGGGCTTCCACAAAGCCGGCAAGCTGGGCGCGGAGGCGGACCGACAGTTTCCCTTCGATCCCAAGAAGATCGACATCGGTAGTCGCATTCCGTACACCCCTGAGCAGCTCCAGGGCAAGTTGAACAAGCTGCAGACGTTTGCTGCCGCCCATCCGCAATTGTTTCCCGGGGAGATCGGGTCGAAGCCGTTTCTCGAGCGCTTCGCGCGCGAGGCACCGTTGGTGCTGGAGCACGAGCTTGCGATCCGCGAGTACCTGAACGAACGCTCTGATTACGTCGCCCTGTGTCACTGGAACTGCAATCTCGACAATGCCTGGTTCTGGGTGGACGAGCGTGGCCGGTTGCAGGCGGGCATGCTCGACTGGGGCAGCGTCGGACAGATGAACGTAGCGCAATCGTTCTATGGAATGACCTGCGCGGCCGAAACGACCTTCCTGAACGCGTACCGTCGCGAGTTGATGCAGCTGTTCGTCGATGAATATCACCGCAATGGCGGTCCGGCGATCGATATCGAGGAATTTGCGTTTCTGGTGAAGCTCTCGATCGCCGTTCTCGGCATCGCCTGGATTCTGGACGCGCCGTCGCTGATCGAAGCACAGATCCCGGACGTCCACACGGTGCAGGACCGCTACGATCCGAAGCTGAAGAATGATTTTCTTGCACGTGCTCAGTTGCAGCTTCTTGTGGTGATGCTGAATGAGTGGCTGGTCGACGAGATTGGCGGTGCGCTGCGCGACTTCGTCAGCCGCAAGTGCGTTGAGCGATGAAGTTCGGTTACTTCCTGTTGGGAGTCGGTCCGCGGCATCACGCTGCGTGTGCACTGCGCGCCGAGGCCTGTGGCTACGAATCCGTCTGGATGCCGGAGCATCTCGTGATGCCAGAGGAGATGCCGGCAACATATCCCTATACATCGGATAATCGTCCCGGGATCACGACTCGTACAGCGCTCTTCGATCCCTGGATCGCGATGGCCGCGATGGCTGCGCTGACCCAGACGCTTCGTTTCGGCACGGGCGTCTATGTCTTGCCGCTACGCCATCCCATCATCACGGCCCGCACGCTGCTGACGTTGGATCGCGTGTCGGGCGGACGCGTCATTCTGGGTGCCGGCGCGGGTTGGTTGCGGGAGGAGTTCGACGCAGTGGGACTGCCATTCGAACAACGCGGCAAGCTCATGGACGAGATCATTCCACTCCTGCGCCGCTTGTGGACCGAAGAGGTCATCACTCACGACGGTCCGTACTACCGCTTCGGGCCTGTACGCATGGAGCCGAAGCCACTGCAGAAGCCGTGCATTCCCATCGAGATCGGCGGCTCGTCCCCAGCGGCACTCCGGCGCACGGCGATGCTGGGCGATGGATGGGTGGAACCCGGATCGAAGAACCTCGACGACATGGCAGCGAAGCTCGAGACGATTCGCGAACATCGCAAGGCCGCCGGACGTGATCACTTACCGTTCGAAGTCACGGTGCTCGCGAACAACATCTTCAACACGCCGGATGCCGTGCGTCGCGCCGCAGACCTGGGCGTGACCCGCATTGTCGTGAGCGCGCTCGAGAGCCCGTACGTGCCCCTCGGCGCAATCAAAGGACAGGATCACGTCGACTTCATCGGGAAGTATGCGGACACGGTGATCGCCAAGCTGTGAACAGCGGCGAGCGTTGCATCACCACCCGTTGGATCGATCCTCTAACGCACGGAGTAATTCCCCCGCTTCCACGCGGGCCGGCTGCACGCGCTGCAAGTCCATCAGCAGCGCCCGCGCAGCCGTGATGTCCACCTCCGCTAACCCAGCCGCCATGCGCAGCAGCGGATCGTACGCGGGACGAAAATCGGGGCTGATCTGCAACACGGATAGCAGCGGGGCACGCACTTGCGCCAGCATGCGCCTGACGTCACTGCTGGGACGCACGTGTTGACCCATTGCAAGATATCGATCGCGAGCCAACCAGTACGCAGCGAGTCGCGCTTGCAGTTGCGGGGCATCGGTTTCGAGCAGCACTTCGTCCGGTGCAATGCTCACTTCGTGCAACAGGGCGAGTAGCCGATCGCTGGGCTTGGATGCAGGGACGTATGTGATGCGCGGCGCCAGATACGCGACCACGGGATGGTCGTCGGTGTTCAGCGGCGCGGCACCGGCGAAACGGGCGAGGGCGCTCGGGCCAGCGATGAGGCTTCCGAGCAACGCGAGTTCGTCATCGATGGCGAACTGTTGCGGATTCAGTGGTGCGGCAGCCTGCAGTCGAGCTTGAAGAACATGACTGTCGAGCTTGCTCGATCCATTCAGTGCCACCAGGCCGATGACCGGTGTTTCCAGACTGTTGGTTGCGAGCAGGGCGAAGCTGTGTGGAAACGCAGTACGAAAGGCGCGCACGATGATTCGCAGGGTCGCGAGGTCGAGCTGGTGCAAGGGCAACCACTGACAGAACACACCGTCCGGCGTGAGACGCCGTTGCACTGCTTGAAAGTGCTCGACCGTGTAGAGCGCACCGGAACCACTGCGGGCAGGATGAAAGTTATCGGCGACGATGACCTCATACCGTGCGTCGGCCGTGCGGATGAACCGTCGTGCGTCGGCGCTGGTCACCCGCAGCTGCGAGCCCGCAGCACGAAGGTCTTCAACGCGTGTGAAGTAAGCCGAGGCCGTGATGACCTCGGGCAGAAGCTCCACCGCATCCACCTGGAGCGAAGGATCCCGCGCGGCGGCAGACACGGTGACGCCCGTGCCGAGTCCGAGGAACAACGCACGTCTCGGCGCAGGGTGCAGCAGGATCGGCAGCAACGCTTGCCGCCCATCGGCGAACAGCGTGGCGCTGCTGCCTTCCTGTTGTCGATTGTTGATATGCAGGCTGGCAACGCCCGCGGCATCTTCGACGACGCTCACCGTCGCCATCGCGCCTTCGGCGTAATGCAGAATCCTTCCGCCGGCTGGCACGTCGACGATCGCCAGAGAAGGAAACCAAAGCGCCGCCAAGACGACGCCAGCGATCAATCCCCAATGAGCCCTGGAGCGCCACGCCCGTTTCGCGCACAAAGCAAGGTAGCCGGCAGGCAGTAACAAGCAGGCGGTCTTGGAGCCAACCGCGGGCAGCAACCAGACACCGAATACGAGCGGCGCGATGGCCGCTCCAATCGTGTTGATCCCGAGCGCCCGGGCAAAGCTCATCCCGGCGCCTCGTGCCTGCGTGCACAGATGACTGAACAACGCACCCATGACGAGCGTGGGCAACAGAAAGGCCGCGAGCGCGATGGAAGCTTCCGCGGCAAGCGCAGCGCTGAAGCTGGCGCCGAATGCCGTCAGCGCCCACTGCTTGATCGATTCGGCCCCCGCAAGCGCCAGCGTGCCCACGAGGCAAGCGGCAGCCAACGCATGCAGCAACCCGTCGCTGGCAGTCGATGACACGCCGCGATGCGACTGCCGACGCTGATAGGCGGCAGCACCCACGGCAGTGCCCAGAAGATACACGGTGAGCAAGAGGGCGAACGTGTACACCGTGTTCTCTGCAACCTGGCTCAGTACGCGCACAGCCAGCACTTCGTAGCCGATGCCCAGCATGCCCGTGCCGAACAATACGAACCAAACGCTCGCCATTCTGACGCCGTGTACCCGCGCTGATGACGGTGATATCGCCGCCGACAGCCGCGGCGCCGCGACAGCGCACAGCAGATTCAGCAATGCACAGACCTGCGCAGTGCGTGTGAGTCCAAGCGCCGGGACCAGCTCGAACGCCGCCAGCAACACGCCTGCGACAGCGCCCAGCGTATTCCCCGCGTAGAGCAGGCCGATCGACTTCCCATCGCGACCGATCGCTTCGAGCATGCGCTGCATGGCCGGCAGTGTTGCACCCATCGCAGCCGTTGCCGGTAGCAGCATGACGAACGTCGCGACAAAGACGACGAACCAGTGCCACGCGCTCGAAGGGTGTGGGCCGATGAGTTGCAACAATTCGTCGGCGGTTCGTGGCAACAGAGCGGCAAGCGCAACGCTCCAGAGCCCGATGCTCGCCTCACACGCGACGTACCAATGAGCCGGCCGCCTGCTCGCTTCGATACGCGCCCCCAACGTCAACGCCCCCAGCGCCGAACCCCCGAAAAAGGCCGCGACCACGGCGAGTACTGCGGCCGATTCGTGGCCCAACCACAGCGCACACTGCTGTGTCCAGACGATCTGATAGCCCAGCGCGGCCGCGCCTGAGATGACCATCAGGAAGAAGGCGAGCGAGCGGCGCGCCACGTGCGACCCGGCGCTCACATCCACCGTCAGCGCGGACATCGGTGCGACTGCGCTCTCAACCGCTGAAAGAAATCTTGTAGCCCCAGGAATCGAGGCGCGCGGGAATGGCGTTGAACGCGAGCGTGATTCTGCGCTCGCCGGGATTCGCGGGAACCGCATGCATCAGATAGCTGGGAAACAACACGATGTCGCCCGGTTCCGGCGGCATGCTGATCCACTTGTCGGCGTTGTAAGGCCCCGTGGTCACACCCTCGTGATCGTTCTTGAAGGAGAAGTCACTGCCGCCTGGCGACTTCATGAAGACCGTGCGCGCGTCCGGGTGCGTCGGTGTGAGATAGGCGACGCCCGAGATGAAACTGTTCGCATGGTTGTGCATCGCTTGCCGGCCGCCCGTGTCGAGCACGTTGACCCACATTTCTTTCAATGACCACCCGAGCCGCTCCCCGAAGAGCACCGCACCGAAGTCCGCCAGCAATGGCGTGATGAGTCCGGCAGCTTCGACGAGTAGAGGACTGTCGCCCGGTCGCAGTAGCGCAGTGTGCGAAAGATTCGATGATGAGTTGTTCGCGGTATCCGCCATCGCACCGAAGTGCGCGACCAGACCCGTCACCAGGTTACGCCCGAGCGCCCCGGGAACGCGCATCAGCGGAGTGGGGAAGAGGCCAATAACCTCATGCATGACGAAGCATTGAATTCGAGTGAGCGGCAAGAATTCTACAAGTGGCCATGCGACGAATTTATGACAACGCATGTCTTGTTCTTGCGGCCTCGATGGCGATCGAGCGACTTCCGCCACAAGTTTCTTCCAGGACTGTGGCCGACATGGATGTCGGCCCTCAGAGCGTACAGGGACGTATTCACAGCGGTCCTGGAAGGAACTTGTGGCGGGAGGCGCTCGGCCACTGCACTCATCGAGCGCGTGCCACTTATTCGAATGAAACCGAACAGCACCAACCAACCATCATCTTTCTTTCATCGCTCAGTCATAACTCGACTCTAGCCTCTCGCGCACAGGCCACAACAAATCCACCCTGTCAGAGAGGCATCTCCTTCCTATGAGACTCGAACTCCGCACGAGCCAGGTCGCGCTCGCCGTTGCCACTGCCTTGAGCGCCGCCGCCGTGATGAGCACCGCAGCCGCCAGCGGCTACCACGGTCGAACGCAGGGCACCTATGTGACGGGTGATTTCCACAATCACACGACGTGCTCCGACGGCTCCATCTCCATGCAGAAGCTGGTCAAGAAAGCGACCGACACGAAGGACACCCCCTGGGGTCTCGACTGGTTCATCCAGGCCGGCCATGGCGGCAGCGGCAATCGCAACTGCACGCTTGCGGAAGATGCGACCCTGGCGACGCCCGCGTATCCGCTGGTGTACGCGACCGACGGCACGACGATTCAAGGCCCCACGACCGCGTGGTCGAACACGAACCCGCCGGTCCAGCCCAAAGGCCTCGTGGCGAACGGCACGTGCCCGCCGGGACAGACCGCCCCGTGTCCGAACATGTGGCGCTGGCAATCGGTGCAGGAGTTTCAGTATCCGCTGGTGGAATATCTCGCCGCGGCCAAAGGCTTGCCGTTGTTCATGGGCATCGAGACGGTCGTGCCCGGCCACGAACACACCTCCATGTCGATCATCACGGGTCAAACACCCAGCTCGATTCGCAGGCAGCGGCTGCCGCAGACACCCGGCTACACCCCACTCGGTAATGCCAATGCGCTCGCGCAATGGGAATACTGCTTCGATCGCAATGACACGGACACGAGCCGCGGCAATCTCGCCGTTGGCAGTCCGATCGGTAACAACTGGGATTGCTCGGTCAGCGGCAGTCTCAACGCAGCCGATCCGAGCTGGAATGCAACGGCGCAGAAGTTGATGCCTGCGAGCGGCACGGGCAGTGGCAATCGAGGTCACGCAAAGACGCTCGAAGCCATCAAGTGGATGGATCAGAACCATCCCGATGGCAGCTACTATGTGCCCGCTCACCTCGAACGCGCCGGGCCGTTCAATCCGAACGGCAACAACGGCTTCAACATCGAGAATCTGCGCAACTTCAACAACGTTGCACCGCAGATTGCGTTCGGCTTCGAGACGCAGCCCGGCCATGGTGCCTCCGATGCGCGCGGCGAATACACGATCCGCCGCAACAACATCGGCGGCGTGAACGTCGATTCCGTCGGTGGCACGACCTACGGTGGAACCGGCGTGTACGGTGCCCAGGTCGGTGGCGTATGGGATGCGCTGCTGGGCGAAGGTCGCAACTGGTGGTTCTTCGCGAGCTCCGACTGGCACAACCGCGGTGCGTTCGGTCCCGACGATCGCCGTTCGACGCAGGACTTCTATCCCGGCGAGTATCAACGCGACTTCGTGATGGTGCGCGAATCGAAGGCGCGCCATGATGGCAAGCACAAGCCAAATGATGTGCTCACGCCGCAGGAGATCGTGGACGGCCTGCGTAGCGGCAACAGCTTCGCCACGGGCGGGCAGTTGATCGATCGGCTGGCGTTCGTAGCGTGTGTGTCGTCGGGTCCGCCACGACCGACACCGGCACGCGATGCAATCGAGAAGGCTATGGTGGAAACGGCTGCCGTGTTTGCGGCGAGCAAGAACACGGATGTCGACTTCGATCCGAAGTGCGCCACGATGGGCGAGAAGCTGGAAGTGCGTCCCGGCCAGGACGTCATCGTGTCGATCGTCGTGCGCGATCCGGCCGGCACGAACTACTCGCCTTACTCCTTCTCCAATCCGTCGCTGGCGCAAGTGGGCATCTATCAGCCACTGAATGCGCCCACGCTGGATCACATCGACGTGATCCGGGGCCTGGTATCCGGCTACAAGACACCGGGTGCGCCGGATTATTCCGGTCAGTGGCCAAGCGACTGGATCAGCAATCCGAACTTCGACAACGTACCGGCGGGCGCGAAGAACACGACCGCGGCCATCCTGCGCACCTTCAACCAGGCGACCTGGTCGAGCGTGTATGGGAACAAGACGTTCAAGAAGATGACGTTCCGCATCCCGAACGTCGCGGCGTCTCAGTATCTGCGTCTGCGCGGCACGAACCTGCCCGCGTCCGTGCCGTACGAGACGGATGCCGATGGCAATCCGCTGGCCGATCTGTACACCAATGCCGGTGCGGTCAATCCGACGATTCCGGGTGGCAGCGATGGAATGCCTGCCGGCGCCAATCTGCGGATTCCGTGCACTGCGGTGGGGACGACGGAGTTCAATGGCTGCCCGTCGCATCTCGCCACGGTCAATGGCCAGAAGTTCTCCAGCTTCGACGTCGCGGCCTGGGCGGATCTGTGGTTCTACAGCAATCCGATCTTCATCGAAGTCAAGGGATCGACGCTGGTTGCCGGCGTGCAGTAATTCCTCGCGCTGCCGCTGCAATCCAAGACGCCGGGCGGCAACGCCCGGCGTTTTCTCGTTTCCAGCATCCGGGATCTCATGGCCACACCGCTCTCGTCGCTCCGACTGAAACTCTCATCACAGACATCACGCTCCGCACGACCTCGCTGGACGCGGGAACCCCTGTTGCACTTCGTCGTGCTGGGGGCAGTCTTGTTCGGTGTGGATCATCTCATTGCGGTACGCAAAGACGACCCTCACGTCATCGTGATCGATGCCAAGGTCGACAACGAAGCGCGGCGTGTCTTCAAAGCATCTCGCGGACGTGAGCCCAATGCCGATGAGTTGTACGCGTTACGGCGTGTATGGCTGGACAACGAAGTGCTCTATCGCGAAGGACTTGCCTTGCAACTCGACAAAGGCGACAAGGCGATCCGCGAGCGCGTCATCTTCAAGGCGCTGAGCGTCATCGATTCCAACACGAAACTGCCGCCGCACGACGATGCCGTGTTACGGGCATGGTTCGAGCGCAATCGCGCCCGCTATGACGAGCCGGCGCGCTATGACTTCCAAGAGGCTGTGCTGGCTGGCAACCCAGCCGAAAGCGCAGTGCGTGCATTCGCGGCGTCGTTGAATGCGGGCACGCCGGGCGATCAGCAGGCGGGCTTGCGCGTGTTCAAGGATCGTCCCCGCGCCAATCTCGAGCAGAGCTACGGCGCGGACTTCGTCAAAGCGCTCGAGACAGCCCCACCCGGTGAATGGTCGGTTGTTTCCGCCCGCGGCCGATTTCGCATCGTGCGCCTGGAGACGATCGCGCCACCGACGCCGGCAGCCTACGAACACCTGCGCAATGTGATCCGCCAGGACTGGACCGATGCGACCCTTGCCGAGCAACGCAGTGCCGCCGTGCGGGCCTTGGCAACGAAATACACGGTGCAGCTCGGAGGAGCCACACGATGAGACGCGTCTGGCTTCTCCTGCTGCTTGGGCTCCATGCACACGCGGTCAGTGCACACGAAATGACGATGGCCGAAATGGAATTGCGCGAGACGGCGCCCGGTGCGTTCTTCTGGCAATGGAGCGCAACCGAGCGCCGGCCTCCCTGGGAAGAAATGAAGCTGGACTGGCCCGACGGCTGTCGCACGGAGGAAAACACCGTCCGCTGCGGCGAGCAGGGATTGCGCGGGACGTTGCGAGTCGATGGCATCGGCCAGAGCTATTCGGCTGCGATGATCAAGGTGTTCTGGCTGGATGGCCAGAGTCGCGTCTATACCTTCACGTCGGCACAGTCCAGCGCGCAGCTGTATGGTGCCGCCGACGATCCGCGCGGAATGGGTGAGATCGCGCGCGCCTATACGATGCTGGGTATCGAGCACATCCTCACCGGCTTCGATCACCTTCTCTTCGTGCTCGCGTTGCTCTTTCTCGTGGGATTCAATCGACGGCTGCTGCTGACGATCACGGCGTTCACCGTCGCACACAGTCTGACGCTGGCATCGAGCGCGCTCGGACTCCTGACACTGCGCTCGCCTCCTGTGGAGGCGACGATCGCACTGTCCATCGTGCTCGTTGCCGGTGAAGCGCTGCACTCGCAGCCGACGTTGTCGCGCCGTTGGCCCGCGCTCGTGGCGTTTCTATTCGGCCTGGTTCACGGCCTGGGTTTCGCGGGCGCACTGCAGGAAATCGGCTTGCCGCAGAAGCACCTTGCGGTGGCGCTGCTCACCTTCAACGTGGGCGTCGAGCTCGGACAGCTCTGCGTGATTGCGCTCGCCTGGGCACTGTATCGATCGCTGTCGAGGTGGCCGGCCCTGACGCTGGTCCGCGCGCCCGCGCTCTATGCGATCGGCATGGTGGCTGCGTACTGGTCGATCGATCGCATCGTGACGATGGTCAGTTGAGCTAGTGGCGGACTATCACAGGAGGGCTAGCGAGCGAGCTGGCTTGCTGGCCTGAAGGCTCTGTCAGGCTTCTGGCCAGCCGACCAGCAAGCTAGCAAGCGCAGCACCACGATCTGCAATCAGCTATTACAGGCTACCCTAGGCGGCGGGTTCTTCTTCGGGTGGTGTCACCGGCGTCTCGGGCAGATCCCTCGTTGCCTCGGCTGCTGGAGCAGTGGAGGACGTCGTGCGGCTGACGCGACGGCGCCGCCGGATACTGACGACCTTGGGACTCGACGGCGGCGCGGCCTTCGTACGAGAAGATTTGGCGGCAGGACGGGCGCGCTTGACCGCCGCTGCCTTGCGTCGCACAACCTTGGGTTTGGTCGCGCGCACGGGCTTCGACGCTTTCTTGCGGCTCGCCGACCGTTCCTTGGCGCGCCGTAACGCCTTCTTGGCGCGCTTCAACTCCTTCTTCGCGCTCTTCGCCTCATCCTTGGCGGCCCGCAGCGCTTGCTTGGCCTGCGTTGCGCGCTGGACTGCCGCTTGCAACGCTGCTTTCAACGCCGCTGCGGCGTGCTTGTTGGTCCCGGAAGAGTTTTGCTTTGGCATGGCAGGGAACCGTGAAACCGGAGTATCCGGTTGCCGTAGATTTCCGACATGCGCGGGCAGTGTCAAGGTCGAGATGGCAATCCTGCTCGATGGCAGGGCAGGCGCGCTCTCGATGCGCGTTCGTCATACGAACGTCACACGGATGTGGTGACCCCTCAGCGCGTCGCGCTCACCGCCAGCTGCAATGCGCGCGCCTGGTATTGCATGAGGCGTTCGAAGTAGTGGCTGGCGACGGATGCCGCGATCACATCGTCACGGGCGCCGGAGAGGTACCGCGCGCGCAACTTCGCGTTCATCAGGCCGTGCTTGAGGTAGGTATAGATGCAATACCACGCCACGGCTGCGTCATCGCAGGCGTGCGGATTGCCGCCCGCAGCGATGTACTCGCGCACGAACGCATCCCACGGCATCGTGTCGGGTAACAGCATCATGCGGCATTGAGCCAGGTCCTCCGCCGGATCCGCCGGGTGTGCGAGCTCCCAGTCGATCAACGCAACGAGGTGGCCGTCGCGCACGAGGATGTTGTGCGTACCGACATCGCCGTGGATGAGGCAACGAGGACGATTCGGCAGCGGCTTGTTCATCAACCAGGCGAAGCCCAGATCGATGCTCAAGGACGCCGGCGGCTTCTCCATGGCGGTCCACGCCTGAAACAGCTCGACGACACTCTTCTGCTTGTCAGTCGTCGGCGTCGCCTCGGCCACCTGCGTGCCGGCGTGCAATCCCGCGAGCACTTGCGCGACTTCCTTGCCGAAGTCAGGACCGACGTTGCGCGGCGCGAGGCGGCGCTCCTCGGGAAAATAAGTACCCGCGACGACCGCGTCGACGACCTCGGTCATGATCATGAACGTGCCATCGAGCACGCTGCTGTCCGGCTCGACCAACACCGGTTTCGGTATGGGCAAGCCCAGCGCGTAAACCCGCTCGAGGATCGGGAACTCGTCGATCACGCTGGTGCCCGTGATGCTGAGTGCCAGGTCTCGACGAAGCACCAAGTGCTCGGGCAAGACGTCATTGGGTGTCACGGCAAAGATCGCCGTCTGTTTGGTGTGACCACCCGGTACGATCTTGAACCGGGTGATCGGTTCAGACGGCAACGACGGATACCGTTTGTGCAGGTAAGCGTTGAGCGCGTCCCGCAACTGCAGAGATTCGTCCGGCGGCGGCGTTGCCTTGGTGGCTGCGAGTGGCTTCGAGGTCGAAGCCTTCGGCTCGAAGGCCTCTGCCAGATCGCTCAATGCCGCGACGGTCTGCTTCAGCCATGCGCGCGTGCGTCGATCGTCGGACTTGAGCTGCTGCCCCAGCCGCTCGAAGGCCTGCGGCTCGCTCAACGTCCGCTGCACGTCCGCGATACCCGAGTGCAGAGTGGCCACCGATCCCATGAAACCCGACGTGCCGGGCGAATCGTTGACCGTTCCCACGGAGAGCGCATGCAACTGCGAGCGTATCTGCTGCCACTCGGGAACACGCTGGCTCGCCACCGCTTCGCCGTCACGCAGTTGCGTGATCAGGCGATCGAGGATGAGCGTCAGCGCGCCGGCTTCGGCGCGAATGTGATCGGACTGCAGATCGGGACGCAGATCGACGGCGATCGCGTTGCGAACGGTGCTGAGCAGATTCGCGAAATCTTCTGGTCTGATCATGGTTGTACCTTCTGCTACGACTCCACACGGTGGGCTTCGAGCTCCGTCACGAGCGGATGCGCACGCCGGACGCGCGCACGGATCAAGAACAAAGACTGGCGCACGTCCTTCGCGCGACCGAGCACCTTCAGCTGATACTGCTTCGCCACTTCCTCTTCGATCGACGTCGGCACTGCGGCGATTCCGAGGCCGCTGTGCGCGAAGCCGTTCATCATCGCGCTGTCCTCGAAACGTCCCACCACATGAGGCCGCACGTTGTTGCGCGCGAACCAGGCATCCAGCGATTGCGTAAGAAGCGTGGTGGAGACAGCGCCTGCGAGGAAGGGTGCGCCATCGAGATTGTGCGGAAAGCGCCCCGATAGTCGCGACACGACCGCGGACGCTGCGAGGAAGCTCATACCGGAGTCGGCCAGCAGGATGGATTGCAGCGAGCGACTCAGGTTCGACGGCACGGCAGTGTCCGCGAGCACGAGATCGAGCTGACCTGCGACGGTGCGCGCGAGCAGCTCGGTATAAGGACCCTCGTGACAGGAGAGTTCCAGCTGACTGCGGTGACGAGCGATGAGCGGCTCGAGCGTTGCGACCGTCAGCATCTTCGGGACGCTGTCCGTCACGCCGACGCGCAGCACGATGCGCTTCGGCTTGGCTCCCCCGCGCAGCACCGCCGCGAGCTCATCGGCTTGAGCAAAAATTGCGCTCGCGTAGTCCAGTGCGGTCGCTCCTGCGGGCGTGAGCACGAGACGGCGCCCCACGCGCTCGAACAGCGCCTGCCCGATCGAAGCCTCCAGTTCCTGGATCTGGCCGCTCACCGTCTGCGGACTCACGTACAGCACGTTGGCCGCGCGGCTCACCGATCCGCGTCGCGCAACCTCCGCGAAATACCGCAGATGTTTCATGTTCAACGCGCGCTTGGTTTTCATCATCAGGATTTAGTTGCGAACGACCGCCGTATTTTCTGCTTTTTCCGAGGCTGTTCCAACCCTACAGTGCATGACGAACACTTGGGAGGAGAACGTCATGCACATCGATATTCAGGCGCGGGGATTCTCGTTGACGCCGGCACTCTTTTCCGCCGTGGAAAGCGAAGTGCGCGCCTACGAGAGTCTGTTTCCCGAGCTGCATGCCTCCCTGCACATCCGCTTGTCCGACGTCAACGGACAACGCGGCGGCACCGACAAATGCTGTCTCGTGTCCGTGCGGGTCGGGCGCCGCCGGAAGACGGTCGCCGTGAGCGATCTGAACGCCGATATGTACCGCGCGATCCCGGGGGCGTTTGCGAAGCTCGAACGAGCGACCCGGACCTCGCTCGCGCGTGAGCAGAGGCGGCGAATGACTCCAGGCGCGTGCTCGCCGGAGATCCCGCAAGAGCGTTGAGCCATGTTCACGGCCGACTTCCTCGGTACGCCGCTGTGGTTCTGGCTGGCGTTCATGGGCATCGTGATCGCGCTGCTGGCTTTCGATCTGGGCGTGCTCCATCGCGACGATCACGTCATCAAGGTACGCGAGAGCCTGTGTCTGTCGGCGGTGTACATCGGCATGGGTCTGCTCTTCGGCGGCTGGGTGTGGTGGCATCTCGGTGCCGAGAGCGGCATGAACTACCTCACCGGGTTCCTGGTCGAAAAGACGCTCGCGATGGACAACGTCTTCGTCATCGCGATGTTGTTCGGCTTCTTTGCGGTGCCCTTGCAATACCAGCACCGGGTGCTGTTCTGGGGCGTGCTGGGCGTCATCGTTCTGCGCGGCCTACTGATCGGCGTGGGCACGGTATTGGTCACTCAGTTCTCGTGGATTCTCTATCTGTTCGGCGCATTCCTCATCATGACCGGCTGCAAGATGCTGCTGCTGAGCAATCACACGATGGATATCGCCAACAATCCGGTGCTGCGCTGGTTGCGTCGTCATTTGCGTGTGACCGATCGTCCGCACGGACATCGTTTTATCGTCCGCCTGGCCGCGCCGGACTCCAGGGGCGGTCCACCTTCGACGCGACCCGGAGTGCCGTTGGTCTGGTGGGCAACGCCGTTGCTGCTCGCGCTGTTGTTCATCGAGCTCGTGGATGTGATCTTCGCGGTGGACTCGGTGCCCGCGGTATTCGCCATCACGCAGGACCCATTCATCGTCTATACGTCGAACATCTTCGCGATCCTGGGATTGCGCGCGCTCTACTTCGCGCTGGCCGCGATGATCGAGCGCTTCAAGTATCTGAAGTCCGCGCTCGCGATCGTCCTCATCTTCATCGGCGCGAAGATCTTCGCGGTGAACATCATTGGCAAGACGCCCGCGTGGATCTCGCTGACCGTAACGGTCGGT
>DATELY010000225.1:0-2046 GCA_035276085.1 Steroidobacteraceae bacterium | reverse complement strand
CAGGGGCTCATGATGTAGAGGCTGCCGTACACGTCGGGATGCTTCATGCCGATGCGTGCGGCGCCGTAACCACCCATCGAGTGGCCGACGAGGCCGCGGCTTCTGCGATCGGCAATGGTGCGGTAGTGCGCATCGATATATGCGACGAGGTCGCGGTAGATGAACTTCTCAAAATCGCCGGTGGTCTGCGAACTGGAATACATTGAGCCGTTGTAGACGGTTTTCGAATCTGGCAGGACGACGATCATCTCCTTCGCACCCTGTGCGAAGGCGCCCTCGATGGTTTGGGGCACGTGGATTTCGTGCGTCCACTGCTCTGCTCCAATGGAATAGCCGTGCAGCGCGTACACGACGGGATAGCGATGATGCTTGTCCCTGTTGTAGCTGGGCGGGAGGAAGACAAAGACGTCGCGGTCCGCGGATTCGCCCTCGAGATTGCCTTCGATCGCCGGCGAGTGAACTTTGATGTGCTCGACGGTGACAGGTTTGGCGCCGGGAATGACGGGCGGCACCAGCGTCTGCACCTGCGCGAACAGCGGCCCGGCAGTCGCGCCCGCCAGCGCAATCAGAGCAGAAGAAGCGAAGGAGAGCTTTCGTCCCATGATCGGTGGTTCACTCCGTTGACTCGGTTTGTTGCCACTGCACGGCTGCAACGTGAGTGGAGTTCAGCGCAGAACGCTATTCGGCGGACTGCGCGACGGGAAAGCGATAGATGTCTACGCTGATCGGCGGGGCGGACAGACTGCCGGGTGTGTCACCGATCGCGGTCTCCTTCACTTCGACCTGAGGAGGTTGGCCGACGTGGTTGGCGGCATCGAGATCCTTGCCGGTCATCTGCCATAGCGTTGCGCCGCCGCTCAGGTGTGCACCGCTGACGTTCAGATCGAATTTCTGTTCGGAGTCGGTTGCGTTCACGACCGCGATGGTGAGGAACTTGTGGTCTGCACTGAGCGCCGCAAACATATCCAGCGGATACGTGGGGCTGCCGGCGCTCGTCCGCGGCAGATCGCCTACGATATGTTGCGTTGGAGCAGGTTGCGGGGAGTTGCCGGTGAGCGCAACGGGGATGGAACCGTTGCCGAGGTGCTCGCCGTAGAGCTTGAAGAGCAGTCCATTGGTGTTGAGCGTCGCCGCGGTCTGGTTAAAATCCAGCGTGGAAACGCCCATGGTGAATGCGGTCATACGGAGAAAGTCCGTCTCGCGGAGCATTTCGTTGAAGACCATCGCGTAGGCGAGGGCCAGCTTTAGGTTCGTTTGGCCGCCGGTGTAGGCGTATTCATCATTCGACATGAAGATGTTTTTGGTCTTCATCTCAGGAAAGCGCTGCTCATACTCCTGCCACTCTTCGCCCTGAAGGTGCACGCGATCCGACGGGCGGCGCACCCAATCGAGAACCGTCTCCTGATCGGGTACCAGGCCGGCTTCGAGCCGACCGACCTTGATTCCTTTCTCTGCGCGCTCGCGGTCCCAGTGCGTACCGGCGCGTGTGTACCAGTGCCCGGTGATGCCGTCGAAGTTGCCCCAGTCGTGCTTCAGGAAGCCGCAGGACCAGTCGGCATCGGAGCAGATACCGGCCTGATCGAGAGGAATGTGCCAGGCGGCGGCGACGCCTTCGAGAATCGCCTCTTCCGGCATGGAGCCTGAAGCCAGCAGCGTGATCGACGGGTCCGCCGCGCGCATGGCTTTGGCAAACTCGTTGTGCTTCAGCAGGTAGTACTTCAGATCGGTGCGGCCGAGTTGCCATGGCCCGTAGGGCTCGTTGCCGATGTCCCACAGCCGGACGTGATACGGCTCCGGATGTCCGTTGCGCGCGCGCATCGCCCCCATCGGCGTGCTGGCTGCGCCGTTCATGTATTCCACTTCCTCGGCGGCCGAGTGTGCGTCGCCAAAGCCGGCGTTCACGGTGATGTAGGGCTCCACGCCGATCAGCTTGCACAGGGTCATGAACTCATCCATGCCAACGTCGTTGGTCTGCATGGCATTCCACGCGTAGTCGAAATCTGGCGGCCGCTTGTCGCGCGGGCCCACCGAGTCATACCAGTTGAA
>DATELY010000224.1:0-22889 GCA_035276085.1 Steroidobacteraceae bacterium | reverse complement strand
TCCAAGGCAGAGGCGCCTTCCCGTCCGCTTGCATCCGCTCCCACGCAGCTGAGCGAGGCTGTGCTCGCGGGATTGCGCAAGTCGCCGAAACAGCTGTCGCCGGTGTGGTTCTACGACGAGCTCGGGTCGGTGCTGTTCGATCAGATCTGCGAACTGCCGGAGTACTACGTCACCCGCACGGAGCTGGCGATCATGCAAGAGCACGCCGCCGAGATGGGTCAGCACATCGGTCCGCATGCGGCACTCATCGAATACGGCAGCGGCACGAGCTTGAAGACGCGCCTGTTGCTCGACCACCTCGAGCTGCCCTCCATTTACGTGCCCGTCGACATTGCGCGCACACATCTGCTCGATGCAGCAGGCGCGCTCGCGCGCGACTATCCAACGCTGCGCATCGCACCGGTGTGTGCGGATTTCACGCAGCCATTCGAGTTGCCGGCGCATGCAGCGGTGGCGAATCGTCGCGTCGTGTACTTCCCGGGGTCGACGATCGGTAACTTCGAAGCGGATGCCGCACGACAACTGCTGCGATCGATTCACACGCTGGTCGGGTCCGGCGGCGCCGCATTCATCGGCGTTGATCTGAAGAAGGATCCGCGCGTGCTGGAACGTGCCTACAACGACTCCGCAGGCGTCACCGCGGAATTCAACTTGAATGCCCTGCGCCATCTGAATCGCGAGCTGGGCACGGACTTTCACATCGATGCCTTCAAGCACGAGGCGTGCTGGGTGGAAGCGCACAGCCGGATCGAGATGCATCTGGTCAGTCGTGAAGATCAGACGGTGCACGTGGGCGAGGACACGATCTCGATCCGTCGTGGCGAGCGTTTGCTGACCGAGTGCTGCCACAAGTACACGCTCGAAAGCTTCGCTCAACTGGCCGCGGGCGCGGGGTTTCAGGCGGAGCGGGTGTGGACCGATGCTCAGTCGCTCTTCAGTGTGCAACTGCTGCAGCCGCGACGTTTGCAGTAAGGACTGCCGCTCTCGGACAGGACATCCAGTCTATCGGGACCTGGGAATTGCAAGCAGCGTCGGCAGAAACCGCTGCAAGCTCGCCGCGACCAATGCAGGCCTGAGCTCGGGGTCACGCACGGCGCGCAGCGCAAGCCCGTCGATGAAGCAGCGCACGGCGATTTCGCTTTGCTCCGCCTCGATGTCCGTCAGCTCGTGGCCTTCGGCCTTCGCCTGCTGCTTGAGCCAGGCGCGAAGAGCGCTGCCGCACACGTCATCCGACATTTTGCAGGCATCCGCGATTGCGTCGTCGCGGGTCGCTTCTGCAGTCAGCTCCAGGTACAGCACGGGACTCATGCCGCGCGGATCGCCACGCTGCCAGCTCGCGAAGAGATCGGCGATCATCGACGTGAAATCGGCACCCGATTGCAAGGTCGCCATGTCCGCACGCAGGGTACAGAGCTGGCGCTCGATGATCGCCTTGATGATGGCGCTCTTGTTGTCGAAATATCGATAGATCAGGCCGGGACTCATGCCGGCGGCTTCGGCAATGGTCGACATGCTGGCGGCATGAAACCCGAACTTGATGAAGCATTGTTCAGCCGCATCGAGAATCCGACCGCACTGGGCCTGCGTGCGATCGAACACCTTCGCGACCTGCTCGTTTACCATCACGCCCCCTCGATCAGAACGAAACGCGAAACCCCGCGAAGAGTTGCAGCACCTGAGTCGTACTGAGCGACGCTCCGGCGGCTGCGATCGCCCGCGGCATCATTTGTCGAACCCTCCCTCGGTTGCGGGGAGGTACTCGGCAGCAGGTTGCGAGCGCGTGCGACCGGCAAACACGCGCTTCACGACGACGAAGAACAGCGGCACGAAGAAAATGCCCAGGAATGTTCCCGTCAGCATGCCGCCCAGGACGCCCGTGCCGATGGCCTGTTGAGCACCGGAGCCAGCGCCGCCTGCGATCGCGAGCGGCAGCACACCGAGACCGAAGGCGAGCGACGTCATGATGATGGGCCGCAGACGATCGCGAATGGCATTCATCGTCGCGTCGATCAGGCTCATACCCTGTTCCATGTTCAATTTCGCGAACTCGACGATGAGAATGGCATTCTTGCAGGACAGACCGATCGTCGTGAGCATGCCGACCTGAAAGTACACATCGCGATTCATCTCGCGCAGGAACGGCGCGAGCACGGCGCCGAGAATGCCCAACGGTGCGATCATCAGCACCGCGGTCGGGATCGTCCAACTCTCGTACAGCGCAGCGAGACACAGGAACACGAACACGATCGACAGTGCATAGACCAGGGTGGTTTGCGAGCCCGCTGCGCGCTCGACGAACGAGATGCCCGTCCATTCGAGCCCGAATCCTTCAGGCAGCTGAGCGACGAGCTTTTCGACCTCGGCCATCGCCGTGCCTGTGCTCACGCCGGGGCTCGAGGCTCCATCGATCTGCAGCGCCGGCACACCGTTGAAACGTTCCAGACGTGGCGAGCCGTAGTCCCAATGCCAGCTGGCAAATGCGGAGAACGGCACCATGTCGCCGTTCGCATTGCGTACCGACCAGCGCTTGAAATCTTCCGGCACCATGCGGAACGGCGCATCGGCCTGGACGTAAACGTGCTTCACTCGTCCTCGATCGATGAAATCATCGACATAGCGGCCACCCCAGGCAATGGCGAGCGCTTCGTTGATTTCCTCCGCCTTGAGACCGAAGGCCGTTGCCTGCTGATTGTCGATGTCGATGCGCATCTGCGGCGTGTCTTCCATACCCGCCGGGCGCACGCTGGCGAGCAACTTGTTTTCCGCAGCCATTGCCAGCAACTGATTACGCGCCTGCAGGAGTGCGTCGTGACCGGCATCGTTGTTGTCGGTCAAAAAGAACGAATAGCCGCTCGCATTGCCGAGATCCGGTGCAGCCGGCGGTGGGAACGCGAATATGAAGCCGTCCTTGATCTGGCTGAACTTCGCCATGGCGCGTGCGGCGACGGCATGAACGCTCTTTGCAGGATCATCGCGCTCGCTCCAGTCCTTCAACGTCATGAACGAGGCCGCTGCGTTCTGGCCATTGCCGATGAAACTGAAGCCCTCGACGGTCCACAACAGATACATCGAATCCTTCTCGTCGTTGAGAAAGTATTCTTCCATCTGATCCACGACTTTGGATGTGCGCTCGAGCGTTGCACCGACTGGCGTTTGCACCATCCCGATGAGCCAGCCTTGATCCTCTTCGGGCAGGAACGCCGTGGGCAGTCGAAAGTAGATGAGGCCCGCCAGGCCAGCCATCACGAGAAAAGCAGCGCCAAAACGCTTTTGACGCGACAGTATCTTGCGGACGCTGCCCTGATAGCGCGCGTTGCTGCGGTCGAACGCCTGATTGAACCAGCCGAAGAAGCCCGTGTCGTGATAGTGATGCCCCTTCTCGATCGGCTTCAGCAATGTCGCGCAGAGCGCCGGCGTCAACACGATGGCCATGAGCACGGAGAACACGATGGCCGAGACGATGGTGGCGGAGAACTGCCGGTAGATCACGCCGGTCGCACCGCCGATGAACGCCATCGGCAGAAACACGGCGGCGAGCACCACGCCGATCGCGATCAGTGCGCCGGTGATCTGATCCATCGACTTGCGGGTTGCCTCCAGCGGCGGCAACCCTTCTTCGCTCATGACGCGCTCGACGTTCTCTACCACGACGATGGCGTCATCCACGACCAGACCGATGGCCAGCACCATCGCGAACATGGTGAGCATGTTGATCGAGAAGCCGAATGCCTGCAGCACAACGAAGGTGCCCAGCAGCACCACGGGAACTGTAATGGTCGGGATCAAAGTGGCGCGGAAATTCTGCAGGAACAGATACATCACGACGAAGACCAGCGCGACGGCCTCGATGAGCGTCACGACGACTCCCTTGATCGCTGCGGAGATGAAGGGCGTCGTATCGAAAGGAATGATCGCCGTCATGCCGCGCGGCAACGTCGGCTTGATTCGTTCCACCGTCGCCTTGACGGCAGCGGCCGTTTCCAAGGCGTTCGCTCCGGCCGCCAGCATCACACCCAGGCCCGTTGCCGGCTTGCCGTTGATGCGACTGATGAAGCCGTATTCTTCCGTCCCCATCTCGACGCGAGCGACATCGCCCAGCTTCAGCACCGAGCCTGCCGTGTTTCCGCGCAGCACGATCGCGCGGAATTGCTCAGGCGTCTGCAAGCGGCCGCGCGCGTTGATGGTGGCATTGATCTGTTGACCCTTGATCGCCGGCGTGCCGCCCAGCTGGCCCACTGCGACCTGTTGATTCTGCGCTCTCAGCGCCGCAACGACGTCCGTTGGCGTGAGCTTGTATGCATCGAGCTTGTCGGGATCGAGCCAGATGCGCATGGCGTACTTCGACGCGAAAACCTGCGTTGCGCCGACACCGGGAACGCGCGCGATCACATCGGCAATGTTCGTGGCGACGTAATCTTCGATCTCGTTCCGCGGCGCGCCGTCCGACACGAGCGCGACGCTCAAGGCGAAGTTGCTCGAAGCCTTCGCGACGTTGATGCCTTGCTGCTGCACGTCCTGGGGCAGGAACGGCATGGCGACCTGCAGCTTGTTCTGCACCTGCACCTGGGCGATGTCTGCATTCACGCTGTTGTTGAAGGTCAGCACGATGCCGGCGCGGCCGGTGGCGTCGCTGGTCGACGTCATGAACAGCAGCCCGTCGAGGGCTTTCATGTTCTGCTCGATGATCTGCGTCACCGAGTTCTCCACCACCTTGGCGGACGCGCCCGGATAGAAGGCATCGATGGTCACGACGGGCGGCGCGATGTCGGGAAAGCGCGAGACCGGCAAACGCCCGATCGCCAGCGCGCCAGCCAGCATGATCACGATTGCAATGACCCAGGCGAAGATGGGACGGTCGATGAAGAAGCGGGCCACGGCGCAATCCCTTACTTGTCTGCCGCTGCCGTCTTCACGTCCGACGCGCCGGCTTCCGTCGCTGAGACCGACATGCCCGGTCGAACCTTCTGCAAGCCTTCGATGATGACCTTGTCGCCCGCGACGAGCCCGCCATCCACCAGCCACTTGTCACCGACGGTGCGCGACACCGCAACCTCGCGCGGCTCGACCTTGCTGTCGGCGTTGACGATCAGAGCACTCGCGCCGCCCTTGGGATCGCGCACGATGCCCTGTTGCGGAGCGAGCAATGCATTCGGGCGCACACCTTCGCCGACCAGCGCACGGACATACATGCCGGGCAGCAGCGTGTGCTCCGGATTGGGCACGACGACGCGCAAGGCATAGCTGCCGGTCATCGGATCGACCGACACTTCGGAGAACGCGAGCTTGCCCGGATGTTTGTATTGGCTGCCATCATCGAGCAGCAACGTGACGGGCAACGATGACGCGCCCTTCAGCGTGCCGGCTTCGAGTTGCTTGCGCAGCTGCAGCAGCTCGGTACCGGACTGCGTGAGATCGACATGCACCGGATCGAGCTGCTGCACCGTGGCCAACGCCGCTTCCTGTTGCTCTGTGACCAAGGCACCGGGCGTTACGGATGAACGGCCGATGCGTCCGGCGATGGGGGAGACGATTCGCGCATACCCCAGCATGACATTCGCGCGATCGACGGCGGCCTTCGCAACGGCGACATCGGCCTCGGCTTGGGCCAGCGCGGCTACGGCGTTCTCGTTGTCCTGTGTGCTGACCACATGAGCCTTCGCCAGCTCATCCGTCCGCTTTGCTTTCAATTTCGCGGCGTAGAGAGTGGCCTCCGCGCGCATCAACGCCGCTTGCGCACTGCTCGCATCGGCACGGTAAGTCGAATCGTCCAGCTGATAGAGCGGCTCACCCGCCTTGACCAAGCCGCCTTCCGGAAACAGTCGCTTCTGCACGATGCCGGACACCTGCGGGCGCACCTCGGCAATGAGCGATGCGTTCACTCGCCCCGGCAACTCGCGCGTCAACGTGACCGATTGCGGAGCCAGAGTTGCCACGGTCACAGCCACGGGAGGCATGGCCGGAGCGGGGGCTTCGTCGCAAGCGGCAAGCAGGCAGCAAACCGGAAGAAGAAGAGCGAGCCGCATGGATCGAGTTCGGGGCAGGTCTGGGGGGCGCGAGAATGAACGATCATTCTCAGTTGGGCAAGTACGGGTTGTGCATTGCGACAACGATCCCGGGGAAGATCCCGGTGGGTAAGGCTATTGCTGATTAGAGGCCTCCGCGCACGCGGCGCCAACGTCTTGTGCGCCCTGCACGGTACATAACACTAATGCTCTGCTTCACTTCGACGCGCGGAGCAACCTGACCGCGCGCGTACCGGCCTCAACACTGCGCGCCAGAGCTCCGAGAGGGGACGCCCGCCGCAGCGGAATGCCGGAATGAATCCACAACAGTTGCTCAAAATCTTGCTGGGCCAGAGCGCCGTTGCCGCGGTGCTGCTCTTCGTGCTCGCCGCGCTGCTGGGCGGCGCGCCTCTGCTCCAACAAATGCGGGTGATGTCCGAAGAGATGGCCCGCCAGGTCGCGCTGGCAGAAGCCACCGCGGTCGCCTCTGCGGTCCGTGATGGACGCGTGAGCGACGACACGATGACCGCCTACCGCATTCAACGCAGTGACCTGCAAACCCAAACTGCGCACAGCGACTCCTTCCTGCTGCGGGCGCAGAGCGCGCTGCAACGGCAACCCGACGTGCCGTTCTTCGAGACCATCGAGCAGGGCAATGCGGGCTTCATTCGCTATGCGTTCGCAACGCCCGGCCACCAGTTGATGACACTCACCGTACCGCTCGACGTCGCGCGCGTGCGCCTGGACCGTTTCTTCGGCCAGTCCTACATGGCGATGATCGCGCTGGCCTTGGCGCTGATCGGCACGCTCGTGCTGGCTGGCTTCTTCGTACGCAAGCATGCGCTGGCGTTTGCCGCGCAATCGGCCACTGCGCAAGCCCAGCAGGTGGTGAGCGCGTTGAGCGCGGACATTACGGCGTCTGCGCGCAATCTATTGCCGTGGGCGCTGCTGTTGTGCGGACTCGTGTTCGCGGCCGATCTCACCAATCAGGTCGATGGCATGGTTGGCATCGGCTACATGCTCACCGTCATTCTCGCGCTCATGTCATCGCGGCCGTGGCATGCGGGCGTACTGGCTTTCGTCGCGACGAGTTGCACGTTCCTGGCTCCCATTGCCGCACCGGTGGATGCCACCTGGTGGCACTACCTCGAGAATCACGCGCTCATGGTGTTTGCGATCATCGCAACCGCGGTGTTCGGCAGCGCGTATGCGCGCCGCTCGCAAGCGGCGGCGCTGGCGCAAGCGCAGGTGATGCAGGCACGTGGACATAGCGATGCATTGCGCAATGCGCTCACGCGTGCAGAAGCAGCCGAAGCGGAACGCGGCCGCACGCTCGACCTGATCATGGGCGCGAATCAGGCCGCAGGCATTTCCATTTGGGAATGGAACGTCAGCGAGAATGTCACACGCATCGCGCCTGGCAGCGCGGTGCTCGAGTGTCTGCAAGGCCAAGCCCAGTACTCGGGCTTTCCTTATGCGGATCTCATGGTCCACGCCGATGAGCGCGAGCGCTGGAACAGCGTATTCACCCAGGCGCTGCAGTCAGGCGGTCAATCGAGCGTGACCGTGCGCTATCGGGCGCACTCGGACCAGCCCCGTCACATGCATCTGCACGCGCGCATCATGCGCGATGACGCCGGCACAGCGACGCATGTCATCGGCGTGGATTGGGATGTGACGCAGGAGATCGAGGCAAGCCGCGAGCTGGAGCGACAAGCCCAACAACTGCGCGATGCCGAGCGCCGCTCCGAACGGGCCGCGCGCTCGAGCCTGGAAGGCCATTGGGAATACGACTTCGTCACCCGGGAGTTCTGGGCTTCCTCGACCTACTCGGCGCTGACCGGCTATACGCTGGCCGAGTTGAAGGCACAACCCGTGCAGTCCCCGGTCCTCGTTGGCGAGGACATGCTCCAGCTGCACAACGAAGCGCTCAGAAACCACCTGGATCACGGCGTGCCCTACCAGGTCGTCATGCACCTGACGCGCGCGAATGGTGAGAAGCGTTGGTTCCGTGTGTTGGGCGCAGTCGAGCGGGACGCTGACGGCAAGCCAGCGCGAATGGCGGGCTCGATCCACGACGTGCATGAATGGAAACTGGCTGAAGACGCGCTCGCCGATGTGCGGGCACGCTTCGAACGCGCCATCGACGGTGCACAAGATGGCTTGTTCGAGCTCGACTACGCAGCGAATCATGCCTGGACCTCGCCGCGCCTGAGCGAGGTGCTCGGATACGCCCCCGGTGAGCTCGGTACGCGCGTCGAAGATATCCGCGCCCTGATCCACCCGGAGGATACTGACCGCATGCGCTACACCGTGGCTGCCCAGAGCCAGCAGCTTGCGGGCTTCGATGTCGAGCACCGCATCCGGTGCAAGAACGGGCAATGGCTCTGGATGCGCACGCGCGGCAAGGGCGAGTTGGCCGCGGACGGCAAGGTTCGTCGTGCCGCGGGTTCGATGCACGACATCACCGAAGCGCGCGCCTCACGCGAAGCGATGCGACAGGCTTCCGAGGCCGCCGAATCCGCCAACCGCGCCAAGAGCACGTTCCTCGCGACGATGAGTCACGAGATCCGCACACCGATGAACGGCGTGCTCGGCATGACGGGCTTGTTGCTGGAAACGCCGCTCAATCGCGTGCAGCGCGACTACGCGGAGACGATCCGTGCGAGCGCCGATTCGCTCCTGACCATTCTCAACGACATTCTCGACTTCTCGAAGATCGAAGCCGGCAAGCTCGACATCGAGCACATCGAGCTCGATTTGCCGATGAACGTGGAAGACGTCGGCGGCTTGATGGCGTTTCAAGCCGCTGCGAAGGACCTCGAGCTCATCGTCCACGTCCATCCCGAAGTGCCGGCGCGCGTCTTCGGCGATCCGCAGCGCATTCGTCAATGTTTGCTGAACCTCGTCGGCAACGCGATCAAGTTCACCGAGCGCGGCGAAGTCGTCATCGATGTATGCATGGTCGGCACACAGAATGGCCGCCATCTCGTTCACTTCGAGGTTCGCGATACCGGTCCGGGCATTGCGCCGGAAGCGCTCGCCGAGTTGTTCCAGCCCTTCACCCAGGCGGACTCGTCGACGACGCGCAAATTCGGCGGGACGGGACTGGGCCTGTCGATCGTGCGTCGCCTGGTCGACCTGATGGGCGGACAATGCGGTGTGCAAAGCGAGATGGAGCGCGGCTCCACGTTCTGGTTCACCCTCCCGCTCGAACCCGTGCTCACAGCGGCGGAGGAAGCGCCCGTCATGCACGATCACGGGCGACGCATTCTGCTCATCGATGACAACCGCACGAATCGCCACGTGCTCACCGAGCAGTTGAAGCGCGCGGGTTATGAAGTCGTTTCCGCGGCGGGCGCCGACAGCGCACTCACGCTTCTGACACGCGCCGCCAGCGAACCCTTCGATCTCGTCTTGCTCGATTATCAGATGCCGGAGCTCGATGGCGTGATGTTGGGCGAGCGCATCGTGAGCGACTGTCAGCAAGGGACCAACGGCGGTCACCCGCCGCACCTGGTGTTGCTCACGTCCATGGATCGCTCAGGCGAACTGCAGCGTCTGTCCGACATCGGTTTCGCCGCCTATCTCACGAAGCCGGTGCGCTCGCGCGATCTGCTCGCGTGCCTGACGCAGGTCTTTGCGCGCGCTGGCGACGACTGGCACTTGCGCAGCCAGCCGCTGATCACTCGCAGCACACTGCTCGCCCAGGAGCGTCAGGCGCAGTACGACGGCCGCGTCCTATTGGTGGAGGACAACAAGATCAATCAGCGCGTCGGACAGAAATTCCTGGAGCGGCTGGGTTGCAGCGTCGATATCGCCGAGGACGGTGCGCTGGCTCTCGCCGCCGTACGCGCACAGTCATACGGATTGATTCTCATGGACATGCAGATGCCGGTGATGGACGGTATCGAAGCCACGCGTCGCATCCGTGAATTCGAGGCCGGCGGCCGGCGCACGCCCATCGTGGCGCTCACGGCGAACGCGATGATGGGCCAGCTCGAGCGCTGTCTCGAAGCCGGTATGGACAACTACCTCACCAAGCCGCTCGATATCGCGCGCTTGCAGGACGTACTCGACACATACTTTGGTGGAAGCTCGCAGGCCATGACACAGATCGAACGCACCCTCACCGCACCGGCCACTCACCTGGGCGATGTGCGCCGGCGCCTGCAAGAGGTTTCCGGTGGCGACGCCGAATTCGAGCGCGAGCTGATCACGACGTTCGTCGATAGCGGTGAGGAGACCCTGCGGGAAATGCAGACCGCGCTGGAATGCGGCGATATGGCCGCGTTGAGCCGCGGCGCCCACCGCTTCAAGGGCGCCTGCGCGAACCTGCACGTCGACTTCCTGACCTCGCTCGCGCAAGCGATCGAAACGGGCGCGAAGGCAGGGGCCACTCACGACTGGCAGGCCGACGTGACCCAACTCGCAGCCGAGTTCCAACAGGTGTGTGCGGCGCTGCGATCGGACACGGGGACGATTGAGCAGGTGACGGCGCGAGCAGTGAAGTAATCGGGCAAGGAGGGCGCTGGGCGATTGGGCTGTGGTAAGAACGCATTTCCGGACCCATCGCCCAGCGCCCTTCCTCACCCTTCCTTCCTACTCCGGCTGCACGAACTCCTTCGGCTTCTCCGATCCGCCACCGAAGAAGAACTTCTCCATCTCCGCCACCAGGAACTTGCGCGCCTTGGGATCGATGGGCGTGAGGCGATATTCGTTGATGAGCATCGTCTGGTGCTTCAGCCAGCGCTGCCACCCCTCCTTCGACACGCTCTCGTAGATGCGTTGGCCGATCTCGCCGGGATACGGCACATAGTCGAGACCTTCGGCTTCAGCGCCCAGGACGACACATTGAACAGTTCGAGTCATTTAAATCACCGTTAGGGAACCTCTGAACAATCTGGTCTGCTGGCTTGCTGGTCTGCTGGCCAGAAGAAGCCGCATACTCTGGCCAGCTAGCCAGTAGCCAGCTAGCCGGGTTAATCAGACATTCGTTAGGGCGTGCTCTCACTTGCGAGAGCCGCACGATCAATCCCACATTCGCCGCGCTTCATCGCGCAGTGCTCGCAACGTACTGCGTACCTCGGCCTCATGGGTCCCGTTGGCGAAGATCGCTCGCGACACGCTGGGCAGCACGCGACCGCGCGCACTCGGCATGCGCCGCACGATATCCGCCAGCGTGGCGCCCTGTGCACCAACCCCCGGCGCCAGGATGTACGAGCGTGGCAGCGCGGCGACCATCGCGTCGGCATCGTCGCATGTTGCACCCACGACGGCTCCGACCGAGCCCAGCGCGGCCGTGGCATGCAGGCGCTGGTTGAACGCCGTGATCTCCTCGCAGACACGCTGACTCACGGTCTTGCCCTCGAGCACTGCCGTCTGCAGAGCCGCGCCTTCCGGATTGGAAGAGCGCACGACGATGAAGGCGCCGCCGCCTTCACGCGCAGCAAACTCGAGCGCACGGCGCAGAGCGGCGAATCCCAGATACACATGCCACGTCAACGCATCGGCACGCACCGAAGTGCCGGGACGGAAATAGGCTTCGGCATAGGCTTCGCCCGTGCTGTCGATGTCTCCCCGCTTGGCATCCAGCAATACGAGCAAGTCGCGGGCGCGCGCTTCGGCCATCAGCTGTTCCAGTGCGCGTATGCCGGCGCTGCCATGGCGCTCGAAGAAAGCCGACTGCGGCTTCACGATCGCGAGCTCGAAATCGAGCGCGCGGATGATGCGTTGACCCAACGCGAGTGCGCCTTCCGCGCTATCCGGCAAGCCGCACGCTTGCAGCAGTGGCGCGTGCGGATCGATGCCGACACAGAGCGGACCGTAGCGGCCGATGCGCGCGGCAAGTCGTGTGGCGAAATCACTCAAACCGATGCCCTCAAAGGGATAACGCGTACTGCGGCTGGGCCAGGGCGGCAATGAGATCCACAGTGGGTTTGGCCAGGCCGATGCGTTGTGGCGCGGCGGGATCGTACCAGCAATGCCGCTCGTCATCGGCAATTCGGTCCGGGGGCTGTTGCACGTGCAATACCAGGGGCGTCAGTACGAGGTCGAAGTGTGTGAATGCATGGTGATACGGAGCCAGGGCCATCGGGTTCGGAAGAGCGCTCGGAATGCGCTCATGGAGCCATTGCTGCGCGGCTGCGTGATCGTCGAACTGCGGCAAGCTCCAAAGTCCGCCCCACAAGCCGGCTGCCGGTCGCTGTTCCAGGTACACCGCGCCATCGGGCCGTCGCAGCAGCAAGGTCAACGCGGCCCGCTGCGGTCGCGCCTTCTTCGGTCGCGGCGTTGGCAATACCGCTTGACGTCCTGTGCCATGGGCAACGCACGACGCGACTACGGGACATTGCGCGCACGCAGGGCGCGAGCGCACGCACACGGTCGCGCCCAGATCCATCATCGCTTGCGTGTAGTCATCGACTCGCGCGTGCGGCGTGCACTGCTCCGCGAGATCCCACAACCGTTGCGCCACCGCCGCTTCGCCCGGAAAACCCGCGACACCGAAATACCGCGCGAGCACGCGTTTGACGTTGCCGTCCAGGATGGGGTGCCGCTCGCCTCGCGACAATGCGAGGATCGCGCCCGCCGTCGAGCGCCCGATGCCGGGTAACGACTGCACGGCGTCGATGCCTTGGGGAAACTCACCACCGTGTTCAGCGACCAGCACTTGCGCGGCGCGATGCAAGTTACGCGCACGCGCGTAATAGCCCAACCCGGTCCACAGGTGCAGCACTTCGTCCAACGGCGCCGTCGCGAGCGCCTGCACGGTCGGAAAGTGTTGCAGGAACCGCTGGTAGTACGGAATGACCGTGCTCACCTGCGTTTGCTGCAACATGATCTCGGAAATCCACACACGATACGGCGTGCGGTCGACTTGCCATGGGAGGTGCTTGCGGCCGTGGGCTTCGAACCAGGTCAGGACGGCGGGCGCAAAGGCAGTCACTGGATCGGCAGGCATCACTTCACACGCAGCCCGGGAGAAAGGCGTGGCACTTCCGCATGCACCGTCCCGTGCTGCGCATTTTTCTCCACCTGCGTGAGCAACTGGATCGTGGCGTCGCGCAGCGTATTGAGCATCGCGCGCTTCGGCAGCATGCGCGGCACCCAGAATTTCGGCTCGATCTGCGTGCGATACACGATACGCGTCGTACTGTCAGCCAGGGTCGACAACTGTGTGTGCGTCAAGCCGAACCTCACGTCGCTTCGTTCCGGGATGGCCGTGGCCAGCAGCTCGTTCGTGCGCTCTTCCACACGCTCGACCCGATTGACCCGGCGGCAGAGGATCGCCGCGACACAGACACGGATTTGCGAGTACAGCAGCGCTTCGTTCGCGCTGGGGCGCTCCAGCACCTTGGCATCGAGCACGCGGGCGTCCAACTTCGGATACAGCACATAGTTACGCAACACGCGCTGCACTTCCGGTGCAGGCGCATCCAAGGTCGCTTCGACCTCGAGCTCATAGCGACCGTCGTGATACCGAGTGTCGGCACGCTGCACGTCGATCGCGGACGCAGTGCTCGTGACCAGCGTCATCGCTGCGATGCCGATGGTGCTTGCGTGCGCCATTATTCGCCGCCCAGGATGCCCTTGAGCTTGTCCTGCAGCTTGTTACGGACCTTCTCCTCGACCTTCTTCTTCTCTTCGTCGATGCGCTGCTTCGCCTGTCCCTTGATGTAGCCCTCGAGGTCGGGTCGTACCTTCGGGTCGCTGAGCATCCCGCTCACCCGCACGGGAATCTCGGCGTCGACCAGGTCCTTCATCTGCGTCGCATCCGCGCCTTCCTGAGGAATGCGCAGGACCTGAGCGATCAGACCGTAATCGAGTGCGTTCTGCGGCAGATTGATCTTGCCCTGCCCTTTGATGCGCAGATATTGCATCGCCGCTTCGAGATCGTTGTTGCTCAACACGCCATTGTCGAACGTGCCCGTACCCTTCAGCGTGTCGAATGTCGTGCGCGCAGGGCCGCTACGGGTGGGCACGGCCTCGCGCTTGAACACCGCACGCGCACGACGAATCTCGTACCACAGGTCGGCCCCTTCCACCGCGCCTTCGTTCACCGCGAAGTCCAACGCGCCGTCGAGCGTATTGAGCAGTGCATCGGTGGTACGGCCCGACGCGGTGATCTTCAGATTGGCGTTGCCCTTGCCGGACAACCGGGTCGTGTCGAAGCCATCCTTCAACAGCGGTGCAAAGTTCACCCCTCGCACGTGCTGATCCATGCCGATGCGCGCGACATCGCCCGTCGCATCCACTGTCACATCGCCTTGATATTGACCCTCATACATCCTGGCCGCGAGCGGCTGCAGCTGCAGTTGCCCATTGCGTGCATTCACTCCGAGCTGCAAATCAGAGAACTTCATTCCAGCGAACTTCGCCTCGCCCACCTTGAGGTTGCCGCGCAGGTTCAGCGTGCGCAGCAGCTCGACAGGAATCGGCGCAGGCTTCGCCGGCTCGGTCGATTTCGACTCCTTGTTCTTCTGTTCCGATTTGGGCGGCTCCGGCGCGCGGTAGCGATCGGCATCGATGCGATCGACTGCGAGGTCGAAGCGCAATGCCTTGGAGGCAAAGTCCGCAACGCCGACCGATCCACGTGCCGTGGTGTCATCGAGCTTGAGCAGGGCCTTGTCGATCGTCGCGGACGTGCGGGTCACGTCGACCTGACCTTCGAAGCTCAAGCGCTCGTACGCCTTCGGATCGCGTGTCGGCGGCAACGTGATGCCAGCCTGCGTGAGCAGGGCCTTGAGCGACGTCTCCGGCAACTGCAGCGCCCCGGTGAGGTGCGGAGCGTCCACGATCTCTACGCCTTGCAGATTGCCCTTGAGCTGCGCATCGGCCAGGCGCACGGCGAGATCGGACAGCTTCAGCGTTTGCGCCCGCAGATTGGCATTGAGCGTGTCCGCCTTCAGCTCGATCGGCAGTCCCTCACCTTTCGCGTCCTTCGCCTTGTAGCGCGTGGCAAGCACGAACTTCTGCACCGAGTGCTCGCTGTTCTTCAGATCGGATTGAATCTTGTCCGCCGCGATGGTCACCGGCATGCCCTCGGACGGGTACGTCGGACCTTTCAACGTCAGGTCGATCGCCGCATCGTCGAGCGTATAGAGCTGAGCACCCGGATCGGCCGTGATGCGCGCATTCACCTTCGACTGCAGGTTCAGCTCCGGGCTGTGCTGATACAGGAAGTGCGTCTTCAGATCGAAGGGATCGCCCGACGAGATACGGCCCGTCTCCAGATTGAACTGGCTCAGGACACGACGCGTGTTCGTCTGACGGTTCTCCTGAATCAGGGTGGCATCGACGATCTCGACACCCGACAAGGTGGGCAACTGCGTCGGCCCGGTTTGCGCTTGCGGTTCCGTGGGGGTGCGCTTGCCGAGATCGTCCCAGTTATTGCGGCCCTGTGCGTCGGTGATGAGCCGCACGCGCGCGCCGACCAGACGCACCTTGCCGGCTTCCACCTGACCGCGCAGCAACGGCCAAAACCGCACACTCACTTGGGCTTCCTTGATTGCTAGGAACGGCTCGGGACCGAACCCCGGGGCATCACCCAAGCTGGCTGCGCCCGTGTGTAAGGAGATCCACGGAAACACCGAGAGCTTGAGGTCACCCGTGAGTTCCAGGTTGCGCCCGGTTTGGTTCTCGACCGCACGCTCGATGTCGTCGCGATAGTCGTTCGGGTCGACGAACACCAGCACCAGCACGGCGGCCACGATGAACAAGCCGATGAGGCCACCGACGATCCAGGCGACGAGCTTCACGATCCGCATGCAGGTTGCTCCGACGATGACCAAGGGTGCGCGACGCGCACCGGCTTAACGGAGCGGGGATTCTAGCAGCGTCGGATGACGGCTTTTTTGGGCGGGACCGTGTCGTTCTTGCACGGTGCGAAGCGAGTGCCGGGCCACACCGAGCGCGGTCGGTGTGGCCCGGCTGAGGGATTACTTGGACGCGCTGCTGCCGATCATCTTGACGGCTTGCTCCAGTTTCTTTGCACCTTCGCTCTTCTTGCCCGACGAGCACAGCTTCGCCCCTTCGGCGCGCAACTCTTTCGCCTTGGCAAGGTCTGCCGACGTACTGGTGGCCGCATGCTTGTCGAAGCGGCTTTCCAGTGTCGAGCAGCGGTCGGTCTTCTCCGTGGCGGCGAAGCAGGCGGGCGCCAGCACGACAGCCATGGCACCGGCGGCAAGCAACTGACGAACGTTCATGAGTGTGTCCTCCAACTGTGGGAATTGCATCGAGGTGACCGTCCGGCTTCCGCAGCAACTGCGGCTACCGTGACGGTGACTAGCAGACCATTGGCCTGTAACTGCGGTGTGTCGGGCGGTCGTCAGTTGGTTGCGGCGTGTTGCGGGACGCCGGGTTTGTTACAGGTTGTTACATGAAGAATGGGCCAGGGGCCTGAGACCTGGGGCTTGGGCGCAGCAAATCGGTGAGCTGCGTTGTCTGAGTTCCGAACCCCAGGCCGCAGGTCCCACGCCCCACACCCCAATGGACCCCACCGCACACGTACTGGTCGTCGACGACGACCCCGAGATCCGCGAGCTGCTGTCCCGCTTTCTGATGCGCAGCGGCTTGCGCGTGTCGCTGGCCCGCGAATGGCGCGAGATGCAGCGGGTGCTGAGCGCGGCACGGATCGACCTGATCGTTCTGGATCTGATGCTGCCCGGCAAGGATGGGCTCGCGATCTGCCGCGAGCTGCAGGGCACCCATGCGATTCCGATCATCATGCTCACGGCGATGGGCGAGGCAACCGATCGCGTCGTCGGCCTGGAGCTCGGCGCCGATGACTACGTGGCCAAGCCGTTCGACCCGCGCGAATTGCTCGCGCGCATTCGGGCCGTGCTGCGCCGGCGCGCAGCCAACCCCAGCCATCGCGGAGCAAAGCATCCGCTGCGCTTCAGCGGCTGGACGCTCGATCCCGCCCGCTATCGACTCACCTCGCCGGAAGGCGGCCTGGTGTCGCTGTCGTCCGGTGAGTTCGATTTGCTGCTCGCCTTTGCAGAACACGCGCAACGGGTCTTGACGCGCGAGCAACTGCTCGACATCACCCGTGGCCGGGCCGCGGAGCCGTTCGATCGCAGTATCGACGTCCAGGTGAGCCGCCTCCGCCGCAAAATCGAAACCAATCCGCAAGCACCTGAGCTGATCGTCACCGTGCGCGGCGGCGGCTATACGTTCACACCCGCGGTCACACCGGCATGAAGCGCTTCCTGCCGGACAGCATCATCGGCTGGACCATCGTGGTGCTGCTCGCGGTGCTGTCGGTCTCGCAGCTCGTGACGTTGAGTCTGGTGCATGGCATGCGCTCGGACACGGTGGATGTCGTGGATCACCTCCATCTCGCCGAACGCATCGCCGATATCGTGCGCCTCATGGATGCAACGCCGCTGACCCAGCGACCCGTCCTGTTGCAACGGCTCGCCAGCAATACCCTGCAAGTCTCGAACGATCGTACGGCCGCGCTCGATGTCGATGCCGATCAAAGTTGGCGCGAGGTGTTGTTCGAGGAAGTGATCGGCGCGGCGTTATGGCAGGCGCCGAGTCACGAGCATCATGTCGCGCTGCGCCGTCAAACGGGAGCGCTGACCGATCCAAGCGAGGATACCCGGCGTAACCTCGATCTCAGCACCGCCAGCGGACGCCTCATCGAGCGCGCACTGACGCGCCGTCAGCAAGGGCCGATGCTGTTGGCCGCCATTGCGTTGAGCGATGGCAGCTGGCTCAACTTCCGCGTGCCGATCGCAGATCCGGCGGCAAGACCGCACTGGCGCACCCTCCTCGCGCTCGCATGCTCCGGCCTCATCATCCTCGCGCTATCGGTGTGGGCGGTGCGCGAGCTCACGCGACCGCTGACCGTGCTCGGCTCGGCGGCGGAGCAGTTGGGCCGCAACGTCAATGCGCCGCCGCTGCCGGAAAAAGGTTCGCGCGAAATGCGGCAGGCGACCCGCGCTTTCAACACCATGCAGGCGCGCGTGCGTTCGTTCGTCACGGATCGCATGCAGATGATTGCGGCCATCTCGCATGACCTGCGCTCGCCCATCACGCGGCTGCGTCTGCGCGCCGAGTTCATCGATGACGACGTCGTGCGGGGCAAAATGCTGCAAGACCTGGCCGACATGGAGGCGATGATCGGCACGACGCTCAGTTTCGCGCGCGAGGAGACGAATCCGGAGCCACGCTTGCGCGTCGATCTCGTGTCGCTCCTCGAAAGTGTCTGCGACGATCTGCCCGATGTGACGCTTACCGTCGCACCCGATGTGCCGCAACGGCTGCTGCTCGATTGTCAGCCGCTCGCCATCCGTCGCTGCGTCGGCAATCTCGTGGACAACGCGATCAAGTACGGCCGGCAAGCACGGGTCACGCTGAGCGCCGCGCCGACGCACATCGATATCACCATCGACGATCGCGGACCCGGCATTGCGGCGGCAGATTGTGAGCGCGTATTCGAGCCCTTTCATCGGCTCGATGGCTCGCGCAATCGGCAGACGGGTGGCGTGGGCCTCGGACTTACGATTGCACGTACGGTCGCGCGCAGTCACGGTGGCGATGTGACGTTGAGCAATCGAGCGGAAGGTGGGTTGCGCGCGACGTTGCGTCTGCCGGTGAGGTTGATCGCGAGCGTTCCTTCCCTTGCGCAGCGGGGGAAGGACAGGATGGGGGCTCCGGGGCAGCGTAGACGGTAGAGGCTCGCGCTGGCACCCCCACCCTGTCCTTCCCCCGCTGCGCAAGGGAGGGGACGCATACGCGAACGGCTAACTTAACTAATGCAAAAGCATCGGAAAGCGCGCTACTTGTCGATCGATTCGATGCTGACGCGATTGCGGCCAGCAGCTTTGCTGACGTACACGCCCGCGTCGCAACGGGCCATCAACGCATCCACGGTCGCAGCCGCGGGCACGATGTCGCGCCAACCGGCCACGCCGAAGCTCGCCGTGATCGGCAACGTGATCCCGCTCGCCAGTTGCAGCGGTGCAGCGGCGACTTCGGCACGCAGATGCTCCGCGGCAACGTGGGCGCTGGCCAGGTTCGTTTCCGGCAGCACGACGACGAATTCTTCACCGCCGTAGCGCGCGACCCAATCGCAGGCGCGACTGCCTCGCTGCAAGATCGCTGCAAACGCTTTGAGGACATCGTCGCCGACCAGGTGGCCGTGCGTATCGTTGACCTTCTTGAAGTAGTCGACGTCACACATGATCACGGACAGCGTGCGGCCGTAGCGCGCGCCACGCTCGATCTCGCGCGGCAACTGTTCCATCAAGTAACGGCGGTTATAGGTTCCGGTGAGCGGATCGGTGATGGAGAGCCGTCGATTCTCTTCATTGACGGCGCGCAGCGAGCGCTCCAGCGTGACGATGCGTTGACCGGTGTGCAGGCGCGCGATCAATTCGGGTTCGATCACGGGCTTGGTGAGATAGTCATCGGCGCCGGACTGCAGGCCGGTCACGACGTGCTCGACTGCATCGCGGGCCGTCAGCAGGATCGTATAGATGTAGCCCTCGCGCGGCGAAGCGCGGACGGCGCTGCACAAGGCGATGCCGTCCATCTCCGGCATCTCCCAATCCGTGATCATCAAATGAAAATCGCTGGCCTCGATCTTCGCCAACGCTTCCCGACCGTTACTCGCGGTATCCACTTCGTAACCGGCGCGGCGCAGGATCCGCGCCATGATCAGGCGCTGCGTCGGCTCGTCGTCGACGAGCAGAATGCGCCAGCGCGGCGCCACGCTCGCCTGCGCAGCCGGCGCGAACGCGGATACGCTGGCGGTGCTCATCGGCTGGCTGCCTTCTGTTTGCTGTTCCACGCGCGTACGGCCGGTTCGAGCTCCACACCCGGCATGGGGCGGCCGATGAAATAACCTTGTGCGCGGTCGCAGCCGACACCGTCGAGGAAGTCCAGCACCTCCTGTGTCTCGACGCCTTCGGCGCATGCCGTGAGACGCAGTTTGTGCGCCAGCAGCACCATGGTATCCACCATCGTGCGCGCATCTTCGTGCGCGAACACGTCGCGGACGAACGACGTGTCGATTTTCAGCTCGCTGAACGGCATGAGATAGAGCTGCTTCAGCGATGAATAGCCCGTGCCGAAATCATCGATCGACAAACCGAAATTCTTCACGCGCATGCGCGTGAGCACGTCCATGGTCGTGCCCGGATCGAACATGGCGGCGCTTTCCGTCACTTCGAACACGACGCGACGTGCATCCGCACGCGCTTCCGCAGCCAGGCGCGACACTTGATCGGGGAAGGACAGATCGTTCAACAACTGCGGCGACAGATTCACCGCCACCGAGAGCTGCAAACCGGCTTCGTCCCACGCGCGGCATTGCGCGAGCGAGGTGCGCAGGACCTGTTCCGTGAGCACGCGGATCAGGCCGTTCTGTTCCGCCAGTGGAATGAACCGTGCGGGCGAGATGAAGCCATGCACCGGGTGATTCCAGCGGGCGAGCGCTTCGACGCCCTCGATGATCCAGCAGCGCGGCGACACGCGTGACGCCTTGGGCTGATAGAACACCTGCACCTGGTTCTGATCGAGCGCGCGCTTGAGCTCCTGCGCATTGATCGGCGATTCGCCGCTCAGGCCGCGGCGGAGCATTGCTTCCAGATCGTTCAGCAGAATGGGCTTTTGCAACGCGCCCAGCATGTTCAACCCTTGCGAGCGCCCCACCTGCTGCGCGGTCGCAAGAACGCGCTGGTCCATGCCGCTCGCGAGCAGCACGTGCGCCTTGGAACCGTGGTCGGCAAGGTAGCGCAGCAACTCGATGCCGTCGGCGCCGGGCATCTGCAGATCGAGCACGACGACGCTCGGCTTGAAGTTCGTGCACGCCTCGCGGAATGCGACGGGCTCGTTCACCGCCTGGGCTTCGAAACCCATGGCAGTAGCGGCCTCCGTGATGAACTCGCAGAGGTCGGGCTGGTCGTCGATGACGAGCAGGCGATTGCTGCTTGAATCAGGCAACGCGCGCCTCCCGATCCAGCATGATGCGGATCCTGAGTGCAAGGTCTTCGTTGCGATACGGTTTCTGGATGACGTCGCTCGGGCTCACGCCCGAGCCATGGCCGAGCACGCTCTGTTCGGCATAGCCCGTCGTGTAGAGCACGTCGAGCCCCGGACGCAATTCACGTGCACGCTTCGCCAGCGCGGGTCCCAGCGTGCCGCCAGGCATCATCACATCCGTGAACAGCAGATCGACCGTTTCGGAACCGGAGAGAATGCGCAACGCGGCGTCGGCATTGGCCGCCGCAAGCGCGCGATAACCCAATTGCGACAAGCTCGTCACGACGGTTTCGCGCAGGTCCGCATCGTCTTCCACGACGAGGATGGTCTCATCCCCGCGCGGGGCGATCTTGTCGACGATGGTGTCTTCGCGGTTGGACTGCTCTTCGTCACAGCGCGGCAACAGGATGCAGACGGTCGTGCCCTTGCCGACCGTGCTCTCGATGGTGGCTACGCCACCGGCCTGTTCCGCCATACTGTGAACCATTGCCAATCCCAAGCCGCTACCCTTTCCAGACTCCTTGGTCGTGAAGAAGGGCTCGAATACGCGATTCAGTACCTCGGGGGCTATGCCGCACCCCGTGTCGGTCACGGTGATGCTGACGTAGTCTCCCGGCTCCAGCGGCGGATGAGCCGCACAGAACACTGTATCGGCATGCAGGTTGCCGATCTGAACGGTGAGTCTGCCGCCTTGGGGCATCGCATCCCGTGAGTTGATCGCCAGATTTAGAATTGCGTTCTCCAATTGGCCCGGGTCGACGCGGGTGTGCCACACACCCGGGGCCGCCTGCATGCGCACCTCGATGGCGTCGCCGAGGGTCCGCTGCATGAGGTCGGCCAGGCCGCTCAGCTGACGTTCGAGGTCGATCACCGCCGGCGCGAAGATCTGCTTGCGCGAGAAGGCCAGGAGCCGGCGGGTGAGATCCGCTCCGCGCACCACCGCGCGCATGGCCGTGTGCACCTTGCGCGACAGACTTGGGCTCTCCGTCACACTTCGCTCGAGCAGCTGCAGGTTGCCCAGCACGACCCCCAGCAGGTTGTTGAAGTCGTGCGCGATACCGCCCGTGAGTTGGCCGATCGCTTCCATCCTCTGCGCCTGACGCAGCGACTCCTCCACGCGCGCCCGCTCAGCCATTTGCCTGCGCAACTCTTCGTTGGCGGCTTCCAGCTGCTGAGTACGCGCAAGAACCAGGTGCTCGAGCTCCGCTGCCGCATGCTTCTGAGCTTCGAGCAACGCTCGGAGTTGATACTGGCGCGCACGTGCACGACCCGCTGCCTGCATCGCCGTCCTCAGAGTGATCGTCTGCACAGGTCGCTCCAGCAGGGAGACGTTGTGCAAGCTGTCGATCAGCGTGCCGCGCCATCCAACCACTGCGTTGCCGGGCAACTGACTGGTGAGCACGACGAAAGGGAGATCCGACCAGGGAGGCTGATTCGCGACCCAATTGAACAGCGGCGCAGTGTCCTTGCCGAACAATGCTTCTTCGGCCAGGAGCACCGCGAGCACGTCCGCGTCGATCTTCGCCGTCAGATCGTCCAGATCCTTGCAAACTTCCGCCCGCATCCCGGCGCGCCCCAGCACATCGGCGGACGCGATCCCGTCGCGTCCGATCGGCGCGAGAATCAGGATGCGCGCGTTTGCAGTCTCAGGTGCGACCATGTTCGTTGGCGAAAGGCGGCATGGAGTCGCCGGTGTACTGCGGCGTGCCCGAGAAGATGCCGCGGAAGTTGACCAGCGGCGGCCCCACGGCGATGCCGCGATTGGTGAGACGGAATTCGCGGATCGTGTGCTCATGATCGCCGCTGCGTTTCTTCACGACCGACAGCGCGCGCCTGACCATTCCTCCGTACTCGAAGTAACGCAGCATGAGCACCGAATCGCTCAGGTAGCTG
>DATELY010000223.1:0-3788 GCA_035276085.1 Steroidobacteraceae bacterium | reverse complement strand
CCAATGCACAGTCGTCCGACCTGCTCGTGGCCGGCCAGTGGCACCACGTCGCCACCACGGCTGCGAGCGACCGCATCATCCTCTATGTCGACGGCGTCGAGGTGGCCTCGTCGCCGGTCGAGTTGCCGGATCTCGGGGGCGGCCTTTCGATCGGTGGCTCGTCCGATTCAGCTCAACTCTTGAATGCGGAGATCGACGAAGTACAGGTTTCCAACGCGGCGCGCTCCGCGGACTGGGTGAAAGTCGCGGTCGCGAGCCAGGGCATGGACTCGAAGCTCGTGGTGTACGGGAACGATGCTCAGAAGGAGGGCGGGGACGTCTCGTATTTCGCCATCACGATGAAGAACGTCACCGTCGACGGCTGGGTGGTGATCATCATCTGTGCCGTCATGCTCGTGATCGCTCTGCTCATCATGATTGCCAAGGCCATCATGCTGGGTCGCGTGAAAGCCGCGAACGCGGCGTTTCTGAAGGAATTCGACCGGCTGAAGGGCGACGTGACGGCGCTCGATCACGACGAAGACGAGGATGCCGAGGGAGATGCCGCTCTCGATAGGCCGGGGTTCATGACCGCGTTGAAAGGCGATGAGGACCGGTTCCGCCTGTCGACGCTCTATCGCCTGTATCACCACGGTGTGCAGGAGATGACGCATCGTGTCGGGTTGAAGTCCGCCGGTGCGCGTGCCGTCAACTCGCTTTCGCCCCAGGCGATCGCGGCCATCCGCGCGACCATGGATGCGACGCTGGTGCGCATGACCCAGAAGCTGCAGGCGAACATGGTGCTGCTGACGATTGCGATTTCCGGTGGACCATTCCTGGGACTGTTGGGCACGGTGGTCGGCGTCATGATCACGTTCGCAGCGATTGCCGCCAGCGGCGATGTGAACGTGAACTCGATCGCACCAGGCATTGCCGCGGCACTCGCAGCCACCGTCGCCGGCCTCGCGGTCGCCATTCCATCCCTGTTCGGATACAACTGGCTCAACACGCAGATCAAGCAGATCAACGCGGACATGCATGTGTTCGTGGATGAGTTCGTGACGCGCGTGGCCGAGCACTACAGCTGACAACCATGGCCGCTTCCGCCGAAGAGAAGGACGTCTACGACGACATCAACGTCACGCCGATGTTGGATCTCGCGTATGTGTTGCTGGTGATCTTCATCATCATGACGACGGCGTCCGTGCAGGGCATTACAGTCAATCTGCCGAAGGCCAGCGAGACACCGTCGATCGCGAAGCCGAAGACGAAAGCGGTGTCGATCACGGCGGATGGCACGATCTACCTCGACACGTATCCCGTGACGCTGGCGGAGCTCGAGAATCTGCTGAAACAGTACAAGGCAGCCGATCCCGAGTTGCCCGTCATCGTCAAGGCGGACAGCACCATTCAATACCAGAAGGTCGTTGATGTGCTGGACATCGTCGGGCGTCTGGAGATCACGCAGTTGGGTCTCGTGACTCAGCGTGTGGTGAAGTGAGCGACCGCGGTCATGAGCAAGCCTGCCTGGGGACGCCGATTCGCGCCGGTGATCGGCGGCGGGCTGATTGTTGTGCTGGTCGTCGCTGCGCTCATCTGGTTCGTACGTGGATTCTTGCAAACACCCGTGAAGCAACAGCGGCCGCAGGCGCAGGTTGTGAAGCTGGTTCGACCGCCACCGCCGCCCGAGGAGCCGCCGCCACCTCCACCTCCTCCTGAGGAGAAGATCGAAGAGCCATTGCCACAGGATCAGCCGGATGAGCCATCACCCGAGCCGGAGCAGATGGCCGAGCAGTTGGGACTCGATGCGGAAGGTGTCGCTGGTGCTGATGGCTTCGGTCTCGCAGCCAGGAAGGGCGGTCGCGACATCGTGGGCTCGGGGACGGGTGCTTTCGTCTGGTACACGAGCATGCTGAAGGACAGCATCCTGGATGTTCTTTCGGCGGACGAACGCGTGCGCCGTGGGAGTTACTCGATCACGGTGCGCATCTGGCTCGCCGATGACGGACGCGTGAAGGATGTGAAGCTGGCGACGACCTCGGGTAATCGCGAGCTGGATTCGGCGATCGAGCGGGCGCTTGCGCGCATGGACCGCATTCGCGAATCGCCTCCGCTCGAGATGCCGCAGCCGGTGACGCTGAAAATCGTATCGAGAAGTTGATGCCCATGAACATTGGATCTGCAGAATGAATATCAGGCCGAATCGACAGCTGGCTCTTGCGTGTGCGTTGCTGTTTGCGGTGGGATCCGCCCGCGCTGACGATGCGCAACCCTTGGAGGAACTGCGTACCACCGTCATCGGACTGCTCGATGCGTTGGTGCAGAAGGGCGTGATCACGCGCGAGCAAGCACAAACCATGGTTGCCGACGCCCAGGCGAAGGCAAGCGCTGCAGCACAACAGCGAGCGCAGCAGGAGGCAGGTGAGAAGGACGCGGTGCGTGTGACGTACGTGCCCGAAACGGTACGCGCAAAGATCCGCGAGGAGATGCGCGCTGAAGTCACTGAGGATGTGACCGCGAACGTGCTTGCCAAGGCGCGCGAGGAACGCTGGGGTGTACCGGGTGCGCTGGACGAGTGGATTCGCAACGTGCGTATCTATGGCGATGTGAGGGCGCGGAGCGAGGGCGATCTCTATGCATCGGACAATGCTCCGAACGTCTACTTCGATTTCAACGCCGTCAACGATGCCGGTGGCGCCGGTCGCGCTGCGGAGAACGCGTTCCTGAACACAAGCGAAGATCGCAATCGCGCCGTGGGACGGATGCGCGTCGGTGCGCTGGTGAATCTCGGCAACGCCTTCAAGGCGGATTTGAGGCTTGCCAGCGGCAATGTGCGCTCGCCGGTGTCGACCAATCAGACGATGGGTACTTATGGCGGCCGATGGACCGTCAACGTGGACAAGGCAGCGATTCTCTGGAATCCGATTTTTTCGCACGCGAGCCAGGAGCTCGATTTCCGCTTCGGCCGCTTCGGCAATCCATTCGTCTCCACCAGCGAGTTGATATGGGATGCTGATCTGACGTTCGAAGGCGTGGCAGCCACCTATGCACTCGATCTGTTCGGCCGTGATGACACACGGATGGAGCGCGGCCTGTTCCTGACGGTGGGTGCATTTCCGCTGCAGGAAGTGGAGCTGTCGAGCGATGACAAGTGGCTGTACGGCGCTCAGCTGGGCAGCCTCATTTCATTCGGTGATGAGTCATCGCTGCGCATTGCAGCGGGGTATTTCAAGTACGACAACACCGTCGGCGTGCGCAATGCCTTCGACAGCCGCCAATTCGATTTCACGGCACCCCGGTTCCTGCAGAAGGGCAACACGCTGTTCGATATCCGCAACGACTCGGACCCCGCCACGAACCTGTACGCCCTGGTCGGCGAGTACGAGCTCGCCAATGCCAGTGTGCTGCTGGATCTGGGCTTCGGTGCCACTCACGTGATGCTCGGCGGCGAGTACGTCGAGAACATGGGTTGGGACCAGGATAAAGTCCTGGCACGCACAGGAGATCTCATCGACGAGCGGACGAAAGGCTACGACATCAGTCTCCTGGTCGGAAGGCCCACATTGTCGGAGCGATGGCATTGGCGTGCGGGCTTGTCTTACCGCTACATCGAGCGGGACGCCGTCCTCGATGCTTTCACCGATTCCGACTTCCATCTCGGCGGCACGGACGCGAAGGGCTATCAAGCCCTGTTCGATCTGGGGCTATCCCACGGAACCTGGCTGCGCCTGCGCTATCTGACGGCGAACGAGATCGACGGTCCGCCACTGGGTATCGATGTCTGGCAGCTCGATCTCAACGCACAGTTC
>DATELY010000222.1:0-49291 GCA_035276085.1 Steroidobacteraceae bacterium | reverse complement strand
AACTCACCTTGGGGGTTCGACTGGTTCTCGCG
Source organism: Steroidobacteraceae bacterium (assembly GCA_035276085.1). Lineage (GTDB taxonomy): Bacteria > Pseudomonadota > Gammaproteobacteria > Steroidobacterales > Steroidobacteraceae > DATELY01. Next base: position 49,259 of record DATELY010000222.1, on the reverse strand, counting down.
AACCAGTCCGGTTCCCCCGGTTGCCTTGATCCTGATGGGTGGCTGATGCGCATCCCTGCGCAATCAATCATGCAGATGACACCATCGGGTGTTGCGTTGACGTTCGGCGATTCTCGTTACATTTTGGATGCAGCCCTATCGGCGGCACGCATCCCTGATTTCTATTGTCTCATTGACTACCGCTGGCGTATGGGCGCCGCTTTTTCGTCGATTCCTCACTCAGTTGGCCGACACATAGCCCGGACGCCTCTTCGCACGTCGCATATGGTTGCCGCATCGTCCGTCGATCGTGCTCATGCACCGCACCTTGGGGCCGAATTGGGCCGAGCAGCGTGAGCGCTTCATTCCGACTTTCAGCGAATGGCGAAGCGTGCGTTCACTCGTCGCGCGAAGTCCGAACTACATCGCCCTCTTTCTCGAGTTCCTGAATTCTGGCGATGAGCTGGTCGAAGAATCGAGGCGGCAAGAAGCCGTAGTCCACGCGACCATCTTTGCTTTTGATCGGACGCAAATCGAAGCCAGGCCAAGTGAAGACATTGAACTCGTTGAGGACGACCCAGGATCGTTGGTCGTCCAATCCGAGGTGCTCCCTCACACGAGGCGGAATCTCGATAGCAAGACGCGGATCGTGAGGTGGCGTGTGCGTTATGGGAACCACCGCGACTTGCTTTCGCAGCTTCGGTTCAGGATTTTCGAGCGCGACGACGATCGCACAAGGCCGATCTTTGCGTCCCTCGACCTGTCCTTGCTCGGCTTCGTCGCTCCACAAATAGGCGTAGGAGATCACAAGGCCGACATGTGGTTCGGGGAAGCCTGCCATGGCGCGAACTCAAAGAAGGATTGCCGGGCTACTTATCGTCCAACAAAGCGTTGAGATGATCGTGGGCGGAATCCATGCGGGCTTTCTTGATCGCATCGACTACGTCTTTCGGAAGTCCCTTGAGCCGGTAGACACGGCGCTCAAACTCTCGCAGCCGGCGCAACTCCTCGTATTCGTGAGCAGATACAAAATATCCACTGACGCGACCGTAGCTCGTGATCGCCACTGGTTCTCGCTGGGCTTCCTCCTTGTATCGGCCGAAGCTCTTAGCAAACTCTGTAGCAGTGATAGCAGCCATGTCGATGAACCCGTGACTTACGGAACATGCGCAAGATACGCATATTTGACGACGCCGTCAATCCACAGGAACTTGACCCTTAAATCAGCAAATGACGTGACCTCCGTCTCACGGTAGCTGCACTGCCACAACACTCGCCATTGGCCCACGAGAAATGCTGGATCGACGGGTCGGCGGACCGCCTTTGCCCACCACCTACTACGCGCTCGGCGCTGTTACTCAGTGCGGTCTCCCTGATCGACCCCGTACTCAGATGCAGGGACGCGAATGACCGTCCACGACCTCAAGACGCACCGACTAACGTGGCACCCGCATGAAGTTTCGAGATGACTCGTCTACGACGACCTCCGGCCACAGGGCGGACTACATGACGGCACGAACCAAGGATCTGAGCATGTCTGCCCTTCCAGCGAAACTCGCTCAGCAGCTCACACGCGCTCGCACCGTGCACAATCTGTGGTCACGAGTTTCGCCGATTTTCCGTGCGATACCACCAGCCGCGAAGCAACATGTAGAAGCGCACAGGCGGTCAGTTTCGTCCGAATTTCTCGCGATTCATTGGGCTGACTTTCTTGCGTGCGTTCACCATGATTTGCATCGAGTGCCAACTCATTCCTATGCGACCTGTCACAACCGTATGGAGATGCATCGCCAGCAACACATTCACCTCACCTGACACGGTCACGCCATCTTCTCCAGTGCAGTGGAGGTGCCGGAACAGCGCGTAGCGGGTCACCCCGACCATACAGTGAGGGGGTCCGTTCCGGGCACATAGGTAACGGATTATTCTGGAGACATAGATAACACCTGCGCCTCGACGGTATTCGGCGCGCATTCCACGCGCCCGGTCTCGTGATCGAAGAAGCCCAAGTCGTAGTGCATGAAGGTCACCAGCCAGATCCTTACCACACCCTTCGATGCAGCGGAACAATCGTGTGTGGTGACCGTTGACACGCGCGCATCTGACGCGGTTGAACGCGCCGTTCGCTTTGTTCGAGCCCGCTGCACGATCTCGGGACTGGCTTCTCGACACCGCTACCCCAGCCTCGCATTCACTTTCGTCAGCAATGCCTGAACTTCTTCTTTGCGGCCGCGATCCGCCACTTCACGTCCTGGGCGCGCCGGCGCGCGCAACGCGATCTGCAAATGATGTAGCGCCTGCGTGTATTGCTTGTGCGCGAAGAGATAGTCGCCATAGAAGTAGTTCGGATCGATGCCACCGGGATTGAGCGCCAGCGCCTTCTCCAAGTATTGTTGCGCCTTGTCATCATCACCGAAGCCGAGCGGAAACCCCGGGACCTTGTAGTAGAGCGTGCCCAGGCTGGTATACGCAGAGCCCTCGAGTGCGTTTGGGTCGATCTTCAGTGCGGCCTCGAGCGCAGCACGCGACTTCTTCGCCAGTCCGAGCGCGCCGAGCCCACCTTTCACTCCAGCGTATGTGCTGAGCACGATGCCCTGCCAGATCAACGGTTCCGCGCGATTCGGATACTTGCGCACGAAGGCATCGGCATCGGAGCTCAGCTTGTCGAACGCCTTCTCGCGCGCATCGCCCGCAGGTGTTTCATAGTTGGCCGCCGCCCAGGCTTGCTGCATCGACAACAGGTCTGTATCGAGATCGGCGGCGATGGCCGAAGCGTTGGCCAGTAATGTGAGCAGCAAGATGCCGTAGAGTCGCTTCGTCAGTGTGTTCATGCTCGTTTCCTCATCGACAACGATTCGGCGGTACCGATATCCAGCGCACGATCCGATGTTGCGTGGTGCTTGATCACGGGCAGCTGCCTGCGCAACGCGCGATCGATCAGTGCCGGACACAGCTGATTGAGACGCACGAACAGTTTCTCAGGCCACCCGATCACGCGGCGTGCGTGTCCTCGTTCGAGCAGATGCACAATCTCGCGAGCCACGCGGGCGGGAGCATCCATGCGTGAGCCCAAAGCCGTATTCATTGCGATCACGGCTGCGCTGTTGAGCGGCGTTTGCGTACCGCGCGGTGCAATGTATTGGACGTGGACATTGCTGTCGGCGAGCTCGCGCCGCAGCGCCTCACTGAAGCCGCGCAAGCCGAACTTCGACGCACAATAGAGGCTGTAACCCGGCAAGCCCAGCGCGCCCATGACCGATCCGACGTTGACGATGCACGCCTTCGGCTGTGGGCGTAGATGCGGCAGCAGGTCACGGCACAACTGCATCGGCGCGATCAGGTTGATCGCGAGCATGCGTTCGAAATCGTCCGGCGCACAATGGTCGAACAGTTTGAGCTCGCTCACGCCGGCGTTGTTGATCAACGTGTTGATACCGCCGTGCCAGCTTCTCGCACGTAGACACAGTCGCTCGCGATCGGCCGCATCGGTCAGATCCGCGGCGCAGATATCGAGGCGGTCTGGATGACCAAGATGTCCCTGCAGTTGCCGCAAAAGCACTTCATTGCGGCCGTTTAGCAGCACGCTGGCACCGCGCATCAGCAGCTCGCGAGCGGTCGCGGCGCCGATGCCACCGCTGGCACCCGTCAACAGCACTCGCGCTTGCGTCATCTTCATGCCGTCTTCCTCAACGCAGCTTCGCGCTCGAGCGCGCGGAACATCTGCCCATAGAGCCAGTAGATTGCACGGGCACAGCGCACCACGGACTCACGGTCTTGCGGATGGTCGAGTCGATTCACGATGCCGGCGAGGTGCTGGACGTGCTCCTGATCGAGCTGCCCGTGACTGCGCAAGTACGTGAAGGCGTGCGACGGCAAGCCCAGGGTCGTCTGAATCCGGTTTGCGGCATTCAGCGCGACCGCCGCGCTCGTACCCTCCAGCACATGCACCATGCCGAAGAAACCCGCCGGATTTCCTCGCGTGACCATGTCGTAGGCATAGGCGACCATCGCGTCGGTCGGAATCGCCACGGCAGCAGCCGCGGCAGCGATCGTGCGATCACCGCCTGCCGCGTCGATGTCGTTCAGTATCCATTCGTCGTGGCCCTGCTCTTCCTCGATGTAGTGCTCGATGTGCTCACGCAGCCACGCGAGCCGCGCCGGCAGACGCGAGCCGACGGTCCTCATCAGAGGCACGGTATGCCGCACATGGTGGTATGCCTGGGTGAGGAAGGCGAGGTAGAGCGGGCGTGTGATCGAACCGCTCAATGCGCGTTGAATCACCGGCGCGGTCAGCAGGTATTCGCGCTCATGAGCCGTCGCGCGAATGAGGGCTTCGTACAGCGTCATCGATTCTCCATCAACCGCAGTGGGCCGATCTTGCGACGGGCTCATGAGCGCCCCCTCGTAGCGCGATGCGATCGCTGCACGGCGCAGGCGACCGTTCGCCGTGAGTAGTCCTGCTCGCGCCGAAAAAGGTTGGGGCACCCGTTTCCAGTCGCGGATCTGCGCGTAGTTCGGCAGCCGCGAGTTGGCTCGCTGCACGGCACATTCGATCTGCTCGTCGCTGCCGGCACTCACGATCAGCGCACCAAGTGAGGGTCGTGCCTCGCCAACGACCATCACCTGCGCGATCACGGGATCCTGCAACAGCTCACTCTCCACCCACTCAGGAGAGATGTTCCGGCCGAGACTGGTGATGATCAGGTTCTTCGCACGGCCGTGGATCGTGACGAAACCATCGGCGTCGATGCTGGCCAGATCGCCAGTGGCGATCTCGGTATTGGCGTGATGATCCTCGCCGAGATAACCGCTCATCGTTGCGCCACTCACGTGCAACTCGCCGTGCGCATCGACGCGCACGCACGCATGCGGCAGTACGCGCCCTACGGTGCCGATGCGCGTCGCTTCGGGCGTGTTGAGGCAAACGACGGACGCGCATTCGCTCAAGCCATACCCCTCATACACCGGCAGACCCAGCGCGTGAGCCTCAAGCACCTCTTCGCCGCCGACCCGCGCGCCGCCCACTGCAATGAACTTGAACGGTTGCGTGGGTCTCCAGCCCTCAGTGGCCGCTCGCACGAGCACGCGCAGCAGCTCCGGCACCAGAACGAGACTGTCGGGACGATAGTGCTCGATACAGCTCAGCAGCCGTCGTGCATCCAATCCGCCGTAACCCACTCCCGTCGCGCTCACGCTCGGTACGCAACACGTCGCGCCCGAGAGCAGCGGCACATAGAGCCCGGCGATGTTCTCCAGCAGCGTCGGCAAAGGCAGCAGGCAGAGATGACGCCGAATTCCGAGGGATTGCGTGCTCTCATGCAACGACCATGCGACTCGCTCGATGCTCGCTCGCGTCAGGCACACACCTTTCGGAGTGCCGGTGCTGCCAGAGGTGTAGGTGATCTTCGCCGTGTGGAGCGGCAGCTTGGTGACCTGCTGAGGACGCGGACGCTGCAGGAGTGAAAGTCCCGCGATGGATATCGTGCGCTGTGCGAAATGGCGGTCGAGGGCTGCCACCCGCTCCGGCTGGTCCGTGAGTACGCAGTCGATGCCGGCATCGTTGAGTACGTGGGCGATCTGTTGATCGTTGAAGAACGCCGGCATCGGCACACACACCGCATCGCTCGCCAACAGCGCGAGATCCGCAGCGGCCCATGCACGGCCATTGTCGGCGAGCACTGCAATCCGTTCAGCCGCCGCTGCGCGTATCACACTCCCGAGCGCGCTGACTGCCTCACGCAACTCGTCATAGCGCACGGCGCCCGAGCCATCGAGCAGTGCGTATGCGTCGGCGTCAACTGCGGACACCGCGTCGATCACGCCGATCATGGCAACGCGCGAGCAAACACCGGGTTGAGCAACCCTGAGGGAATGAAGCCTGCCATCACGCGCGGATCGTTCTCATAATAGCGGCCCCACGCATCGGGCGCGGCTGAAACGCAGGCCCCGTCTGCACGCGCCAACTCAAACACCGGCGCATCGAAGCGCTGGAGCATCGAGCGCACTGCGCTCGTAGCCGTGAAGACGATCCAGCGCTGCTTACGAGATGCCAGATAGTGCGGCAGTGTCGCCACGAGATGAATGGCCGCCCGGCACGATGAGCCCGCGAGGTTGCCGACCTCGGCGATCTCATCGCGCCGCACCGGCAGGTTGCAGCGCGCCGCAATGGCCGCTTCGACTGGCTGATCGAGATAGTGCTCCAGATACAGCGGCTCACTGGCGGCCAGCCGGAAGCCCACGACACCGCAGACGCCACGCCGCTGACCGCACAGGCCGAGCAACGTGGGCATGAAACTCTGAATGTCTGCCTCATGCACGCGCGCAAAAGTCGCGCAGACGAAGCGTTCCATCTCCAGGCGCAAGGGATCACCGCGCATGGCTTCCACCAAGACGTGGCGCCCGCACTGACGCGGGGTGGCCACGGCGCCATCACCAGCGATTTTGCAAGTTGCTTGGATCAGCGACGTCTCCGACGACGGATGCTCTGCTCTCGAATCCTTGGACGGCGGATGCGTCCTCGAGCAATCGATCATCGGGAGCTAAATACGCGCACCACCCTCAGGGAGTCCCCAGCACTATCGCTCACTCTCACTCGAACAGGCTTACGATGCTCTGGTACTTTTCGATGTACCACCGGTTCTCGTTGTTGTATCTCGGGATCGCCACCGGACGGACATCCGTGCCTTCCGCTTTCCAGACACAGGGACAGGTCACCGGAGCTCCTGCGAGCTGCACTCCCGGGCGGCTCAGTTCGTCGAGCTTGACCTTCATTCGAGTCAGGACACGATGGAGCTTCGTAACGTTTCGGGGTCCGCCGTTGTACGCGGCGACCGGAAAGATGCCCAGCACGGCCGGGTTGGCACGATACGCAAGGCGAATGTCCGCCCGCATCTGCGCCAGCTCGAGATCCAGCAGGCAGACCGCCGCTTTCATGGCGTTCAGCAGATTCGTCGCGCCGCTCTCGAAGATCGGGTCGAGCCTCGCGCGAGGGCAGCGTCTGACCACGAGTGCGTAGGTCCCGTTTCCCCTGCGGTTGGTGAATTGCATTGGCCCTAGCGCATTTGCGCTCGAGACGCTGTACCGATACGCCTCCTCCTGCTTGAGCCCGTATTGGCTCAGTACTTCGTCGAAGGCGAGCACCTGCTTCTCCACGTAATCGCTGTCATCAGTCTGCTCGATCACCGCAAGCGTCGTGATGACTTGAAGAGGAACGGAGTCGGCGAGCAGCTCTCCGGGAAAGGCCGCACTCGGCACCTGCGCCAGACGCAACTCCTCGATCGCCTTGCGCGCCGTGGCGATCAGAAACTCCTTGCCGCTGCTGACGAAACCCGGGTCGAAGGTGTCTTCGGTGAAGGGCAGATAGACGATCGGCTTCGCGGTCTGGACGACGGCGCGCCACTGCTTGCGCTTGAGCAGGTTGTTATCGAACACGGGAAACTTGCGTCCGTACACCTTCAAGGGTTCCCCGTCCTGTGTGAAGGTGAACATCAGCCGCTCGGCACCGGTGCCCTTCACGTGTTGCGCCTGGATACCGGGCGTGAGGGTGCGAAAGGCCAAGGGCTTCCGACCGGGTTTCCACTTGATCGGCGGACGCGGCAGCTCGATCTGCGCGACGGACCACTCCTGCTTCGCTTCGCTCCACAGCGCAAAGGCGACGGGGCGACCGCGGAGAACCTGTTTCCTCCCCTTTCCGGTGAAGACGTATTGAAGCTCGACGTCACGCAGACGTGTCTGCGCTTCGGCGACTAAATCGTGGATCACCTCGTGACGGTTGAGGTTGCGGCCTTGGACCACGACCTCCTCGGGACCCGCTTTGGGGTGCTCCGACTCGGCAACGGCAAGTGGCAGCTCGCCTTCTTCTTGCTTCGAACCTCCTTCCGCGGTGGGAGCCGCTTCCTCGATCGCCGCTGCAACCTCGGCCTGGGAAGTGCCTACTGCGTCGATCAGCGGCGGCTCACTCTCATCAGTGGAGCCACCTGTCGTCGCACATCCCGCACAGATCAGGGATACCAGCATGAGGGTCAACGCAATCTTCATCTAGTGCTTCCAGCCAGAGGTCGGGCCCGCCACGGCGCGTGGATGGTCGATTCTAGTCGAAGATCACTTTCGCGCGCGCCGATGACTTGGCGTTCTATCGGCCGCTGCATGTTGCGTCGATCGGGCGCGTGAGGCTGGATGAATCACTGCTCGTTGCCCTTCAGGCCGCCGATAGCAAGGACCAGCTGCCTCACGCCGCTATTGTCGAGTTCAACCTCGCGAATACGGATTCATTGGGACGTGCTGCAGCACACGGAAGTGGTTATGACGAAATCGGCGTTCGAGCATCTGTTTGAAATTGGCACGAATCATTCTCGATGCAACCCCGTCGCCTGCTTGCAGCCTGACACTTCCTCCAGCGCCTCAACCGGGTGGTTTCGGCCACAGACTTTGCGCGGCCATCTGCGCTGCCTGCTCCACAGTGAGGACGGCGGCGTCGCCGCCCGTCAGCGCTGGATCGGTGGCTTGATGGCGGCGGAGTTCCATCTTCGCGATCTGATTTCGGTGCACTTCATCCGGGCCGTCCGCCAGACGCAGCAAACGGGCGGTCGCGAAAGCGACTGGGAGGAAGTGATCGCTGTTGGTGCCGCCGCCGCCAAATAGCTGAATCGCCCAATCCACGATCTGCTGTGCCATCAGCGGTGCGATCGCTTTTATCATGGCGATTTCCTGGCGCGCAGCCTTGTTGCCGACGGTATCCATCATCCAGGCCGCCTTGAGGGTGAGCAGACGCGACTGCTCGATCATGATCCGTGCCTGGGCGATTCGTTCCAGCGTGACGGTCTGTTCGGACAACAGACGTCCGAACGGCTTGCGCAGATCTGCGCGGCGGCACAGGCGCTCCAACACTCGTTCGCTGAGCCCGATCAGACGCATGCAGTGATGAATGCGGCCGGGCCCGAGCCGTCCCTGAGCGATTTCGAACCCGCGGCCCTCGCCAAGCAGCATGTTGTCCACCGGGACGCGGACGTCATCGAAGACGAGCTCGGCCGCGCGATCAGGCACGCCGTAAAAACCCATGGTCGACAGTGAGCGGATGATGCGCACACCGGGCGTGGCCTTCGGCACCAGAATCATCGACTGTCGGCGATGGGTGTCCGCACCCTCGGGATCGCTCTTGCCCATGAAGATGATGATCTGGCAACGCGGATCGGTGGCGCCGGTGGTGTACCACTTGCGTCCGTTGATCACGTAAGAATCTCCATCGCGTACGATGGAGCTACTGATGCTGGTTGCGTCCGAGGATGCAGCATCGGGCTCGGTCATCGCGAAAGAGGAACGGATCTCGCCGTCGAGCAAGGGCTCAAGCCACTGCTTCTTCTGCGCCTCGGTTCCATAGCGCAAGATCGTTTCCATGTTGCCGGTGTCGGGCGCGGAGCAGTTGAACACCTCGGGAGCGAGCAGACTACGTCCCATGATCTCGCACAGCGGGGCATAGTCGAGATTGGTGAGCCCCTCCGAGGCATGGCCTGCCGGCAGCCAGAGATTCCACAGCCCCGCCGCGCGCGCCCGCTGCTTCAGCTCCTCGACCACGGGATAGATTACCCAAGGCCCGAGACGCTCGGCCTCGAGATAGTACCGGCGTTCGTTGGGATAGATGTGCTCGGCCATGAAGGCTTTGAGCCGCCGCTCGAACTCGCAGCTGCGCGCCGATTGCGTCAGATCCATTGTCTTCTGGGCATTCATACTCGTCGATCTCCTAACGACTGAACGCGCTCATGCAAGCACCTCGTTCATGTCTTCGCCAAACTCGAGGGTGGAATGCTGCACACTGCGAAGAGTGCCCAGCTCACGATGGCCGCCCTCCGCATCACCGGCTCGTTCGGTCCTCGACCACAGCCATTGCCGTTACAACACTTCGAACAACCCTGCCGCTCCCATGCCGCCGCCGACGCACATGGTGACGACGACATATCTGCTGCCACGTCGTTTGCCCTCGATCAGCGCATGACCGACCATCCGCGCGCCGGACATGCCGTAGGGATGCCCGATTGCGATTGCCCCGCCGTTGACGTTGAGGCGGTCATCCGGGATACCGAGCTTGTCCTGGCAGTACAGCACCTGAACAGCGAAGGCTTCGTTCAACTCCCAAAGATCGATGTCGTGGATCTTCAAACCAAAGCGCTGCAGCAGCTTCGGCACTGCGAAGACGGGGCCGATGCCCATCTCGTCGGGCTTCGTCCCCGCGACCGCCATGCCGACATATCTGCCGAGCGGTGCAAGCCCGCGCCGAGCGGCGAGCTTCGCTTCCATCACCACGCAGGCTGACGCGCCGTCCGAGAGCTGACTGGCGTTGCCCGCGGTGATGACGCCGCCTTGGATCACGGGTTGAATTGCGGCGAGACCGGCGGCGGTCGTGTCCGGCCGAGTGCCCTCGTCTTTCGTCAGCGCCACCGTCCGCTGTGTCGTCACGCCGCTCGCTTTGTCGGTGACGCTCATAGTCGCGCTCATGGGCACGACCTCGGCGTCGAAACGTCCGTTGGTCTGCGCCTCGACGGTCCGCTGCTGCGAGCGCAGGCCGTATTCGTCCTGACGCTTGCGCGCGATGCCGTAGCGTGCGGCAACGACCTCGGCCGTCTGCAGCATGGGCATGTGGATGTCGGGCACCATCGCCACCAACTCAGCATCGGGATCCACGCGCATCTGCGGGGTCTGTACCAGGGAGATCGATTCCACGCCGCCCGCCACGACCACGTCCATGCGATCGACGATCACCTGCTTGGCCGCGGTCGCGATGGCCATCAGGCCCGAAGAGCATTGGCGATCCAGCGTCAAACCCGCGACCGACACCGGTAAGCCAGCCCGCAGCGCAGCGGTGCGGCCAATACACTGCTGAATCCCTTGCGGCAACGCGCAGCCCAAGACCACATCATCGACTTCCGCCGGATCGATACCGGAACGCTCTACCGCCGCGCGGATCGCGTGGGCCGCCAGCGTTGGCGAGGGCGTGTTGTTGAATGCACCCCGATAGGCGCGTCCGATGGGAGTTCGGGCGGTCGAAACAATCACGGCATCTCGCATGGGCGAAACTTCCTTCGTTGTACGTCAGATCCCGCTCTGGGTTGACCGGCGTCCTACCAGCGCGGGTTTGGGTTCGTCCTCGATCTCTAGCGAGACATCGAAGGCTTGCTGGATACGGTCCCGTCCCGCTCGCTGCTTGCCGCTCGTTCGACAAGAAGAGAGCAAAGCTGGAACTCAGGACCCAATCGGTCCCGGAAACGCTCGAGCGCACTTACCATCGTCCGAAGACCCACGGTCTCGGCCCAAAACATTGGGCCGCCGGTGTGCCGCGGCCAACCGTAGCCATAGAGCCACACGACATCGATATCCGATGCGCGTTGGGCGATGCCTTCCTCGAGGATCTTCGCGCCCTCGTTTACCAGGGTGTAGAGCGTGCGCACCACGATCTCCTCGTCGCTGATCGCGCGTGGTGTCACTCCCGATGCGGCTCGAAATTCGGCGATGATCTCCTCGACGATGGGCGAGGGCGACGCCTTGCGCCGATCGTCGTAGTCGTAGAAGCCGGCCTGGGTCTTCTGACCCCAACGCCCTTTCGCGCACAGCGCATCCGTAAGCGTCTCGATTCGCGACGGATCGCGATGCCAGCCGATGTCGATGCCCGCCAGGTCCGCCATCTGGAACGGCCCCATCGGCATGCCAAAGGCAGTGTGGACAGCGTCAATCTGACTCGGCGAGCCGCCCTCCAGCAGCAGACGGACGGCGTTGTTCCACCTCGGCAGGAGCATGCGGTTGCCGATGAAACCGTAACAAACACCCGAGACCACTGGGACTTTGCCGATACGGCGAGCAACATCGATCCCCGTTGCCAGCACGGCGGGCGCTGTGCTGGCACCGTCGATGACCTCCACGAGCTTCATCACATTGGCCGGAGAAAAGAAATGCAAACCGAGCACGTCCTGCGGCCGCTGCGTCGCGCTCGCGATCTCGTCGATACTGAGAAATGACGTGTTGGACGCCAGTATCGCGCCGGGCTTCGCGATGGTGTCCAGCTGCGCAAAGATCTTCTTCTTCACGTCCATGTTTTCGTAGACCGCTTCGATGATGAGATCGCATTCCCTGAGCGCAGCGAAGTCCAGGCTCGGGGATAGCAGAGCCATCGCGGTCTCGACCTGTTGCGATGTCAGCCGACCCTTGGCGGCCGAGGCTGCATAGTTCTTCCGTACGACGGCGATGCCATGATCGAGCGCCTCCTGCGCCACCTCCACGATCGTCACAGGAATGCCGGCGGCGAGGAAATTCATCGAGATGCCGCCGCCCATCGTGCCGGCCCCCACGACACCGACGCGCCGAATCGGGCGATGGGCAACCTCCGCAGTTAGACCGTCGACCTTCGCGGCGGCACGCTCTGCGAAGAAGGCGTGTTGCAGGGCCTTCGACTGAGAGCCATCGACCAGTGACGCGAACAGCGCTCGCTCTTTCTTCAATCCGTCCGAGAGGGGCAACGTGACTGCGGCCTCGATGGCCTCGATGCAAGCATGCGGTGCATCCAATGCACGCAGGCGATGGGCATTTTCCTGCCGGAACCGCGCAAAGACCCCGGCATCGGCATACACCGTCAACTCGCCGGTGCGACGCACGGCATCGAGAGCGCGCGCAAAGGCAATCGCTTCCTCAAACAGTGCTGCGTCTGTCGCGAGTCGGTCGACGAGGCCGAATTCGATGGCGCTCTTTGCCGGCACGGGGTCGCCGGAGACGATCATGCTCAGCGCCCGCTCCACTCCCACCAAGCGTGGCAGCCGCTGCGTTCCGCCAGCGCCCGGCAGAATCCCGAGCTTCACCTCCGGCAGCCCGAGTTTCGCAGTCGGCGTCGCGATCCGGTAATGGCAGGCAAGCGCGATTTCCAGACCGCCACCCAGTGCGGCGCCGTGGATCGCGGCAACCACTGGCTTGGCGCTCGCCTCGATCGCCTCGATCACGTCGGGAAGCGTCGGCGCCACGGGCGGTGTTCTGAACTCCGTAATGTCCGCGCCCGCCGAGAACAACCGGCCACTCCCACGAATCACGATCGCCTTCACCGCGTCACGGTGCTGCGCGTCTGCCAGAGACTTGGCCAATCCTTGCCGCACACCGGCGCCAAGCGCGTTGACGGGCGGATTGATGATAGCGATCTCCAGGACTGCGCCGTGTTGCCGTGTTTCGATCATAGAGACGACCTGCAGTTGAAAGGCTGACCTCGCCGAACGTGTGCGGACGAGAGACGGGATGAGAGCTCCACAGACCGCGATCGATCGCCGCGTCGAATGCAAGGAACGCCAGAGCGGTGACGTGCGTGTCGTCGGTCCGACCGGAGCCGCCAGCCTGAAAACACGACGTGCGCATCCTCGAAGGGTGCCATCACGACCCGTACCCAATCGTGAGGCCGCCATCGACGACGATCGACTGTCCAGTGATGAAGGCGCCGGCCTGCGACGCCAGGAATACAGCGGCGCCCGCAACCTCTTCAGGTTCGCCGAGGCGCCTGAGCGGCGTCACGCGCTTGAGCGCCGCTTCAGCCGCGTGGTCCTCGTACAGCGCTTTCGCGAAGTCGGTACGGATGACGCCGGGCGCAATCGCATTGACGCGCACATTGTGCGATCCAAGCTCGATCGCGAGATTGCGAACGAGCTGCAGATCCGCCGCCTTCGACAGGTTGTACGCGCCGATCACGCCCGAACCGACCATCGCGCCGATGGAGGAGATGATGAGGATCGCGCCCGCCTTGCGTTCCATCATCTGCGGCGCGACGAGCCAGGCCAACCAATGGTTGGATAACACGTTGTTGTCGAAAATCTTGCGGAACTGCTCATCGCTGATGCCCTGCATCGAACCGTAATAAGGATTCGATGCAGCGTTGCAGACGAGGATGTCGATGTGACCGAGACGTCGTCGCGTCACGTTGACCAGATTATTCAGCGCCGTCTTGTCGGAAATACTGGCCTCGATCGCGACGGCACGCTCCTCGCCGTGCTTTGCATTGATTGCCGCCGCAACTGCCTCACAAGCGGCCTGTCTGCGGCTGGAGATCACGACGCGGGCGCCCACATCCGCATAGGCTTCGGCGATCGCACGCCCGATGCCCCGCGAAGAGCCGGTCACGATCGCCACTTTGCCGGATAGATCACACAGTCCCATGCGCCCTTCCTGGGGTGTGATCCGAATGCCCGTCGTCAGACCTGACATCGAAGGCACGCGCTACGCGTAAGCCGCGCATCTCACAACACGCGGCGTCACGCGCCGCCAGGGACGTCAGCGACGCAACAGCCTTGGGCGATTCAAATCTATAACGCGGCACTGGCAATGTAAGCTCTGTTCCACGTGGGGCTGATGAGGATCTCATTGAGGCAGACCGTGGGCGGCATCTGCGCAACGAACACGACGATGTGACCCACGTCCTCGGGCTGAATCATTCGAGCTCGATCTTCCGCGCTCACGGGAACAGGTCGGTTATTGAGGATGGGCGTAGCGACCTCACCCGGACACATGCAGCACGAGCGAATACCGTTGACGCACTCGACTTGATTGATGCTTTCGCTCAATGCGTCCAGACCGCGCTTGGCTGCGGTATAGGCTGGGCCCGTCACGGGTGAAACGTAGCGGCCGGCCCAGGACGACATCTGTATGAGGAGCCCGCCTCTCTGCGCTCGCATCGTCGGCAGAATGGCGCGCGATGTGTAAAAGCATCCATTCAGATCAGCGGCGATGACCGCAGCGAAGGCACGTGGGTCAATGACGTCCCAGCCCCGCTCGCGAATGTTGAAGCCAGCGCTGTTGACGAGAATATCGCAGCGTCCGAAGCGCCTCAGCACTTCGGCAGCCGCCGCATCGACTGCCCCAAGATCGGAAACATCGGCCGGTGTGATGTGAGCTTCACCGCCGCGTTCCCTTATTCTGCTTGCGGTCGCCTCCAAACTCTCGAGCCCGCGTCCGGTCAACACGACGCGGGCCCCGGCACCGGCCAAGGCGATAGCCGCGGCTTGGCCGATACCCGATCCGGCACCCGTCACCCACGCAACGTCTCCGTCAATCGAGCGCATTATCCGATGTCTCCCTTGCTTGCATCCCACACGCTTCGAGGCATTCGATTGCTGAACATTGCATAGCCGTGATTTCGCGACACTCAGGCGTCCGGTTCCAACTCCACGCCCAGCGCAACCAACAGCCGGGACACCATATTGTAGAAAGCGATGTTGGCCACGAGACCAAAGATCTCCTCTTCATCGAAGAAGTCTCCGAGGCGATTGAAGGTCGCATCGCTTACGCGCACATCTCGAGTCATTTCCTGAGCCAAAGAGATGACGGCGGTCTCTTCGGGACTGAATCTGTCTACCGCTTCGCCCCGTGCAACTGCACCGAGCGCTTTCACCTTCTCATCATCTGCTCCCTCCGCTTTCCACACCTTGAGGTGGTGGTGATACTCGTACTGTGCACCGTTCAGAAGTCCCACCAGGCAGATCGCGAGCTCGAGCAGATCGCGCCGAACCGGCGTGTCAAACCGGACGCGGGGCGCGAAGTAGTTAAAGCCTTCTGCAAATCTCGGGTTTCTTAGCAGCATCAGATCGATGTTCTGCAGCCGCCCCCCTCTGCGCTCGCGAATCGCATCCACGAGATCCCGCGGCGTCACAGTGTCAGGATTCACCATCGCAATTCGAGGCATTGAGCGTTCTCCCCGGTGAAGTTCATTCAGAATGTCCTCGCCGTCGGACATCGGCTATCCCGATGAAGCGATGTGCCAATCATTCAGGCGGGATGTTGGTTTTCTTTGGCGCCAACGGCTGCTGGCTCACGAGTCTGTGCTTGCGTAGCCAAGCAACAGCAACGCTCCTAATCCTGGTGCTCGATGTGAGCCCGGATGCGTCCTGTTGTGGAGTCGACCCAACCTCGGGTTCGTGCATAAACGATCATGGCGCTCACTCCGGACTGCCAAGTGGGGTCGGCGGCGAGGGGCGCGCATGCGCGCAGCTCCTCCTCCGAGATCCATGCGAACCCCGCTACGAACTCCACCGCGCGCGTGTCGATGCGATGTCGTGCGTGATCGCAAAAGCTGAAGGCCTTGAAGTTGAATGGATCGTCGATTTCAAGGCGCCCGTGCGCGTCCAGTGACAGGATCATCGTGATTCAGCCTCCTCACGTTCGAAGCGTCTACGCTGCGATCCCCGCGTGCCCGATATCGATCGTCATGATCGAACACTGGCGGAGAATCGTGGATGACATCCACGGATACCTCAGTTGATGTCTTGGCGGTCGGCACCATCGAAGCAGATCTGCGGCGCTTGCGGCAATCGCGCGGCAATGATCCGGTCATCGTGCTATCGATATGCGGGGGCGTATGGATGCAGGCGCCGGCGAATACATCCGGAGTTCTTGCGCGCGCGAACCTCACTGCAACGGTTCATGGCGGCGGGTCGCCCGCAGAGCTGCATCGAGTCGGCGAAACTTCTCACGTTTTGTAGAAGCCCTTGCTCCTGTGCCACTCTTGAGCAGTGATCTACTCGGACAACATTCAACGCGTCAGCGCCATGGGCTCTGGCACGGGCAAGGGGAAGTAACTTTGAGCGAACGCAATGTCGACCTTCGACTTCTCGAGTGCCTCAGAATTCTCGTGGCTGAGCGCCACGTGACTCGGGCAGCAGAGTCCTTGGGGATGACCCAACCGAAGTTGAGCAATGCCCTCAGTCGGCTGCGGAGCATCACCGGAGATCCGCTGCTGGTGCGGACACCGAGCGGAATGATGCCAACCGAACTCGCGCAAGAACTTGCCGCCCAGTGTGGCAACTTCCTCATGCAGTGGGACAGTCTGATTGGCAGAGAGTCGGTATTCAATGCAGCCGAGGCGCAACGAAATTTCACCATCTGCACCACTGAAACGTTTACTCAGGACATCCTGCTCAAGGCGGCTCAGAAAGCACGCGCGGTGGCGCCCGGAATATCCTTTTCGGTGAGCCGCCCGACTTACAACAATGTGCGTGATGCGCTGGACACCGGGGAGGTGGACCTGGCGATCGGCTGGACGCCGGACTTGGCACCCGATCTCTTCATCTCGCAGCTCGCGGCTTACGACGTATGCTGCGTGATTGCCGCCAACCACCCTCGGATCGGCGAGGAGATGACGCTTGAGCAGTATGCTCGCGAGTCTCACGTCCAGTTGACCTATGGGCGACCCCACCATCCTTTCATCATTGAAAGGTACGCTGAGCAGATCCTGGCGAGCAAAGGCATCCAGCGGAAGATCGCCTTTTATATGCCTTCACCTTTACTGGTACCGGAGCTTGTGGCGGTCACGGATTTGATTGGCCTGGTTGCCCGCCCCCTCGCTGAAGCCGCCTCGAGACGATTCGACATCAGAGTCCTCGCGCCCCCCTTCCAGATGCCTCAGCAAGAGGTGTCGATGATCTGGCATGTGCGCACGAAGAATGACCCGGCGAATCGATGGTTGCGTAATTTCCTGCGGGAGTCCTCCCAACCGAAGCCCTGCGGCGACTCGACGCCCACGCAATTTTAGATATCAGCGCAGGCAGTTGTCCTATGCGTTCGCGTCCGCTTGCTCGCCTGCCGTCGTTTCGAGTGCTGCGATCTCGGCCACCCGCCGCCTGAAGATGGGACGGAACACAAAGAGCGTAATTGTCCCGAGACCTGCAGCCGTCACGCTTACCAGTGCGACGCTCAACGAAATCGAGCCATTCCCCAGGCCCGCGTCGCTGACGAAACCCACCAGAAAGCCGCCCATCGCATGAGGGAAGAAGTGTGTGACCATGGCGTACCCGCCCAAGACACGGCCTCTCAGCTCAGGCGGAGTCACCGCTTGGATGGCGCTGAATTGCAGCGCAGTGGATGTTGCGCCAAGGGACAGACCCACGATCACCAACATCAGAAAGGATTCTGAACCCGGGTTCATTGCCACTGCGGCCGCAGTAAGGGCGATAGCCGCTCCAGCGCCGCCAACGATGAGATAGTGCGCATCGTGCCGCCCGCGTCGCCAGAAGAAATCGACGAGCCCCCCGGAAGCCAAGGCGCCACTCACGCCGCCGAAGCCAAACGTCAAGCCGATCGCGAGCCCCGCCTCTTGTAGCGTAAAACCATAGTCTCTCGTGAGCGCGACCGCGGACCACGCGACCAGGCTGGCCGTCGATGTTGTGATCAATGGAAATCCAATGAAGGTACCGAGCAGCGCCCACGCAGAGGCTTTGCCAATCGTGTGGCGCTTGGCTGCATTCACAGGTCGAGGCGCAACCGCCATCGGTCGGGCTCGCTCCCGAATCAGAAGCACGAGCAGCAGGGCCGGCAGACCCAGTGCTCCGAGGAAGAAGAAGACGATGCGCCAGGGTGGCATCTGCGGTGCGAGTTCACTCACCAGCTCCGTCAGCGCTGCCATGAGCGTGGCCCCACCGACGAATGTGATTCCGCCGCCGAGGAAGATTCCTGAGACATACACGGCGATCGGGAGGGCTCTACGTTCTGGCGGAAATGCACCGGCAATGAGCGCTGGACCGCAGGGCGTCAGGGACGCTTCGCCCACGCCAGTGAGCGCACGAGCGGCGATCAGAACGGCCATCGTGGTGGCCAGCCCGCACAGCCCGGTCCCCAAGCTCCAGATCACCAGACCGGATGCGATGATCAACCGCCTGCTGATCCGATCGGCCAGGATTCCGATCGGCACAGAAAGCAGGGTGAACGTCACCGCAAATCCCGCACCGACCACCAGTCCCATCTGCGTGTCCGTCAGCCCGAGATCCGTCTTGATCGGATCGATCAAGAGGCTGATCGCGACACGATCGACATAGGACAGAGCATAGAGCGCCAACAGTGCGAAGACAGTCACCCAACGGCCCGAAGCTGGCATTTTGAGAATTGAATCCTCTATGGCCGCTCGAGACCGCGCGGCTCTAAACGTGGTACACGCTCGCCGGCGCGATCGCTCTCGCCAGCGGGACGCAGCCGGCGTCGGCAACATCAGAAGCGCCGTCGAACACTGACCTCCCAGGTGCGAGGCTCGCCAAACTGCAGATAGGCAATCCTGCTTCCGCCGCCCGTACCCGTCGCACCGGTAAAATACCGCTCATCCGTCAGGTTGCGGACGTAGAACTGCACGTCCCATAGGCCGCGGCTGAGCGTCCCATTGAGTTCCAGCAGGCCGTAATCATCAAGCGGCACAGTGGCATAGCTGCCATCCGGTCGCACGGTACCATCGAGTTCGTTCACGACTTCGCTGCGGTACGAATAGACAGTGCCGAAGGTGAGCTCGATGTCCTTGGAGAAATTACTGTGATAGTCCAGGCGCACAGCGTATGACGTCTTTGGAGATCTCGGAATGCGAAATCCTTCAATGCTCGGGAAGCCGCCGACGCTACTGAATCCCACGATTTTCGCGGTCGGCAGATAGGTGCCGCTCACGCCGACGATCAGATGATGGGTGATGGACCCGGTCAGCTCGACATCCAAGCCCTCTACTTTGGCGCCTGCGGCATTCTGAATGAGCTGAATTGGAGTGGTGCCAAACAGCCTGAGATTACTGACCTGAAGACTCTCATAGTCCAACTGATACGCTGACACATTCAGCCGGACGCGGCGGTCGAAAAACTCGCTCTTCAAACCGACCTCGATCTGATCGACTTTCTCCGGATCGAAGGGTGTGGCAGATACTTGCATGTTGGCTGCGTCCTGAAAGCCGCCGGCTTTGAAGCCGGTGCTGTAGCTGACATAGCTCATGACCTGAGGCGTCCAGAAATAGTTGAGACTCGCCAGATAAGTGGTCGAGTCCCACGAGCCTTCACGAGGAAGGCTGAAGCCGGTCACCGCGCCTGCGGAGGAGGTCTGAGCGAAAGTGAGGGTGGACTTCTTCTCATCGCGCGACCAGCGTCCGCCCAGGGTGACGTGCACCTGCGGTGTGATTTCGTATCCAAGCTGCCCAAATGCCGCATACGACTCGGTGCGCATCGGCACATACAGTGCTTGCTTGGCAGTACCCGAAGCGTAAGCGAAAGCGGGCGGCGCGAAGGTACGAACCTGATCGAAGTCGTAGAGTCGATCGTTGAGATAGTAAATGCCGGCCAGCCACGACCAGGCGCCTGCGTCACCCGATAACCGCAGTTCCTGACTCCAGGTGTCATTCTTACTCTCGTAGTGGAGCCCGGAAGCATCGGCCGGCGTGAAGTCCAAGTCCTGGTCGGTCGAGAAGCTGGAGGTGGAATAGGAGGTCTGCGAGGTGAACACGCCGAATGCAGTTTCATGCGCCGCTTCCACAATAGCGCGATCCAACGTCGTCGTCGTATCGAGCGCTTGGCCGGCCTTCGCCCGAATCTCGTAGAAAGGACCGGAACGGCCGGGAAACCAAAGCTCTGCAGTCGGAATGTTCGCGGACGCGTGGGTGCCGCCGACGATGTACTGCAAGCCGTTCCACCTCGGTGAGGTGTCATCCGCATGTTCGTATGTGAGCTTGACGGTTGTCGCGTCGCTCGGCATCCAGGCCAACTTCGCGCGCAGGTAATCCCCTTCGTAGCCCCCATGACGCACACCGTTCGTGGAATCTCTAAGGAATCCGTCGCGCTCTTTGTGATCGTAGACCACGCGGCCCGACAGCGTGTCCGTCAAAGGGCCGGAAATGAGCGCCTGCGCACTCAGCAGTTCGTCGCCAGATTGCGAGCTGCCGCCGTATCCAACCGATGCGTACCCCTCGAGCGAATCCGTTGGATCGTTCGTGATGACATTGACGGCACCGGCAATCGTGTTGCGTCCGTAGACCGTCCCCTGCGGACCCTTAAGGACCTCGAGACGCGCCACATCTACAGGTCCGTGACTGATCTGAGTACTGGTTGACGTGAAGACGCCGTCCAGAAAGAAGCCCACACCCGGTTCTGAAACGATACGGTTCGCGTTGCCGCGCATCGAGACGACCGGCTGGCCGCCGCTGAACGCCACGAAATGGATGCCGGGCACGCTCTGGTTGATGTCAGCCATGCCCTTGACGCCCCCGGCGACGAGTTGATCGCCCGTCACCGCGGAGACCGACAGCGGCACGGTCTGCAGTGACTCCTGTCGCTTGCGCGCCGTCACCAGGATCTCTTCGAGCGAAGAGTCGTTGTCAGTGGGACTCTGTGAATCGGCCTGAGCCCATGCCGAAGGCGCTGGCAGCGCTACGATCATTCCGAGCGCGAGGATGGAACAACTATTTGTGTTTGGTCTGATCACTGAGCCCCCCCGAGTTAGCTACTGTGCTTTTCCGCCGCGTGTGCCTTGACCTGTCGGCCATTGAGCCTGACGGCTGCGCTTGCGTTTCTCGAGTAATGCTAGCGGATGGGCCAGCCGCCACCATGCCCGCCATCCGATGCGCTCATGCGGCTGGTGCATGAGAACCGAGCAACAACGCTTCCGACGATGCACGGGGCATGCGCTTTGGCACCCTTTCATCCGTTGCGCATGAGCTGGCGCGTTCGCGCCGTGAGAATCGGTAGCTGAAGATCGAGCGGAAGATCCCGTCAACTCGGGTACAAAGCAGTTGGAGATTCGTCCTTCGAGCGGATCGATGGCGATTGCTTCGACAACACGATGCCCGAGAGCTTCTTTGCAAGTCTGGACGACACAGAGCGTTGGGCCACGACCAGTTCGCATTCATCGACGCGTGCAATGGTTCTCGCTGCCGAGGCGCGGGAGCGATCCTCACGCTAGGCGAGCTTCGGAAATCCGAACAGCGCTTCTGGGTTTCGGGCGAAGATCAACTCTCTCACCTGCTCCTGCGGTGCCCAGAGCAGCATCAACTCGAGAAAATCGGCCTCATTCGGCATGGGATTGAAATACTGTGGATGCGGGTAGTCCGATCCGTAGAGCATTCGGTCGGGTCTATGTTCGATCATCGCATGGATGAAAGGCAGCGTGTCCTCGAAGGGAGGAACAGGCATCTTCGAGAACCGAGGAGACAGCTTGATCCAACAACGATCGGTATCGAGGAGCTGCAGTATCTTCTTGAAGTGATCGCTTTGCAGTCCTGCCGCAGGATCAGGTCGGCCCGAGTGCTCGAGGACAGAATGCCCGCCAAAGAACTCGATACTCGGCAGCAAAGCGTTGAAATGATCGGTATTCGAGATCAGGAAGTGCGCAGACCAGCCCAGCTCGTGAACCCGCGCGAGCGTCCGCGCATCCGGCGTATTGACCGCGGGATAGAAGCGAGCGCCGACCACGCCTGCATCGTCGAGGACAGCAAGTTCCTTTTCCGTAATGTCCGGTGGAAGAAACACGACACCCCGATACATCTCAGGCTCGCGATACAAGATATTCAGCACGTGTTGATAGCTGAACGCATCCCCTCCGGACGCTACGATGAGAGCGCGATGAATTCCAAGCGTCGCCTGCACGTTCTGGAAGTCTTCCAACGTGGAATCTTCCATGACCACGGCGGTTTGTGGCGCAAGCGGGTAGATACTCTGCGGCCCGATAATATGGACATGGCAATCGCAACTGCCGGCAGGCGGTCTGAACGAGGGCTGGCGAACCTCTCGGATCGGCGGCGGACTCTTTCGCTTTTCCATGGGCACTACCTTAGACAGACGGAAGATCGTTAGGACGCCCGGGCGAGCTCCGGCATGATTTCTGCGGCGAACTCACGCAGCGTCTCAGTCGACTTACCGACGTCCGCAAGGAGTACATATTCCACGCCGGCGGCCTGCAATGCCTTGAGCTTTGGAATGATCTCCTCCGCTTGGCCGATGACCGCGCCTTGCTCAGCTCGCTGCCAGGCGAGATCTGCAAGGTTCGCATTCCCTCCTCCCTGAAGGTCGGCCGGCCCGGCCGTGACGAGGCCAGCGTCGAGAAGGAACTTGGCTCGCTGCCCGATCACCTCACGCCGCGCCTCTTCACTGCGGGTGATCTGGACCGCGCGGGCGAGACCCACTCGGGAAGGCTCGAAGCGGCGTCCATGCGCCTTTAGCGCATTGGCATACACGTTCAGGCGCGCCATGACTTCATCGGCCAGTGCCCAGTGATCCAGCAGTAGATTGAAACCTCTGGCTGCCGCCTTCTGGATGCTGGGTGTGCTCTTGGCCCCGATCCAGATCGGCGGATGCGGTCGCTGTACCGGCGCCGGCTCGATGACGATGTCGTCAAACCGCCAGTGAGATCCATGATGGGAGAACCGTCCTTTCTCCGTCCAGGCACGAATCAGAAACTCGAGCGTTTCCTCATACCTCTGCTCAGCCTCGGCGATGGGGATGGCGAATCCTTGGAATTCTTTCGGCCGATACCCTTTCCCCACACCGACATCGGTACGCCCGCCCGAAAGCAGGTCGAGGGTTGCGATCTGCTCTGCCAGCAGCGCGGGATTGTGCCACGGCAGCACCGTCACGCCGGTGCCGAGACGAATCCGTGACGTTCGCGCCGCCAGGTAGGACAACAGGTTCAACGTCGCGGAAACCTGACCGATGCCGGTGAAGTGGTGTTCAACGACAAAGATGCTATGGAATCCCAACTCGTCCGCTGCGCAAACGTAGTCGAGGAACTGCTTGTAGTTCTGGCTATCGGAGGCTTCCGTGCTGGTGGCGAGGGCCCCACCGAACAAACCGAACTTCATACTTGATAACTCCATTGCGCTGAGAAAATCGTTCGAGCGCATTGTTCTCACTCTCGCGAGCGCTCGCCATTCCCCCTCGCCGATGTGAGCATCGAGTCGAGGCGTCCTGACCAACAGCCCTACTTCAGCTCCGAGCATCCGATCGCTGTTTCATTTCACTCCATCCCGACGCCGCGGCGAGGACAGCTGCCACGAGCGGCCCACTACGACATTGGCACCGGATGCCAGCGCTAGTCGCAGTGCGCCCAGATCTGGATGGCGACATCATGTTTTCGGGCATAGCGCTGCCCGGCCGCTGGCAATCATGATCGGCTCGTCGGGGCGCCGAAGGCTTTCGACCATTCGTCGAGCGAGGCAGGAGCTCAATTTTGACCAAGCAAGCCCAGTGCGAAAGCATCGCCAGCCCGGCCAAGACCCCGTTCAATCAAGAGACGGTGCCGCTTGACGGATCTTCCGCCGCGGAGTGCGACTTCCGCTTCGCCATGCGGCAGCTGGCCTCCTCCGTTCATGTGCTGACCGTCGCCGAAGGCAGGCAATGGTTTGGAATGACCGTAACCGCCGTATGCTCGCTCTGTGCGGACCCACCGTCGCTTCTGGTCTGTGTGAATCGGCAGGTCTCGACGCATTCCATCTTGATGCGACGAGGCAGCTTCTGTCTGAATGCCCTCGGCAGCGAGCACGAAGCCATCGCCCGACAGTTCTCCGATTGGAGCCTCCGGAGCTCGAGATTCAGCGCGGGGGACTGGGTCGAAACAGACGGTTCGCCTCGACTACGAGATGCGACGGCCAGCTTCATGTGTAAGGTGGAGCGCGTGGTGAGCTTCGGTACACATTCCGTCGTGCTGGCCTTGGTGCATAGCGCGCGCTGCACACCCGCCTCCCCGCTCATATATCGCGATGGTGCCTACGGCCGGGTCCTCGCGCGCTGAGTTTCGCGATGTAGCCATTTCCGACGAACACACCGCATAGAGATGCAGAGAGCACATTCATGAGCCGTCTACCCCATGCTGTCCGAGCAAATTTCCCGCCAGACGAACAAGGGATCTTTGATGAGCTCGAAGGGCGCGGGACACGCGTCATCGACATCCACTTGCTACTGGCGAATGCGCCAAACGTCGCCCATCCGCTCCTTCAAGTCACTCAACAACTTCGAGTCAGTCGTGATCTACCTGCGAACTTGCGGGAACTGGCCATCGTGCATACGTTGCAGCTCAACGAAGCAGAATATGAGGGCACCCGCCATGTGAAGACCGCCCTGGCCGTCGGCGTTCGCCGCGAACAGTTGCAACGGCTCGCTGAGTTTGAGACCGCAGACTGCTTCAGCGAATTGGAGAAGGCCGTTTTGCGACTCGCAAGTGAGCTTCACGTACCACCGCTGACCGTCAGCGAGCCAACGTGGCGTGCCCTGAAGCAAGCGCTTTCGGACCGCGCGCTGACGGAGCTTCTCCTCGCGATCGGAATGTACCATCTCGGATCGCGGTTCGAACGAGCCGTGGAGCTGACGATCGAGCCTTGGTACGAGAAGCCTTGATGCTCGTCGCTGCCGGCAGGAGCAGAGATGCGAACGCTCGCGGACAGTTCAATCTGTCGGATCGAGTCGCGCAGCTCGAGGACGTCGCGATGACAGCCTTCGCCTGAAATTCCCTGGAGCACGACCATGCCCCTGCGATTTGCTGAACCCGCCGCGGCCGCCTACGCCTATCCGCTCCTCCTGCGACATCTGTTACATGCGCCGATGGCCACCGCGAGAGACCAGGAGATCGTCTACCGCGACAGGCGCCTGACATACGCCGAACTCGAGAGACGCATCCACCGGCTCGCGGGCGCCCTGCGCACGCTCGGGGTGAGTGAGGGTACGACCGTGGCAGTGATGGACTGGGACAACCACCGCTACCTCGAGTGTTACTTCGCCGTGCCGATGATGGGCGCCGTCCTGCAGACAGTGAACGTCCGCCTCTCACCCGACCAGATCGCATGGACGATCGCACACGCGGGCGCCGAAGTGTTGCTGATGCATCGCGACTTCGCCGAGCTGATCGAACCGATGCTCGCGACCCTGCCACGCCTGCGTGCGATCGTCCTTCTTGACGAAGCCGGCACGCAACTCGACCCGCCCACCTTCTGCACTGATGTCTATGAACGAATGCTCGCAGACAGCGTGGACCAGTACCCGTTTCAGGATTTCAACGAAAACGCGCTCGCGACGACGTTCTACACGACCGGCACGACCGGAGACCCCAAAGCCGTGTGCTTCTCACATCGCCAGATCGTGCTGCACGCGTTGGCCCTGATGGCGGCGATCGGCAGCGCCGGTGCGCAATCGTTCCGCCAGGACGACGTGTACATGCCGATAACGCCGATGTTCCATGTGCAGGCCTGGGGCTTGCCGTACGTTGCAACCCTCATGGGTGTGAAGCAGGTCTATCCGGGCCGGTACGAACCCGAGCGCCTGCTGGAACTAAGACGCCGTGAAGGCGTCACGTTCTCGCATTGCGTCCCTACGATTCTGAAGATGCTGCTGGAAGCTTCAGACGCACGGCAGGCCGACTTGCGCGGCTGGAAGCTCGCGATGGGAGGTTCTGCGCTACCGCGCCAGCTTGCTGCCGATGCGCTCGCCCGAGGCATCGAGATCTTCTCGGGCTACGGAATGTCCGAAACCGGTCCGGTGCTCACGATCAACCGCCTCCGAGCGCAAGACCAGGGACGAGGCACCGATCACGAACTCGCGATACGGTGTAGCTCCGGGCTGCCGATCCCGCTGGTCGATCTGCGGATCGTCGATTCCTCTATGAACGACGTGCCGCACGATGGGCAGGCCTCCGGAGAAATCGTCGTTCGTGCGCCTTGGCTGACCCAATGCTATGTCGGCAACCCCTCTGCCTCGGAGCAACTCTGGAGAGATGGTTTCCTGCACACCCAGGATGTCGCGACGATCGATGCGGACGGCCACCTGCGAATCCGCGACCGGCTGAAAGATCTCATCAAGACCGGTGGCGAGTGGCTCTCTTCGCTCCTGCTCGAAGACCTTCTCGTTCGCCATCCCGCGGTGCTCGAAGCTGCGGTGGTTGCGATACCCGACGAGAAGTGGGGTGAACGCCCGCTTGCGTTCGTGGCTTTGAAACCTGACATGCGCGCGTCGATCGACCCCGGTCAGATCCGCGAACATATGGCGAGTTTCGCCGCGTCCGGACAGATTCCGCGCTACGCAGTACCTGAGCAAATCGTGTTCGTGGACGTGCTCGCGAAAACCAGCGTGGGCAAGATCGATAAGAAGGCCATGCGGCAACGGCTTGCCGGCCTCGCATGATCGACACTCGAAGTTCGATGCAGGCATCTCGATGAACATTGCTGGAAAAGTAATTGTCGTTACTGGCGGCGGCTCAGGCATCGGCGAAGCGCTGTGCACGCGCTTTGCGAGCAGCGGCGCACGCGCAGTGGCAGTCGCGGACCGAGACCACGATCGAGCACAGCGCGTTGCACGGGCGATCGATGGACTGGCTCTGCAATGCGATGTCGCAGTGGAGCGAGAGCTGCTCGCTGCCATCGAACGCGTGGAAGGCCGGCTCGGCCCCATCGATCTCTTCTGCTCCAACGCAGGAGTGGGCATCCATGACAAGGACCCCGAAGACCCCGCCTCGGCGCCGGATTCCGCATGGGCGCTCAGTTGGGGCGTGCATGTCATGAGTCACGTCTACGCAGCCCGGGCACTAGGGCCGAAAATGGCACGCCGCGGCCACGGTTACTTTCTCAATACTGTCTCGGCCGCCGGATTGCTGACTCAGATCGGCAGCGGACCGTACAGCACGACGAAACACGCGGCCATCGGCTTCGCCGAGAGCTTGGCCATCGCATACCGCGATCGAGGTGTAGGCGTCTCCGTGCTGTGCCCGCAGGGAGTTGCGACGCCCATGGTGGAGGGTGCGATGTCTACACCCGCAATCAGCGACGGGTTACTCACTGCCGATCAAGTGGCCGATGTGGCACTCGAAGGGTTGGCGGAGGAGCGCTTTCTGATTCTGCCGCACGCTCAGGTCGCGACCTATATGCAGAGAAAGGCTTCCGACTACGACCGTTGGCTGGCAGGCATGCGAAAGCTGCGGCGGCGAATGCTCGACGCATCGAACCAGTAGTCTCGTCAGGAACGATCATGCCCATGCTGCGCTATTGACCAGCCGATTTCCGCAAGCGGAGCAGCCCCCGCGCCCAACTCGGCGGCGTTGACAGCGTTAGCCGTGCCTTCCTGAGTACGCTTCGCAATACCTTGCAGGATCGCAGCCAGTCGAAACAGGCTGAAAGCCAGATAGAACGACCAATCGGCAGAAGGTTCGAAACCAGTGCGATCGTAGTACGCGCCCACGTAATCTTGTTCGCTTGGGATTCCCAGCGCATCAAGATCGAGCCCGCGCAAACCGCGGAAGAGCCGCGGCGGAATGCGCCAGGTAATCATGTGATAAGCAAGATCCGCCAACGGATCGCCGATCGTGGAAAGCTCCCAATCCAGCACCGCGAGTATCCGTGGCTCGGTCGGATGGAAGATCATGTTGTCGATCCGCAGATCGCCGTGAAAGACGCGGGCTTGCGATCGAGACTGCGGCAGCTGGCGAGGCAACCAATCGATCAATGCTTCCATGGCTGCAATGCGGTGCGTTTCGGACGCCCGGTACTGCTGTGTCCAACGTCGCAGCTGCCGAGCGAGAAAATCCTGAGGTTTCCCAAACTCCGCTAACCCCACTTCGGCCGGGCTGACGCGGTGAAGCTGACTGACGGTCGCATTCATTGCCGCAAAGACCTGCCGCCTCTGCTCAGGTGTGCACTCCGGCAAGGCTGGATTCCAGAAAATCCGTCCTTCGATGAATTCCATCAGATAAAAAGCAGAGCCAATCACGGCGGCGTCATCGCAGAAGGCGAGCGTGCGCGGCACCGGCACCCCGTTGCCATCGAGCGCCGACATCACAGCATATTCCCGCTCGATCATGTGTGCCCTCGGCAGCAGGTGCCCAAACGGGCGCCGCCTCAAGACGGCCGCTCCACTCTCGCACGTTATTTTGTAGGTGGGGTTCGACTGACCTCCGGAGAACGCCTTGACCTCACGAATCGCACCGAGCTGCGGCAACGTGCGGCGCAACCACGCAGCAAGCCGCTCGATACTCGTTGTGTCGATATCGCTCAAGTCAGCTACTTCAAGCGCCATCTCTGTCACCTGCGCCGTTGAGATAGGGGTCGACCGCTATCCCATTGCGGTGTTACACGCAAGCGGCGCCGTGCCACGTACGGCGAAGCCGATCCTTCAGCTCGAGTATGGCCAATTCATCGGCGATGCTTATCCCCTGGCACCGGTACCTGGATACTCTGAACTGCTATTGACATCTTCTTCAACGAATCTGCACAGCCGCGTTGCGGCGCGCTTCGATTTCACTTCTGGGCAACCGTCACACTGACGATGTTCCCACTGAATGCGTTGTCGCCCTGCTTGTAGTCGGGCGACACGTTGGTCTCGCCGTCGATACCCACATCGGTGCCCTCGTCAGCCGAAAACGCGTATGGCTCGGTTTTCGGGATATGCCCTTCGCCGACCTTGCGGCCATCGATGTTCAGAATGGACTTGCCCCCACTACCCGGCTTGGTTTCGTCGGGAATGAATTCGTAAACAATCGTGTGCTTGCCCGTCGCAAGCGGCGTCTCACTTGCGATGTTCGTGCGTTCCAGGGCGAAGAAGTTGTACTCGTGATGTGCTTTGCCGTCTTTCATGTATAGGGTCCAGCCACCGAAGTAGCCTGCCTGGGCGATGATCACGCCGCTCGCATTGGCGTCCTTGAGTTCGATGTCCGCCGTGATCGTGTGATGCACGCCTTTCACGTTGATGAATGCGTTCTCCATGATCCCGGTCATTCCTGGATATACAGTAAGCGTCTTGCGCCCATCGAGGAGATCTGGACGGCCGGCAACGGCGGGGTTGAAACGTTCGGAGCGCCTGTCATCGATGGGCAGCACGTTGTTGCGCACCGCCTCCTTAAGGAAGATCTCCTGCAACTCCTTCAGCTTCGCCGGGTTGTTCGCCGCGAGATCATTGGCCTCACTGAAGTCTTCATCGATGTTGTAGAGCTCCCAGACGTCCTCGGACAACGGAGGGGTCGTGGCCATGAGCCAGGGGATCGAGTGACGCGTGCATGCGACCCAGCCAGCGTGATAGATGCCTCGATTGCCGAACATCTCGAAATACTGCGTTGTGCGTTGGTCGGCCGCTTTGGGGTCATCTGTTGAATACAGCATCGAGACACCATCCATCGGACGTTGTGGCACTCCGTTCACAGTCTTTGGCTGTGGGATGTGAGCCGCTTCCAGCACGGTCGGAGCCACATCCACAACGTGGTGGAACTGGCTGCGAACTGCGCCCGTCGACTCGAAGCCCCGTGGCCAGCGCAACACCATGCCGTTGCGAGTGCCACCGAAATGGCTCGCCACCTGCTTGGTCCACTGGAACGGTGTGTTCCCTGCCCAAGCCCAGCCGATGGCGAAGTGCGGGAACGTCGAAGGGCCACCCCAGTCCTCGAGGTGCTCCATCATCTGATCTGCCTTTCCGACGATGCCGTTCAGCGCCATCATCTCGTTGTAAGTGCCTTCGGGTCCGCCTTCGGCACTCGCGCCATTGTCACCGACGATGTAGAAGAAGAGCGTATTTTCGAGCTCGCCGATCGCTTCCAACTGTGCCACCAGGCGACCCACTTCGTGGTCCGTGTGCTCCGCGAATCCCGCGAACGTTTCCATCTGGCGTTCGAAGAGCCGCTTCTGATCCGGGCTCATGTCGTTCCACGCAGGAATCTCTTTCGGCCGCGGGGTGAGCTTTGCGTTCGGCGGGATCACGCCAAGTTTCTTCTGACGCGCAAACGTCTCCTCTCGTAGCTTGTCCCATCCGCTCTTGAACTGACCCTTGTATTTCGCGATCCACTCCTTGGGTGCGTGATGCGGAGCATGTGTGGCACCGGTGGCGAAGTACACATAGAACGGCTTGTCCGGCGTGAGCGATTGCTGTGCGCTGATCCACTTGATCGCCTGGTCGGTCATGTCGGTCGTGAAATGGTAGTCGGACGTCATTGTGTGCTCGACGCGTACCACGCCGTCGTAAATTGCCGGCGCCCACTGATTGGTTTCGCCGCCGATGAAGCCGTAGAACTTGTCAAAGCCCGAGTGCGTCGGCCAACGGTCATAGGGCCCGGAGACGGAGACCTCCCAGGGCGGGGTCTCGTGATACTTGCCGAACGCGGCGGTGCTGTATCCGTTCTGACGCAGGATTTCAGCCAACGGCGTGATGGATTGCGGGCGAACGCCCGTGTTGCCCGGAAAACCCGTGGCCAGCTCCATGATCGCGCCCGCATTGTTGGCGTGATGATTTTGTCCTGTCAGCAGCGCCACTCGAGTCGGGCTGCAAAGGGCCGTGGTGTGAAATCGGTTGTATTTCAAACCCTGGCTCGCCAGCCGCTCCAAAGTCGGCATGCGGATGGGTCCTCCAAACGCACTGCTGTGGCCAAAGCCGATGTCGTCGATGAGTACGATGACGACATTGGGCGCGCCTTCTGGAGCCTTCACTTCGAATCGTGGTGGTGCCTGCGTCTCGCGCGCATCCAACACGGTGATTGGCGCGAGCATTGGCTGGCGTATCGGAAGCACCGTGCGGTCGAGCCCATCTGACGCACGGACCGATGAAGTGGCTAAACCGAGGGCAGCGACAATCGAACATCTGAGGCTGATGGCACGAGTCGGCATTGACATGCTGCACCCACTTTACTCTTGGCCGGTTCTCGCCGATGACACGCAAGCTGCCGAAGACTGTCGAACTGCAGGAGCTGCCGCAAATCAGAGCAGAGGCAGGGATGTTTCCTCTTGTTCTTATTGACGAGACGTTAGCGACGCAGGAGCAGGGTCGGAATTCATTCGACTCTGATACGAACGTCGAACGATCTTATATACGCCTCGACATCCGTTGGTTCGAACACTTTGCCGTCGAAGAGTCCTGCGGTGGTGATTGTCGGTCCGGCGTCAGTGCCGCTCGGGTCAACGCGGCAGGCCGTGCTGCGCTCGGTCTTGAAGTCCGTCATCGGTGCTTGTACGCCGAGAGGTGCAAGCGCGCTGCGATACAAGTCGGGACGATAGGTGGCGCGTGCCACCGTGGCGCCGTCTGCGGAGTAATGGGTTTGGCGCCAGCGCACCATCTGGCTGTAGAACCATAGTGCGTGACTGGGCCAGGGGAAGGTTGCGGCGTGACGGCCGGTGACGAAGAACTCCGGCATGTGGCGCAGCTCGGTGCCGCGGGCCAGGCGCAATCTGTTGCCCAAGGCGCGATGCAGAATTTCCCTGGGCGCGCCCACGTAACGGGGTTGCGCCAACAACATCGCCAACTCGGCATGGTGTTCGGGTTGATCGATCCATTGCGCAGCTCGATAAATGGCGCGGATCAAGGCGGCCAACTGTTCCGGATGACGGTTGGCCCAGGCGGCATGGCAACCCAGCACTTTTTCCGGACTCAGGCGCCAGATGGCGTGTGTGGTGCAGACAATGGTCCCTACATCCGCCTCTACGGCGAGACTATTCCACGGCTCACCGACACAGAAGCCGTCGACCTCCCCATCACGCAGTGCATCCACCAGCAGCGGCGGCGGAATTACCACCAGTCGTACATCGCGATCCGGATCGATGCCGCTGGCAGCCAGCCAATAGCGCAATGCATAGTTGTGGCAGGAGAACGGATACACCATCCCTAAGGTCAGCGGCGGCTGCCGGTGGCGCGCGTGTTGCGCCACCACCCGTTGCAATGCCTTACCCTGTATCGCGGGGTCGGCGCCCAAGTGCGCGCCTTGTCTTTGCATCGCCGACCACAGCGGGTTGCTGACGGTGATGGCATTGCCACCGACGCCCAGGGCGATGGGTGCAATCATCGGCACGTTGACATGACCGATACCCAGAGATGACGCCACGGTCATGGGCCCAAGCACTTGGGCGGCATCGAAGTGACCCACCATGATGCGATCGCGGATATTGGCCCAGGAGGTTTCGCGCACCAGCGTGACTTCGAGTCCTTCTGCGGCGGCAAACCCTTTTTCCACGGCCACCACGAGCGCGGCGCAATCGAGCAGCGGCATGAAGCCGATGATGAGGCCACTGTCTGGCAGACGTGGCTCCGTCATCTGGATGACTTTACCGTGGCGAGGGTGCTGCACGTCACGTCTGACAACGTCAGACGCTCGTGCGTCGCCGCTGTACGCATCCAAGCGTACGCGGCTTCTTCATGGGCGTTGCTCTGCTGCATGAACATGATCTCGATGCAAGCAACCGCCTGCGTTCGCTACCACACATAGTCCAGCTGCACCCACCACTTCTTGGTATCGGCCAAGGTGCTGAAAGCATTGTTGACGGTGGGTGTGCTGGCCACGAGCTGCAGGGGCTTGTCGATGTTGTAAGCGCCGTACTTGAGGGTGCCGGTAAAACGTGACCACTTGGCGGCCACTTGCAGATTGATCTCATCGCCATAGTCCTGCGACAGGCGCTCGCTTTCATACGTGTGATAGACCGCGGTCAACGCCACCGTTTCGAACGGCATCAGGCTCTTGGTTTGGAAACCGGCTGTCACGTATCGATCGTCGATACCGTTGGCGGGTGTGGTGAGGAACTTGTCCACCCAACCCTGAAACTTGTGCAGGGTTGCCAGTGGCGTTTGGAATGCCTGTACACCGTCACCTTGCAGGTTCTCCACACCCACACCGAGAGACCATTGCCGGAAGGTGCCCGTGAGTTCAGCCAGGTAGTAATCGTTGTTGAAGTCCGGGCGTCCCGTGGTGTCGTAGCTGCCATAGTCCTTCTGTTGCGCCCAGGAGGCCGCGTACGCCAGCTTGATCTTGCTGATGTTGTAGCTGCCGGCGAACCGCGCGCCGAACGTCTTGCTCGATACTCGCGCTGGATTGAGGCCAGCGCGCTGCGTGGCGTTGAGGCCGGGGCCGGTGGTGAAGGTGGTGATGGGATCGAAGTCGAGCAGATAGGCAAAGCCCGTGAGTTTGCCGGGCTTGAACTGATACGCCACATTCCCGAGATAGATGTCGCCCTTGTAGTCGCCCTGGGGCGAATCCGGTCCAAACACCCGATTGACGCGATTGATGTAGGTCGCGTCGACGGTCAAGTTGTTGTTGAAGAACTTGGGCACGACGCGTAGCGCGTCATACGTTTGCTCGTTCATGCGCCAGCCGACATTGCCGACGAACCGCTGGTCATCGAGAACGATGCGCTGCCGGCCCAACGTAATGGCCGTATTGGGCAGGCTGGTATTGGTGAATTGCGCGCGATTCACCTCATATGACTCCGGATCGGCGATCACCGGATAGTAGGCGTACCCGCGCACCGAAGTGTCGCTGCGATAGTCGCTCTGCAGCGGGGTGACGAATTCGCCTTCGACCAGCAATGAGGTGTTCCACGCCTTGCCGGTCTCGATGCCCAGACGTCCACGGGCGATCACTGCATTGGCATGTTCGGTCAGCGCCGCCGGCGGCGGATTCTGATCGACATATTCAGAACGCACACGGAAGTCAGCGATCGGTTTGATCTCGCCCAGTGCACCCAGAATCGGATTGGCTTGCGCGACATGGCACAACGCGGTAGTCGCGAGTGCCGCGGCAAAGGTGGTCGTGAATGTCGAGATCGTCGGCAAGCGAGTCATTGCATGCTCCTCTGGGTATTGGACGCCATAGCTAAGGCAGTAGGAAATATTGGTGCGGTGTCGATTCGTGGTCGTGGGTCAGAAGCAGCGGTGCTGTTCGATCCACGTGACCCTTCAAGCTGCGCGGTGTGCATCATTCACCTCGTACTCTTCGAGGAAGCCGAGCAGCTCTTCGCGGTACTGCCAGTACTTCGGGTGTTCCAGCAGCGCTTTGCGGGTGCGTGGGCGTGGCAGGTGCACGTCCATGATGTTGCCGATGCGGGCATGCGGGCCGTTGGTCATCATCACCACGCGGTCGGCGAGCAGAATGGCTTCATCGACATCGTGAGTGACGCAGATCGCGGTGATCTGGCTGCGCTTCCACACGTCCATCAGCACTTCCTGCAACTCCCAACGCGTCAGCGCATCGAGCATGCCGAATGGCTCATCCAGCAGCAGGAGTTTGGGTGACAAGGCAAAGGCGCGCGCCAGGCCGACGCGCTGCTTCATGCCGCTCGACATGTCGCTCGCCAGCTTGTCCATGGAGTCGGACAAGCCGACGCGGCTCAAGTAGTACTCGATGACATCGGTGCGCTCAGCCGCCGAGGCATGCGAATAGACTTTTTCCACGCCCAGTGCGACGTTCTGTCGCGCGGTCAACCACGGCAGCAGATTGGGAGACTGGAACACGACGCCACGATCGGGACCGGCGTTGACGACCTCGCGGCTGTCGAGAACGATCGAGCCGCCGCTGATTTCGTTGAGCCCCGCAACCATCGACAACACGGTCGACTTACCGCAGCCGGAGTGACCGATCAGCGAGATGAACTCGCCCTTGCGCATGTTGAGCGCGAACTTGTCCACCACCGTGAGCGGTCCCTTGGGCGTGGGATAGATCTTCGTGACGTCGTAGAACTCGACATACCGGTTGGGATCTTGAGCGGGTTTGGCCTTGAGTTCGTTGCGAACCGCGTCGGGCAGACGATCGGCGGCCGTGATCGGCACGACGGTGGGCGCGGCGCGGTCTTCGGCTTCCGCGCCGCGTTCGGCACCCATGTCGAGCAGGTACTGAGTGATGTCGGCACGCAGCTTCTTGTAAGACGGGTCGTGGTTGACGCCCTTGCGATCCCGCGGGCGCGGCAGATTGACTTTGAATTCCTTTGCAAGTGTCGCGCGCGGCGCAACCGTGAGGGGAATGATGCGATCCGCCAGCAGCAGCGCCTCGTCCACGTCGTTGGTCACCAGGATGACCGTCTTGCGTTGCTGCTCCCAGATGCTTTCGATTTCATCCTGCAGTTTCGCGCGGGTCAGCGCGTCCAGCGCCGACAACGGTTCATCGAGCAGGAGAATCTCCGGGCTCATCGACAGCGCGCGCGCCACCGCGACCCGCTGACGCATCCCGCCGGACAACTCCGCGGGGCGGCGTTCCGCGGCATGACCCAAGCCCACCATGGCGATGTATTTCTCGGCGTGCTCGAGCTGCTGCGCCTTGCTCCACTGCGGAAACACTGCGGCCACCGCCATCAGAACGTTGCCGCGCACCGTCAACCACGGAAACAGGGAGTAGCTCTGAAACACCAAACCGCGATCCGGGCCAGCACCCGTGATGCGTTTGCCTCTGAGCAGGATCTCGCCGTGGTCAGGCGCGATCAGCCCGGCGATGCTGTTGATCAACGTGGTCTTGCCACTGCCGGAGAAACCGACAATCGCCACGAATTCGCCTTCCTCGATGCTGAGATTCACGTCGTGCAGCACGTCGGTCGCACGACCGTCGGCTACATAGCTCTTGCAGACATTTCTCAATTCAAGAATTGCCATGGTTGCATCCGACTAACGACGACCGCTGAAGTTGACCATGCTCTGAATCGTGTACATCACGCGATCCAGCAGGAAGCCGATGATGCCGATGGTGAACACGGCGACCATCAAACGGCTCAGCGAATCGGTGCTGCCGTTCTGGAACTCATCCCACACGAACTTTCCGAGGCCCGGGTTTTGCGCCAGCATTTCCGCCGCGATCAACACCATCCAGCCCACGCCCAGCGAGAGACGCAGCCCGGTGAAGATCAAGGGCAGCGATGAAGGAATCACCAGCTTGATCAACTTGGTGCTCCATTTCAGATTGAGCACCTTGGCGACGTTGAGCAGGTCCTTGTCGATGGAGGACACGCCCAGCGCCGTGTTGATGAGCGTCGGCCACAGCGAGCACAACGCCACGGTGATCGAAGAAGTGACGAACGACTTCTCGAACATCGGACTGTCGGTGACATACATGGCGCTGACCACCATGGTGACGATCGGCAGCCAGGCCAACGGCGACACCGGCTTGAAAATCTGAATGAAGGGATTCACCGCGGCGTTGACGTTGGCGCTCAGGCCACAAAGGATGCCCACCGGGATCGCCACCAGGCTTGCAAGCAGAAAGCCGGTGAATACCGTGCGCAAACTGGTGAGGATCTGATCGATGTACGTCGGTTTGCCGGTATACCTCACCGTGCTCACCGTGGCGTTCGGATCCTCGGCGAGGCGCTCGGCGTTGCGCTTCACCTGGCGTTCGTGAAAGGCGGCTTTCTTTTCGCGCTCCGCTTTGTGATCGGCCCACAACACGCCTACCTGATTCCATACCGCGGCCGGCCCTGGAATCGTGCCGAGGCTCGTGACGATGCGCGATGACATCTGACTCCACAGCAGCAAGAACAGGACCACGGCCACGATCGGCACACCGGCCAGATGCCACAGCGTTCCGAGCTGACTGCGGGGACTCTCGCCCCGCAGCATGCGAACGATCGGCACCAGAAATCCCAATCCCGCGACATTCAATATGCCGTAGGCCTGTTCGAACCGCCGCGCGCGCCGAGCGGATGAGCTCGCTTGGTTCGCTGGCAGCGGTGTGGCCTTGACGCTTGCATCTTTGTCTACCGGTGCAGCGGCTAGCGCGTTCGATGCGGGCATGGATGAGTCCTCGTGTTGCGACATGGCGCGTGTTGTCGTTCTGCTCCGCTGGTCGCGGCTCGCCGGATTATTTGATCTTGCCCGCTTCGATTTTCTGGCTGCCCTTCAAGCCCAGATCGAACTTCTCGACGTAGGCACCGGGTTGCTTGCCATCGAACTCGATACCGTCGAGCTTCGATTTCCAGGGTGCGCGATAACCATCGGATCCCGTGGGCGGGAAATCCGTGGCCTTGGCTTTGCCCTCTTCGACCAGCAGCTGCGCAGCCTTCATGTAAAGGTCGACGCGATTGACCTTCTTGGCGGTTTCCGCGTACCACTCATCGGGCTTCTGATCGATCTGACCCCAGCGCCGCATCTGCGTGAGCGTCCACACGCCATCGCTGATGAATGGATAGCTGGCGTAGCCACGCGAGAACACGTTGAAGTTGGGCGCCTGACGAACGTCACCTCTGCCGTACTCGAAACTGTTGAGCAGGCTCTTGCTGATCACGCGCACATCGGCGCCCACATATTCGGGACGCGAGATGATGGCGGCTGCTTCCTTGCGGTTGGCACCGTTATTGGCGTCCAACCACAAACCGGCGCGAATCAGCGCCTTGGTGACGGCGAGCAGCGTGTTGGGGTTCTTGTCCGCCCATGCCTTGGTGACGCCAAAAATCTTGTCCGGAATCGTGTCGAAGAATTCGTCGTCGGTCGCAATCGGCACGCCGACGTTCTTGAAGATGGCCTGCTGATTCCACGGCTCGCCTACGGAGTAGCCATTGATGGTGCCGGCCTCCATCGTGGCGGGCATCTGCGGCGGCGGTGTCACCGACAGCAGCACATCGGCGTTCACCTGGCCCGATACGTCGCTGCTGGAATAGAAGCCGGGGTTCAAGCCGCCTGCTGCCAACCAATAACGCAACGAGTAGTTGTGGCTGGAGACCGGAAACACCATCGCCATCTTGAACGGCTTACCCTGCGCCTTCATGTCCGCAACGACTGGCGCGAGTACCTTGGCGCTCACCGGGTGAATCAGTTTGCCGGCGGAATCCTTGGGCAGCTTGTCCTTGATCTTGTTGTACACCTCGTTGGAAATCGTGATGCCCTTGCCGTTGATGGCCATGCTGTAGATCGTGTACATGTCGGCTTTCGTGCCGATACCGATCGTCGCGCCCAGGGGCTGACCCATCAGCATGTGCGAGCCATCGAGCTCGCCGCTGATCACGCGATCCAACACCACTTTCCAGTTCGACTGCGCCTCCAGCGTGACGTACAGACCTTCGTCTTCGAAGTAGCCTTTTTCATAGGCGATGGCGAGGGGCGCCATGTCGGTCAGCTTGATGAAGCCGAGCTTGATTTGTTCTTTCTCCAGCTTGAGCGGCTTCGCCTGCACAGCCGTGCCCAGCAATGCCGCCGCCATGGCTGCAAACAGGACGATGCCGCGGCGGCGCGAGATGGTCGCGTTGCCGACATGAGTGTGAGTGCCTGCGCGAAGACTCGTCATGTGTTCTCCGATGTGTGCTTCGTCGTTAGGGCTGCGTTTGCAAGCAAACGCGCAAAAAAAAACCGCCATCGCGGACGCACGAAGTGCATCTCACGAATGGCGGCATTGCCATTTGATCCAACAATGGATCCGCGAGCGGTTGTATCGCTCCTGGGCGGGCTTTAAAGCAATTGCTGTGCCAGCACCAGGGAAACGGGAAAAATCAAGGGAATTTCAGCGGGGTTTGCTTTCCATCGATCCGTGCGGTCCGCGAAGGTTCACATCGATGCTGACTCAAAATGATGCGAACCTTCTGCTGCCGTGCATTCACATCGTGCAGATTGGGGCATCCGACCCGCCCCCTGCATGCTCATTTCAACGTTCGATCACGTTGTCCACCGGCAGGACGTAACCGAAGCGGCGGCGGTGGAACAGCAGGCGCTCGCCGGGATGCTCCTCGAATGAGGCCACCCGTGCAGCGATGATCGTGCGCTCGCCGGCATCGTGAGTCGCGAAGGCGTGGCAGTCGAGGCGTGCTCGACAATCGAACAGCGCAGGGCCACCGCGCGGACGCAGCGACTTCAAGCGCGCAGCAGGCACGTGCTTGCCCGCAAAGTGCTTTGCCAACACGGCGTGTTCCGGGTCGAGAAGATGCACGGCAAACTCCTGTGCGGCACAGAACACGTCATGCTGGCTCGAGCTCTTGGGGAAGCTCCACATCATCGCAGGCGGCTCCAACGACACCGAGGAGAAGCTGGTAGTGATCACCCCCGGCATCGTGGTCCCACGCCCCGCAGTGGTTACGATCGCAATCCCCGTCGAGCAGCTCTCCAAGAGAATGCGCAGTCTTGCCGCGGTACTTTCATCGGCACCACCCGATTCACCACCGTCGATGCGTTGTAGCAGGTCGGCTCCGTCGGCATAGTCGCTCATCATTTCCATACGTAAACCGCTCGCAGCGGCAAGCACAGTGTCGCTGCGAGCTCCATATCGATTACGGTTTGAGTTGCGCCCGGATCTCACCGGGTTTGTGCGCGGGCACTTCCTCCGCGCCCGTTAGCTCGACTTTGACGTCAGCCGCTTTGCGCTCCCGAGGCACGATCTTCGTCAACAAGCCACCCTGCTCTTCGTAGTTCTGGGCGCCGATCGTCCCAGCCACCTTGAAACCCTTGCTGGTAAGGAGGTCGGCCGCTCTGCCGCCACGGGCCGCATGATTGGACACCGTGACGATCGCACGGTCCTTCGGAATCCAATCGAGTCGCTGCTCCAGATCCGCAAGTTGCACGCTCAGGTAGACGGGAAAGCCGCCGATGTTCGTCAGCTCATCGGGCCGCCGCACATCGACGATGAGCACGTTGGAGGGCTGCTGCAGCAATGCATCGAACTCGGCACGCGTGAGGACATGCGCTTTGAACGCCGGACTCTGGCTCTCAGCGGGCGCTTGCTGCGCCATGGCGACGTTGGTGCTTGCGAGCAACGCGAGCGCGGTCAACCCTACATACAGTTTCTTCATGGTCATCCCTCCTGCCATGAGCGGAAATGATCGCGATGCGTTCATGTCGTGCCCCTCACCCTGCCGGCGTATAGATCTGGTCGAAGATGCCACCATCGGCGAAGTGCCGCGCTTGCGCCTTCGTCCAGCCACCGAAGTCCGCGATGGTCACGAGCGTCGGGATCCTGACGAATACGTTGCCGTACCTGGCCGCGATCTCCGCCTTGATCGGGCGATAGTAGTTGCGCGCTGCAATCTCCTGCCCCTCGTCGGTGTACAGGTATTCGAGATAGGCCTGTGCCACGGCACGCGTGCCGTGACGATCCACGTTCTTGTCCACGATCGCGACCGGCGGCTCCGCCAGCACACTCACCTTCGGATACACGATGTCGAACTTGTCGGCACCGAATTCCTTCAGGGACAGATGCGCTTCGTTCTCCCACGCGAGCAGCACATCCCCCAGTTCACGTTGAGCGAATGTCGTCGTGGCACCGCGCGCGCCGCTGTCCAGCACGGGCACCTGCTTGTACAACTTCTGCACGAATGCCTGCGCGCTCGCCTCCGTACCGCCCGGTTGCTTCAGCGCCCAACCCCATGCCGCAAGATAGTTCCAACGTGCGCCACCCGACGTCTTCGGGTTGGGCGTGATGACGGCAATGCCCGGCTTGATGAGGTCGCCCCAATCCTTGATGCCCTTCGGATTGCCCTTGCGCACGAGGAACACGATCGTGGACGTATACGGTGCGCTGTTGTGCGGCAGCCGTGCGGCCCAGTTACCCGGAATCAGCGAGCCGTTTTTGGCCAGTGCGTCGATATCGGCGGCGAGCGCCAGCGTAACGACATCGGCCTGCAGCCCATCGATGACCGCACGGGCCTGCTTACCCGATCCGCCATGCGATTGCTTCACCGTGATCGTGTCGCCGGATTTCTTCTGCCAGAAAGCGCTGAACGCCTTGTTGTACTCCTCGTAGAGCTCGCGCGTGGGATCGTACGAGACATTGAGAAGCTCCACGTTTTTCGCATGCGCTGGCGTGACGAGCACGCCCACGAGGCTCAACGCCGTCAGCGTCAAGCTGGAAATCAACGATCGCAGTGACATGAGGTTCTCCGATAGGCAACGAGGTGTTGTCTTGGGTCCGCAGAGGTATCGCTCAGTGGCGGCGGATCATCATTCTGATTCGGTGAGCACCGAGACACGCGAGATGCCCGCCTGCTCAATCGCCGCCATCACCTTCGCCACCGGTCCGTAAGGCACGCGATCGTCGGCGCGCAAATGGAGCGAGACATCGGCATTCGCGGTTTTCAATCCGGCTAGCCGTGCGCCGAGCGCCTCGCCGGCAATCTCTGTGTTGTCGAGATAGATCCGGCTCGCTTCATCGACCGTGACGGTGATCGCTTTCTGCTGCTCTGGCGGCGTCGTGGTCACCGTCTTCGGCAGGTTGACGTGCACGGCATTGGTCAACACGGGAATCGTGATGACGAATGCCACCAGCAGCACGAGCATCACATCGACGAGCGGCGTGATGTTGATCTCGCTGACGATGCCGTCTTCTTCCTGGGTCGAGATCGCCATGAGCGCTCCTTACTTCGCAACTGCGACGGCATGCAGGTCCGCGTCACGATGACGATCGGACCGTGACTCATGCCGCGGGTCGTGGCGCACCTCGACCGGACGTACAGGGGGTTCGGCGCGATATAGCGCGCGCTGCGCCAGATTGAGCAGATCGTTGGCAAACTCATCGAAGTCCGCGGTGGCGCTCTTCACGCGACGCACGAAGTAGTTGTACGCAAGCACCGCCGGCAAAGCGACGCCGATACCGATGGCAGTGGCGATCAAGGCCTCGCCGATCGGACCTGCGACGACATCGATCGAGGCATTGCCGAGCTTCGCGATCGAGGTCATCGCCGTCATGATGCCCCAGACCGTGCCGAACAAGCCGACGAACGGCGCCGTGCTGCCGATACTGGCGAGCACCGCGAGGCCCGAATCGAGCGCACGTTTCTCGCGCTGGATCTGCTGCTTCAGGTTGCGCTCGAGTTGCTCGTGCACGTCCCAGCTGTGCTCGAGATCGTCGCCCGTGGCACCCGCGCGGCCGCCCTCGAGTGTTTTCAGTGCCGTGGCGCTCAGGTGTCCGAGCGCACTGTCCTGCTCTTCGATCTCGGCGGCAGCCTGCAGGTTGGGAGCGCTCCAGAACGCCTTCGCATACTGTTTGTTGCGACGGGCACTGCGTGAATGCTGAAACGATTTCGCCAGAATCAGCGACCACGTGGCGACGGAGAATGCGCCGAGCGTGTAGAGCGTGATTTCGACAGCGGGGAATGCGGCGTAATTGATCATGTGCGACTCACTCGAGAACTTGGAACCTCTGATTGACCCTAGACGGCCTTGCGTTGCCCTTCTAATCGTCTGAAGCAAGGCACAAAGCGCAGCTCATATGTCGATATGGGCAAGCTTTGTAACGCAGCAGCAGACGATTAGAAGGGCAACCCATAAAAAGCTCATTCATTCATTTGATGGGACGAGTCCAGGACTCGTCGCGAGGCCGTCTAGGGTCAATCAGAGGTTCCTAGGTATCCAGTTTGAATTCGATGGGCACGGTCGCCCAACCGTCGATCGGCGTGTTGCCGCGCTTCGACGGAGTGAATGTCCAGTTCTTCACGGTACGTGCGGCCTGCTCGTCCAGCAGCCTCTTGCCGCTCGAGTCCTTGACCTCGATAGACTCGACCTGACCGCTGCTCAGCACCCGCACACGCAAGACGACGGTGCCTTGCCAACCGTTGCGCAACGCTGCCGGTGGATACTCGGGCGGCGGATTGTTCAGGTAACCCGCAAAGCCGACGGCCTCGGTAACCGGCTCGGGTGCTGGCGGCGCCCCTGACACGATTGGTGCAACCACCACCGGCGGTTCCACACTCGGCACAGCGGTCACGACAGGATTCGACGGCGCCGTCTGAATCGGCGGCAACACTTGCGGCGGCACCTCGTGCTTGACCTTCGGCGGCTCGGGCTTCGGCGGCTCGATCTTTGGTTCGGGGGGCTTGGGCGGTGTCACGAGCTCGACGGCGAGCTGCGATATGCGTTTCGCCGGCGTCGGATCGGGCAGATGCGATATCTCCCAAACGAGCCCTGCATGCAGAGCGATCGCAACGAGCGCCAGCAACCAGATGAAGCTACCGCGTCGTCCGGCCGGCTGCGCGCTGGTAGCAGCAACGGCTGCAAGCGGCACTGCATCGAGCGTGCGCACGATGGCACGCGCGCGTGATCGACGACGTCCCTGGCGCACGGGCGCACGCCATGCTGGAGCGTCATATGCGAGCGCTGTCTGTCCCATGGTTACCTCCACTGCGTCAAACCCTTGGCGCTGAGCCGCGAATCGCCGTTGCAGTTGTTACTGGTGCGTAACGGATGCGCCGCGCACTCACGTCATGAAGACTAGCCAAACGACTGGTCACAATGCGGT
Organism: Steroidobacteraceae bacterium; assembly: GCA_035276085.1. GTDB lineage: Bacteria > Pseudomonadota > Gammaproteobacteria > Steroidobacterales > Steroidobacteraceae > DATELY01. The sequence goes on along the minus strand of DATELY010000222.1, from coordinate 5,642 downwards.
CGACGTTCATTGCACCTTTGCATGAGTTGATGCAGTAAGACCGCTTTGCAGACTCCCGGTGCGCGTGGTGATATTCACGCAGTTCTCGCACCGGAAGCCTTCATGCAATCCGACTCGATCGCGCTGCTCGCACGCACGGAAGCGCCGCAGGCCAACGTTCACCGGCGCGCGAAAGCCGTTGTTTTCAGCGACCCGCGCTCGCAGGCACTTTTGCGTCAGATCGAGCGCGTTGCACCCTCGGATGCCTCCGTGCTGATTCGCGGCGAAACCGGCACGGGCAAGGAACTCATCGCGCGTCATCTGCACGCGTGCAGCAAACGCAATGGGCCGTTCATGGCTGCGAACTGCGGCGCGTTGTCGGCAGCGTTGATCGAAGCCGAGTTGTTCGGTCATCAGGCGGGCTCTTTCACGGGCGCGAGCGAAACGCGCGCGGGATGGTTCGAAGCCGCGAATGGCGGCACGCTCTTTCTCGATGAGATCGGCGATCTGCCACTGGCAATGCAAGTGAAACTGTTACGCGTCCTGCAAGAGCGCGAAGTCGTGCGTGTGGGTTCACGCAAGTCGATCCCCATCGACGTGCGGGTCATTGCCGCCACCAACATCGATCTCGCGCAGGCCGCTGCGACCGGCGCATTCCGGATGGATCTGTACTATCGCCTCAGCGTGGTGACGCTGAACCTTCCTGCGCTGCGCGAGCGCAGCGCAGACATCCTGCCGCTCTTCGAGCATTTCTTGGGGCTCTACGGCGAACGCATGCAGATGGCGCGCCCGAGCGTCGCATCCGAGACGCGCGCGCTCCTGCTTGGACATCATTGGCCCGGCAACATCCGCGAGCTCGAAAACGTCGCGCATTCGGCATTGCTGGTCGTCGAGGGCGACACGGTTCTTCCCGAGCATGTGCACTTCGCGGCCGTGCCATACGCGCCAGACACACCTGACACGAGCCCTCAGGGATCTCGGTTCGCTGGCATCCGTGAGCAACTCGACCGACTGTTCGGGGAGCCGCCGCCGGATCTCTACCAGCAACTCGAGGAGCTGATCGTGCGGCAGGCGTTCGAGCGTTGCCGGAACAACCAGGTGCACACGGCGAAGCTGCTCGGCGTGACGCGCAACGTGCTGCGCACGCTGCTGAAGCGCTACGGACTGATCAGCAGCGACTCACGCATCGACGATTGCGACTCGCAAACGACGGAGGCCGCGCGTTTGCACGCCTGGAGCTTCGAGGCGCGCGCCTGATCCTCCAGATCTTTCCCGCAACCAAACGAGGCCCTTTCTTTTTTCGATCCTGGTAAGAAAGAAGCGGTTGGCGGTTAGCGGTTGGCGGTTGGTCAGAGCGCGCTACCGCGCTTTCATCCCCAAGGGATGAGGGATGAAAGGGTTCCTCTCTGGCCGTAGCCTGTAGCCCGTGGCCCTTTCATACTAGGCGAAGAGCCCCTCGCCGCTGCCCCTTACAGCTTGCCCGTGACCGACACGCCCACCCACCGCGAAACCGCGGGAGTGACCGTGTTCCAGGTCTGCGCAAGCGGCGTCGCGTCGTTGAAGACGTTCTTCGCAAGAATCACTGCCTGCAACGAACGATCCTGGCGACCGAGTCCGATGGCCAGATCGAAGACGGTCTTTCCTTCGATCTCGGCGTACGACGACAGCACATTGTCGCTGTTGAAGCTGCTGTTATATGCCGCGTTGGCGGAGGTGATGAATTCCAACGTCGAGAACACGGGATAGTGGAAGTCCAGACCCAGGTTTGCCTGCCACTTGTTGGCGCCAGGCAGGGTCCTGCCGGAAACATCCTGATACGGCGGTGCACCCGTGAAGCCATTTTCGTTGGGCTGACCATTGTTCGGAAAATCGGCAAAATAGGCGTCGTTGTACGACGCGGACAGGCGCAGCGATGTGTGCGGAATGCCGACGTAAAAAGCATCGACCTCCACGCCCTTTGCTTTCACCTTCGGCACAGTGCCCGTCGCGGTCACGTAGGCGATGGTCGGATTGCCGTTCGCGAAGTTCAGCGCCGTCGTGTACTCATCCACGATGCGCACATTTTGCTGATAGTTCTTCAACTCCATGTAGAAGGCCGCAACGTTGAGCGTGAGGGTGCGATCCAGGAGCACTGATTTCAAACCGAGCTCATAAGAGGTCGACTCTTCGCCGGGCACCAGCGACGACAAGCCGTTCACGAACTGAGAGATGCCCGCCTTCTCGCTGTACTGCCAGGAGAAGTAGGTCGTGTACTGCTCATTGATCTTGTAGCTTGGCGCGACGACGAACGAATACTGCGTCTCCTTGAACGACTCCGCGTCGGTCCACGGAAACACGACGCCGATGGCGGTACGACGAATCGCCTTGGCGTCGGCAATCTGGCGCTGTTGCGCAGCGGTCAGACTGGCGTAGGCCGAGCCGGCCGCTGCCGCCGGATTGATCGTGGTGCCGAAGTACTTGCCGGCCGCGATGTCGGCGAGCTGCAACTGAGCGAGCGAGTTTCCGCCGAGCAGCGCGCCGGTGGCCGCGTCGCTGCTGAAGCCGCCCAAGGACACGTTGTTGACCACATCTGGATTGAGCTCGGGCGCGGCGCCATTGTCGCGAATGCGGCTCGTCGCGCGGTTTTGCCGGTCCTCGCGCGTTACACGCGCACCCGTGGTCAAGGTGAACGCGGGCGTGATGTGCCAGTTCGCCTGCCCGAAGATCGCCTTACTTTCGTTGTCGATATCCTGGATTCCGCTCGGCGCGCTGTAGTCCATGTTCAATCCGGTGAGCGAGTTGACGAGCAACTGTCGTCCGGCCGCGTTCGCATCCAGGCGACCGTACTGGGCGTTGGTCGCGAACCATGCACCGGCATCGTTGCCCCACTCGCGGCGATAGTCCGCTTTGTTGTTCACCTTCAGATAGAAGAGCCCGGTCTGATAGTCGACGAGCTCGCCCACGTTCGAGGCCACGCGCAACTCCTGGCTCCACTGCTTGTAGTCGTTCCAGAAGCCGCCGGCGTTGCGATACACGTCGAAGGTGCTGCCTTCATCATTGGTGGCATCGAAGTGATAGTCCTTGTACCCGCTGATCGAAACGAGGTTGTAGTTGCCAAGTTGCCAATTCACGTCGATGAGCCCGCCGTTGCTACCCGTCACCAACCCATGCTGGTTGTTGTAGTTGACCTCGTCGTCCAGAAAGAAGTAGTCGTCGTCGACGTTGAAGTTCGGATTCTGCGTGAACCATCGGCGCTGTAGACGCTGCGAATTCTGCAGCGCCGTGTTCGGAGAGCCGTCAGCGTACGTCAAAGGCGTCGGCGTGTTGATCGTGCGGCCGTTGGTCGTTTCACTGCCGCGCGACTGCTTCTCGCCCAACACTCGGATGCTCAAGTCGTCGGAAGGCGTGAACAAGAGTTGCAGCTTGCCGTAGACGCGGTCCTTGTTCTGCCAGGTCTCGTCGCGGTTATAACGATTTACGACGTCGCCCTGACCATGGTCAGCGACGAGCGTGCCGCGCCACGCCAGCTTGTCATCGACAACCGGACCACCGCCTGCGAGGCGGCCCTGTACGGTATCCCAATCACCGATCGTGACGCCGTAATCGACGCTCGGCGTGAACGATGGCTTTCTCGTGGCGATATTGATCACGCCCATGCTCGTGTTCTTGCCGAGCAGCGTGCCTTGGGGTCCGCGCGAGACCTCGACGGTGTCGACGTCGACGAAATTGAAGCTCGACGTCAACGCGTTGTACGCGTAGTTGATGCCATCGACGACGACACCAACGCTCGGATCCTGCGCTTCGGTTTGGCCCTGCTTGCCGCCAATGCCACGGATGGAGAGGCTGCTCGTACGCTGATTGCCTTGGTTCCACGCGACGTTTGCGGCGCGACGTGTGATCGCGTCGATGTCGAACGCATTCGTGCGCTCGAGCTCTGCGCCGGTCACCACCGAGATGGCAAGCGGCACATCCTGGAGCGGCTCGAGGCGATTACGTGCGCGCACTGTAACCTTGCCCAGACGGTTCTCTTCGTTTGCAGGCGCAGCGGCTGTTGCGGCTGCGGGCTTGGGTGCGGCTGCTGCTTGACCGTTCTTCTCGGCCAACGCCTGCTCTTCCTTCGCGAGCTGCTCTTTCAGGCGTGCCACTTCGGCTTGGATCTGCTCGGCCGAACGTGCGTCTTGGGCGAAGGCGTCGTGCGCCAACAGCGAAGCGGAGCCCGCCAGCGTGAGCGCGACGACATGACGCAACGTCCTGCGTGGTCTGGGCGGAGTGGCGGATGGAAACTGGGGAATGTAGGTGTTCATTTAAGGGTCCCTGGGATCTGTTTGATACGGATTCGTTGATACGGATTCGTCGTCATTCGAGTGGCTTGTAGGCGCGGTGACAGGTTCGACACTCGCGCGTGAGTTGGCGGGCAGCTGTAACCGCTGCATCGAAGTTCTTGCCGGCGACATGAGTGACGATGGCTGCGGCAGCATCGCGGCCATCGCGCGACATCTCGACGGCGCGGTCGGCGTTGACCCGCGCTTCGAAGTAGTGCTGCATCTGCTCGTACAACGCGACGAGCTCCTGCGCATCTTCAGTGCTCGCGGCTGCGTCCTGTTTGACAAGCTGCTTCTGCACGCTCAACGCGCGCTGCTCGATGCGCTGCATCCATTGGTCGAACTCGAGGATGCTGGTGCCTTGCGCTTGCATCGAAACACCCATGAGTACGATCCACGCCGTCTTACGCATTGCCACGGGCTAGATGTCCGGTGGCTTGTAGGCGTCGTGGCAGCTCTTGCACGTGCGCTTGAGTTGGCCGAACGCTTCATTCGCGGCATCGAAGTCGTTCGCGCTCGCGTGCGTCGCAATCTGCTGCGCGTACTCGCTGCCGTCGTGCGCGAGCTTCACGGCATCGGCGATGTTCCTCTTGTCGAAGTAGCCTTGCGCCCACTGCAACGAATCGCGGATGAATTCGGCATTCGCGACGACGATCTGCGTGTCGCGGCTCGGAATGCCGCTCTCGAGTTCCTTCTGGGCGTCTTCGACGGCGCGCATTGCGTCCTCGTCGAAGTCGCTCAGATCGAGCGCCGCCGGTGCAACGCTGCTCACGATGAGCAGCGCGAGCGGCAGTAGTCGTATCAATCGCATGATGTTCGTCAACCGATGGGGTGCAGACGCCCGTCCACCTCGCGCTCGAGCGAAGCGGTGCCTCGCGTCGCGCTGTGCAGCGCGACGCGGGGTTGTTGGATCGGGCGGGATGTCCGGGTGCTTAGGCGATCACATCTTTGAAGACGTTGCCGAACACCGTCGTGGCGCGCTCGGAGCGGCCGAGGTGCTGGAACGTCAGCTTGCGATAGTCCAGACCCAGCTGGTTCAAGATCGTGGCTTGCAGGTCGTACGTGTCGACCATTCCACTCACCGCACGCAGACCGATCTCGTCGGTCGCGCCGTACATGCCCGGCTTCACGCCGCCGCCCGCGATCCACGTGGTGTAGCCCCACGGATTGTGATCGCGACCGTCACCGGTCTGGCCGTACGGCGTACGGCCGAATTCCGATGCCCACACGACGAGCGTGGTATCGAGCAAGCCGCGCTGCTTCAGGTCCTGCAACAGACCAGCCACCGGCTTGTCGACCAGGCCGCACATCACCGTGTGGTTTTTCTCGATGTCGTTGTGCGCATCCCAGCTATCCACTCCG
>DATELY010000221.1:0-50221 GCA_035276085.1 Steroidobacteraceae bacterium | reverse complement strand
TCGTCGATCGCGAGCTGGTGCTCGAGGTGTTCCAGGATGCGATCACGCGCACCCCCGTGTTCGACGATGCGGAAGACACGGAAGCGCCTGCGCGCACCGAGCGCGAGCAGGCGAACTCGCTCTTGAATCTGCTGCTCGAGCACGGTTGGCTGGAGCTGCACGTGGACGAAGCCACGCTCACGAGCACCTATGCCTTTTCGCGCGTGGGTCGCATGTTCACGCAGCCGATGGCGGAGATGGAATCGAGCCGCTTCCGCACGCGTCACCGCAACACACGCAACACGTGCAACGCGCTCCGTTCCTTTCTGGAAAAGAAGGAGGCACACGATCTGCTCGACGCATACGAATACTCCGAGCGCATCGTGTCCGACTTCTCGGACGTGATCGCGGAGTTGGAGGAGCGCAAGCGCCAGCTGGTGCGCGAAGTAGAAGCTCAGCAGCTCGTGCAACGCGCGAGCGCGGAGTTCTTCGAGTTCATGGAGAAGCGTTTCATGCCGGACCTCGCAGTGCGCTTCTCCGAGGACAGTGTCGTGAAATATCGCGACGAGCTGGAGAGCCTGCTGCGCAGTGCGCGCGCGCAGCGTCGCGAAACCAAGGCGGCCACTGAACGCGAACTGCGGCGCCTGGCGCCCGAGCTGATCGCGGACGAGCGCCGCTCGTTGTATCTGTCGGTGCTCGACCAGATCGACAGCCGCGTTCACAGCGCAGCCGAAGTCATGCTGCCCGCGCTGCGCCAGGCCTTGCACGGCTTCACCCGTCGCGCCGACATCCTGCTGCGACAGCTCAGCTTCACGGCCGCGAGTCAGCATTCGCTGCTCGCCGCCTTTCGCGATCTCGCTGCGCTGCCCGAGGAACAGCAGGACGCACAGCTCGCTCGAGTTGCAGAGCACATGACTGTCCTCGAGGTCGGATTCGTCGATCCGGATCACCTGCGCCTGTACAACACGGAGCGCACGCGCAACGTCAACACGCAGGCGGAGGTCGCGGCTCAGGACAGTCCGGAAGCACGCCGCCGCCTGTTCGTGGAACAGGCGCTCGAACGCGCGTTCGCCATCAACAACCGCCAGCTCTACGACTACCTGGTGGACTCGCTTGCCGGCGGCCATGAAGTACGCACGACGACGCTGCCGATTCGCGATGCGCGCGAGTTGCTGTACGCCGCGCACGTCATCGAAGTCGGCGCGCAGTCCGGGCGCGACACGGGATATCGCTTTTCGGTGCGTCCGACCGGCAACCGCACCCGCAACGAATACTTCGAAGCGATGGACGAGTTCGTGATCCAGGTGATCGAGCGCGCGTCGTCGGCCACGACGACATCAAGAGAAGCCGTCCATGCCGTTGAATGACTATCTACAGGAGCGCCTCGACGCCGCGGGCCTGACGGTCGATGCGCTGCGCGAGCTGCTGATCCGTCTGACGAACTACGGTGTCCTGGTGCGCGATGCATCCCAGGTCGAGCGCGAGTTGTACGACCGCTTCGTGCGGCTCGAAGCGCTCGTGAGCGAATCGCTCGCGCTCTTCGGCATCGAGCTCCACCACGATCGCCGCTTCGAGTACGTGCGGCTGTATCCACCGGGTAGTCGCACTCCGGGGATGGATCAGGCCGAAGAACAGGCCTTCGGCGGCAGCCTGCGCGCGCGCCTGTCGCAGCACGAAGTGGCCTTGATCCTGATCCTGCGCGCGCAGTACGACAAGGCGCTGCGCGAAGGCAAGATCGATGAACGCGGCTATGCCACGGAGCCGCTCGAAGCCATCGGTCTTGCCATGAAGACCTCACTCAACCGCAGCCTGCCGGAAAAGTCCGGCGAACGGCGCCGTGTGTTTCAACGCCTGCGGCAGTTGCGGCTCATCGAGTATCGCGAAGAAGAGGATCTCGATCGCAGCGAGACCTGGCTGCGCATTCACCCGATGATCGTGGATTTCGTCAGCCTGGATGCGATCGAGGCGGCACAAGCCTCGAGTGCAACAGAGGCATCCCAACGGCAGGAGCGCGACGATGTTTCTTAAGCGCCTGATACTCGTGCATTGGGGCAACATCCCGAACACCGAGTTCGAGTTCGGTCCGGTGAACCTGTTCTCCGGCGCGAACGGTTCGGGCAAGACGACGGCGGCGGATGCGATTCAAACGCTCATGACTGCCGCGCACGAGAATCTCTTCCACTACAACCCCGGTCAGGACGAGAGCACCCAGCGCGGTCGTGGCGGTAAACGCGTGCGCACGCTCGCCTCCTACGTGCTGGGTTGCGACGACGGCAGCTATGCGCGTCTCGATCCAACCGATGGTTACATCGCGGGCGTGTTTCATCCGACGCAGGGCGAGAACGCCGAGCCGTTCACCGCCGTGCTCGGCGTACGCGCGTGGCTGGATGCATCTGGGAAACAGCCGCTCGCGCGCGAAGAACTGCTCGCCTTCTTCATCCTGTCAGGCGTGGAGCTGAACGAATCCGCGTTCCTGCAAACACGCGGCGGTACGCAACACATCGTGTTGCTGGACGATATCCAGAACACGTTCGTCGCGCGTCATGGCAAACGCGCCGTCGAACGTTACGATCAGAAGCGCGCCTACCTGCGCCGCCTGTACGCCGCGCTGCGTGGCAAGCGCGATGCCGTCACCGAGCGCGAAGCGATGGCGGCGGCCAAGGCATTCTCCCGCTTCATGGCGTACAAACCGGTCAACGGCATCAATCAATTCGTTGCCGACGAAGTGTTGGAGCGCAAGGATCTGGGCGAAGCCATCCGCTCCGTCTCAAACCAGTTGAAGCTGATTCATGGCATGGAGCGCGAAGCGCAGGGGCTGAAGGAGAGCGCCACGCTGCTGGAGCACGCAGGGCATCTCGCGCAAGGCTACATCGAAAGCTCGGTCGAGCTCGCGACTCACGATCTCACGAGCGCTGCCGCCGCCTATCAGCACCATCAGGCCCAATACCTCAAGGCTCGCGAAGAGCGCGACGCGATCGAACGCGACCGTCAGCGCAACACGGAGGACCTTGCGCTGGCTGAACAGCGCTTCACGCAGACACACACGTCGATCGTGGCGCTGGAAGCGCAACGGCAGGGCATTGCCGCGCTTCAACAGAAGGATGCATTGGAAGCCGAACGCGGCCGGTTGGAAGTCGCTCTCGTGGCCCAGGGACGCGAGTTGCTGTCCCAGGATCAGCATCTGCAGAGCAACGCCCGCGCGGCCAGAACGCTCGATGAGCTGCTGATGAGCCCGGACATCGTCCAGGAGCTGCCGCAGCTTGCAAACCTCGATTCGCAACGCATCCTGCGCGCCGCGCGCGCAGCAGAAAAAGCGGGCGATCTCGATATCCCGCGTCTGCTCCAGCGCGATCTCACTGCGGATCTCGCGATGCTCGAACGACATCTGGACGACGCCCGCACCGCGCAGCGGGCGCATGGGCAGCTGTTCGAGTACTGGAAGCACGGTTCCGCAGAAGGCATGAGTCGCCGTGATGAGCTGGGCGAGGCACATCACCGCCGCCGCCAACGCTATGAATCCATCTCTCATCAGCAGCAACAGAAGGTTCAGGAGATCGCCCGCCTCGAGGCGAAGCAGGTCGTGTATCCGTCCTACGTCGACCGGGCATTGGCCGCCATACGCGAGCGATTTCCCCAGGCTGACGCCCGCGTACTGTGCGATCACGTCGAAGTGCTCGATCCGCGTTGGCAGGCAGCCGTCGAAGGTTATCTGGGCGGTGCACGTTTCAGCATCCTCGTCGATGAAGCCTATGAAGCGGACGCCATCCGCGTCGTGCGGCAACTGGCCGGCCGCGACAATCGCGCCAGGGTGATTCAAGGCGCGAAGGCACTACGCGATGCGTCGCGAGTGAAGCTTCTGCCGGAGTCGATCGTGCATGTGCTGAAATTCACGCACGCCATTGCGGAGGCGTTCGTCAAGGCAAGCTACGGCAACGTGGTGCGCGTCGAGAGCGCCGACGAGTTGCGTACGACCACGCGCGGCGTGACGAGCGACGGTATGGCATCGGGCAACTACGCCATGTTCCGCTGCGATATTCCCGATGCGGATCTCGTCTTCGGTGCGGCGGCGCGTGAGCGTGCATTGCGCGCCAAACGTGCGGAGCTGGACGAGCTCGATGCCGCGCGCCAGCAAGCGAACGAGCGCACACAGCAAAGCCATCGCCTGTTGCAGGCTGTCGATGCGCTCCAGCCTTTGACCTATGCAGATGCGATTGCAGGCGTGCTCGACGTGCATCGCACGTTGCGCCGGACCGAGATGCTCCTCGGTCAACTCGATGTCAGCGAGCATGCCGCGCTCGAATCCAAGCTGGCGCTGCTGCAACAGGAGGAGCAGCAGATTCGCGAGCACATGGGCGTGTTGCAGAAGCAGGCTGGGGTGCTCCAGAACAAGTCCGAGCATCTGGGCAAAACGATCCATGCGTTGAGCGAACAGAAAAATCAGGCGCAGGATGCAATGGCCAATGTCGAACAGGCCTTGCGCGATCTGCATGGTCAGTGGCCGCAGTTCGATCTGCAGGCACGCCTCGCCTATGCCGAGCAGGAGGCGCGCGACTTCGACGCGGAACGCGGACTGCGCGAGCGCGAGTCGATTCAACAGCACTTGCGTGCTCGGGAACACGAGCTCACGCAGACCCTGCTGCAGCACAATCAAAAGTGTCGCCCGGCCGATTCGATTCCCACGGCGACGTTCACTGGCGAATATGACGCCGCACTGTTCGTCCGCATCTGCGAGCTGCGCCAGGAGATCGACCGCGTCTACAACATCCTCAAGAACAACGTGCTCGTGGACAAGCACGAGCAGCTGAAGGGCTTGAAGACGAGCTTCAACAACGCATTCGTCTCGCATCTTTGCCAGGAGATTCATCAATCGATTCAGGACGGGCGGCGTCAACTCGAGCAGCTGAACAACGAGCTGGTGAACCACCGGTTCGGTTCCGACCGCGAGAGCTTCCGCTTCGCGCAGGACTGGGTGCCCGAATACCGTGAGTACGCGCGCTTCTTCCAGGAAGTGGTGCAGAACCCGACCCTCGGCGAAGAGACGACATTGTTCGAAGCGCAGCTGACGCCCAAATCCGCGCAGGTACGCGACACACTCATGGGCTTGCTGCTCGGCGCGGATGAGCAGCAATCGCTACGCGAGCTGGAGCGCATCGCCGACTATCGCAACTATCACCGCTATGAGATCTACAAGGATGTCGAAGGCAAGGAGCCGATCGCCTTGTCCGAGTACGGCACGGGCAGCGGCGGGCAGCTGGAGACGCCCGCATACATCATTCGCGCCGCCAGCATCACGTCCGCACTCCGCTACACCGACGGCGTGAACCACTTGCGCATGGTGCTGGTCGACGAGGCGTTCTCGAAGATGGACGAGACGCGCTCGCGCGAAGTCATCGACTACCTGACGAACACGCTCGGTCTGCAGCTCCTCTTCATCATGCCGACGAGCAAGTGCGGGCCCTTCATGGATCTCGTCAGCAACGAATTCGTCTTCGCCAAGGTGCCCAGCTCACCCCGGGGCCAGTTGCACACGCGTGTGCTCGTCGATCGCAAACAATGCGACCGGCCGCGGATCGTCGAGCTGTGGGCGCGGCACCGCCGCGCCGTGCATCATCAAGCCGAGATGGATTTCATGGCCGATGTTCTGGCCGATCCGGCATCCAGAAAGGGTGTGGCGGGCTCATGAACGAGCCCGCTCCGCCGACATGGTTGGCGGAAGAAGACGAGATCCGCGCGCTGCTGCACGAGGTGCTCGATCGCTTTGATGCGCAGCCGGGCGCCGAGCGGCAGAAGCGCTTGCACCTCAAAGCAGAACAGCACCTTCCATCTCTGCAACGTGGAGACGCAACAGCGGATCAGACATGGGCTCTGATAGAGCATCTCGTCGCGATGAACGTGTGCACAGTGAGCGCGGCGCGCCGCAGTCCGTACGATCCGTCGTGGAGTGGCAGCAAGCTCGCGTTCGAGCCGGCGATCGAGCCCGTCCTGCGCGAGTGGCTGGGGCGGGCCTTCATCGAGCCCTCGGTGCAGTCGTGGCGCCACGCGATCGACACGCATGCGCATGAGTTCCCAGGTGACGTGCAGGCGCTGCTCGCAAGACGCATCGCGCTTTCCGGGCGCAGCGACGAAGAAGTGATTGCAGCGCTCGCGCGTGCGGGTGCGCTACGTGGGCCGATGAGCCTGCGGCAGCTCAGCGCAACGCTCTTCTGGGGCGACTCCAAGGTGCTCGACGAGCGTGGCGACCTCATTGCGGCGTTGTTCCCGCAGTTGCAGCTTCGCGAACGTCCGATCGTGGCTGCCGTGCACTTGGCACTTGTGCCGCGCGGCGTTCTCTTCATCGAGAATCAGGATACGTATGCGCTGGCAGCGTCCGGCGCATTGCCGTCTGCAGAGTATCTGACGCTCGTCTACAGTGCCGGTTTTCGTGGCGCGGCTGCCCGCATCCGCGGCCGCGCAGGTTCGCTTTTGCATTTCGCCGGGCCGGGACTCGACTCGACGCGAATGACGTTCGAACAGTGGTGGTACGCGGAGTCGGCGGCACGCATCGAGACCTCATTCTGGGGCGATCTCGATTTCGCCGGCATGCAGATCTTGAAGGCGTTGCGCCTGCGCTTCGGCGACGTACGTGCGTGGGCGTTGGGTTACGAGCCCATGCTGCGGGCGCTGCGAAGCAGGCCCTCTCGGCATGGCGACGATCGCGCGCAGGTCGATCCGGTGGCAACCGGATGCACGTACGCGGATACCGTGCTATTGCCGGCGATACGGGACTGCGGCTACCTCGACCAGGAATGGGTGGCAATTCCCGAACGTTGAAGCGCGCTCGGCCGGAGTCTGTCGAACGACCCGGCTCAGCGCGAGCGGAAAATCGACAGCGACGAGAAGCGCCCGCCGAAACGGCCTGTCCGCGCTTGCGCCTGCGGCTTTGCCTTCGTGGCCTCCTCGATGCCCAGCAACAGCTGCTGCGCGTAGTAATGATGGTCCCAGACGCGCGGCTGCTCGTAGATCTCGCGCAGCTTCGGATTGTCCGGCGCGATCTCCACGTGCGTGCCGCATGCCAATGCCTCCATCAGCGCACGTTCGCCGCCGCCGTCGACCGTGCATGCCACGAGCACGGTGTGCGAGCGCCGGTAGTAGTCGGCGAGCGTGGGATAGTCGACGAAATCGACGATCTCGACACCGCCGTCGACGAGCCGCCGGTGCAGCGCCTGATCGCACTGAGTCAGATCGCCGATCACGACCCGCCTGCCTGTCCTGTCGAGCAGCCACTCATGCCGTTTGTACGGCAGGATCTGGCCCACCGATAACCAGTCGATATCCTTCTCGACACCGGCACGCGGCGACATGACACTCGTGTCGATGCCGTAGGTGTGGAAGCGCAGCGGATGCGCCACGAGCTGCAGCTCGTACCACTTCGTTTGGTAGAACAGTACGTCGTAGAAACGCATTTTCCGCGGCGCCGGCGGTTTGCCGACGCCGGAGATCAGCAGTCCCTTGGGAATCGAGGCGCGCGCGCAGTGACGGCGCACGGCTCGGTCCACGATCCAATCCCAGTTGCTCTTCACCAGCAGGAAGTCGCCATCGTCGAGTTGCGCCAGGTTGGTCTCGAGCGCGGGCGTGTCGGGATGCACGTTGAGCCAACGCACGGTCTGTGTCTCTGCGATGAGCTCCATGCCCGCAGTGAAACCGTCATGCCAGAGCGTGGCTTTCTTCGACTGCGGCGGCACTGCGTAAGCAACGTTGATGCGCATTCGGTTCTCTTCCGTCAGGCCACTTTCTGCAGGTAGAACGAACAAGGCTCACGCTCGGCCGTCACGAACGGCGCCACGCGGCGGAACGGCTCTGCATGGTCGTGATGCAAGTAGTTGAGCGCACCGAGCACTTGCCAGCTGGTGTTGTGAGACAGGAAGGCTTCGAGCAGGTATTGCTCGTTCCACAGCCGCACCTCATCGACGACCCATTGCTGCAGGTAATCGCGCGGCGAAAAGACATCGTGCACGTGCACGATCACGCCTGTGCGCAAGGCGGGTAGCAGCTCGAGGTACTCGAACACGACATCGCCCTGAGGCCGAATGACGTGCGATGAATCGATGAAGAGAATGTCGTTCGCAGCGAGAGTGCGGAAGAAGCTCACGTCCAGTGCCTCGACGCGTGCGCGAACGACGCGAATGTCCAGCTGTTCGAGCCACGGCATCTCGTAGGGTTCGACGCAAACATGCTCGCAGGCATACGCGGGATCGTCCGCGCGATTGCGCGCGAGCGCCAGTGCGGCGACCAGCGTCGAATTGCCGCAACCGATCTCATAGATGCGGCGTGGACGCTTCAGGCGGATCAGTTGGTACCAGTACTCCGCATCGCCCGACTCGAACATGCCATTGCCGAAACGGTATCGAAGTCCTTCACCCGCGCCTTGTCCGAACGCCTTCAGCTCTTCCGCGAATCGCAGCTCCCGCAGTAGCTCCAATTGCCCTTCGACGTTCCAATCGATGCCGCCCAGCGAGCGCTTGTCGGACAGCGGCCGGGAGACCTGCAGATGGAACTGCGGTTCGTAGTAGTGCGCGCGGATGGGAAAGACGCCGACATTCTCCAGCACGCTGCGACAGCGCGGCAGGCGTTGCACACCGGCCCGGCGCACGGCCTTGAGCAAGTGCGCGGAAGGGTAGATCAGTGGCGAGAGCGCCAGGTCGATCAGCGGCATGAAGCGTCGTGCAAGGGCTCTCATCGGGTTACCTCACAATGCCCAGCGGATGTTGAGTGCGGCGACGTACGCGTCGTACGCGTAGATCGAGCGGTTCGAGCCGCGGTCTTCGGCGCGATAGTTCAGATCGAGACGCAGGCGATGCATTGGCGTGTAGCTGACGTTCAACGCTGCGGCGCGCGCGCGGTCTGCGCGATTGGCGGACGTCGTGAGCCCCGGATTCGAGCCGATGTATTCCTGCTCTTCGTAAATCAGGGCCAATGACAGCGCCAGCGCCCGCGTGGGGCTCCACGTCGGCGTCAAGCTCACGCCGTGGGAGACGAAGTAGTCGGACTCGGCGTCGAGGTTGGCGCGCAGGTCACGCCACGCGTTCAACGCCACCTGGAGCTGCTGCCGCGGATGCCAGTCGACGCCGACACGCCAGATGCCACCGGAGAAGTCGCCGTTGTCGAGCCGTGCGTACTCGCGCTCGATGCGACCGTAGCTGCCGTGCAGCTGCGTGTGCACCGACAGACGATGCGATGCGCGCAGCACGGTCGCATGTTCGTCGTACTCGCGGTCGTTGAGGCTGCCGAGCGCCGCGAGCTGGGGAAATTTCGTTGCAGTGTAACGCTGCTCGAGCCGCAGGCTCGTGTCCGTAGGCGTGCGGAACTCCAGACCGAACCAGCCGCTGTTGGAGTCGAACTCATCGTCGCGGCGTGCCCGTGCGCTGTGCTCGCCACTCGTGTGACGGCTGCCACCCAGCAGCCGGAAGCGTGAGCCGATACGGTATGCGGCCTCGCCCGAATAACTCACCGTGTCGACGAGGTCCTTGCCGTAGAAGCGTGCGTTGGAGAAATCGGCGAGCGCGCGGTCGTAACGGGCATCGAGTGTGCCGGACCAACGCGAACCGAGTTGCCACTCCCAGGTGAGCACACCGGAGCCGGCCACGTGATCGAGGAAGTCGTTCGACGAGTAGCGCACGTCCGTCACTTTGAGGTCCAGGCGCACGACCTGACGGCTGAAGTCGATGCGGCCCTCGGCGCCTGCGGTCGCGCGGTTGACGAAGTCGTCCGTGCCGGCGGCGAGCGGTCCGGCATCCGTGACACTATCGGGCAGCCGGAACAGGTTGTCCTCGTACGCCACCTGATCGGACAGGTAGAACTCCACGGGATCTTCCGCGCTGGTCGCGGCACCGGCGGCCACGGGCAGCAGCGCGAGGGCGCTTGCGAGCGTCATGGATTGCGTCGACATCACTGTAGTCCCCCCTGAAGCGTTGCCATGGATTTGTGCGTAGCGCTGCTTCGTCCGCGCTGCAGATACCAACGGCCGAGGTCTATCGCCGGCTGCTCGATGCTGTGGTGGAGTGCCGATGACACGAGCAGCGTGCCGCCGATCGTGATGGCGAGCAGGCAGAGCGCATAGGCGGTCGCGCCAAGATGCAGCTCCGCAAGTGCGCGCATGCCGAGCATGAGGACGACCATGTGGCTCAGATACACGCAGTAGGAGATGCGCCCGAGATACCGCAGCGGTGCGGAGGTGGCCACCGTTGCGGCGCGCGCCTCGACGCTCGCGGTGTCTGCTCGCGCTGCAATGACGACGTGAAGCGCGAATACCCAGATCACCAAGGGGACCAATGCGGTGCTGGCGAGTGTCAGCAACGGCAGCAACACCGCCAGCGCACCGCGCACGAGATGCAGTGGCCATTGGGAGCGCGAACACCACTCGTAGAGGGCAAAGCTGCCGATGCCGATCGTGAACAGATGCAGGTAGTGGCCGACGAAGCCTGAGCCCAGATAGCGAGCAAGCACGATGCAACACACGGTGAGCACAGCCAGGCCGAGCTGCGAGCGGAAGCGCTGGGCCGAGAACAGCCAGGTAATCAGCAGCGGGGCCACGAGATAGAACTGCCACTCGACCGAGATGCTCCACGCCTGGCCGACGAACGCGAACGCCGTATCGAGCAGGAGTCGATCCGGCACCAGACCGTGCAGCAGTGTGAGATGGGCGAGCAAATGCGGCCAGAATGCGGCTTGCGTGTTGTCGATGATTGCGATACGGCGGCCGCTCATGAAGCCGTGCTGCGTCTGCATGAAGGTGTCGCGCGCCACATCCAGCAGCAACGCCGAAACGCACAACACCGCGAGATAAACCGGAAACAACCGCAGGAAGCGACGCAGGAGATAGGAGGAGTAGAGCTCCGCACTCGTGCGCCGCAGGAAGGCGATGACGAAGCCGGACAGGATGATAAAGACATCCACGGCGTAGGAGGGCGCGAGCGACACGTCGTTGAAGGCCGCGCCGGCCCAGTGACCAACGACGACCCATAGCGCCATCAGACCGCGCAGGCCCTCGAACTCATCGACATGGCCAAGCTTCATGGCGCACGCTCCGCGCCGGCTGTTTCGGTACCTGCCGAACGCTCGAGCGGGGCGCGCCTCGGCCGCGTATAGAGCTCGAGCGTACGCCGCGCGATGTCGGGCCATGCGAATGCAGACAGGTCCGTGTGCGTCGCTTCCGGTGGCACCTCATGCGCCATGGCCGCCAGATCGCTCGCTTGCAACGTCCCGTCATACAGCGTGAGCCATCGTGTGCCGACCTGCCGTTGAATCTCGGGCAAGGCGCCCTGTCGCGGCGCGAGTACGGCGCGGTCGAACGAGAGCGCGAGCAGCACGCTGCCCGAGTTCTGAATGCTGTGGAAAGGCAGTACGACGGCATCTGCTGCGGACAGGTACGTGGGCACATCGGCAGCGGGGATGAAGCCCAGGTGCCAATGCACGCGCGGATTGCCAGTGCGCTCGCGCAGTGCTCGAGCCGTCACGCCCTCACTCGGCCGCCCGGCCACCAGCAGATGGGCATTGGGCTCACTCAGTCGATCGAATGCCTGTAACAGCCCAGGCACGTTCTTGTAGGGGCGGATGCCGCCAAAGAACAGATACACGAAGGCCTCCTGCGGCAGGCCGAGACGGCTGCGCGCGTCTGAGCGGGACGGCGGCCGTCCATACGCATCGCGGTAGTGTCCATGGGGAATGACAGCGTCTTGCTTGCGCAGCAGCGCGGGGTAAGCGCGTTGCGCGGCGTACAATCCTTGTGCCGTGAGTGCAATGACGTGCGTGCACATGCGCGGAAACCACGCACGGAACAGCACGCGGGCGAGTGCGCTCGTGTGTTCGTGCGGCTGGAGGTTGTGCAGGGTCCAGACGATATGCGCACCCCGCAGCCGTGCCATCGCACAGGTCAATGCAAAGCGCGCGTGCTTGGCCAACAGCCGCGGCGCGGAGCGCGCACGGAGGTGCAATTCGGGCCACTGCACGTGTACGACGTCGTAGCGGCCGCTGCGTGCACGTGCGAAGGTGAACTCATCGACGACGGCGCCTGCTTCTGCCACATGCGAGAAGAGACTTTGCACGTACGGGTTCTCCGTGTGCCGCGGGAAGGCGAGGACGCGCACGGCGCGCTGCGAACTGGGGCGAGGCCAGCGTCCGATCGCAGCCTCGGATTCCAGTTGTGTCACGAGCTGCAGCAGCCGGTCGCAACGCTCTTCCAGGCGTGAGGCCGGTGAGAGTCGGAACAGTGCCCCGTCATCCTGCCTGCGCCACAGAGCGTGCACGAGCCGACGCTCCAAGGCGGCTTGTACAGGACGCAATTCAGGCCGCGCCGACCACCACGGCCGCGAGCCGGTGGAGGCAAGGCCGAGGTGATTGCTCGGTGCGGTGTCCACCCCCAGCAGCGAGAACGCGTCACGCCATTTGAAGTCGGCAACGCCCGCACCTTCGTAATACCGCGAACAGATGTGCATGCGCGCCCACGGAATCCGGAGTGCGTCCGCGAAGATCGCGCCATGCAGGGATTCCGTGTAGATGCGATCGCAGCGACAGAGCCGCTCGAGGAACTCGTCGATGGGCAGGCTCGGACTGATGACATGGAAGCCGGCTGCGCCTGCGGCGTGCGTGATTCCGCTCCAGCGCTCCGAGTACACGTGAGGCACGAAGCCGACGCGCGTCGAGGCGCTGCGCGCAAGGCTCGGATATGCTTTGCCGATCAGAAAGCCGGGATCGCAGACGGCGGCGCGGGCAGGCAGGTCGAGGAGGCGTGCTGACTGTTCGCCGCGCACGGCGGCAAAGCACACCTCGCCGGTGAACCGCGGCAGGACGGCCGCCGGCCGCAAGCCCGCTCCGATCACCACCTTGCGTCCCTGCAATCGATTGATGCGCTCATCGAGAATCGTACCGATGCCGATCAGCCAGTCCGCTGTTGCGATCGCATCGAGCCGCGGCAGCAGTCGCGACCACAACGTCGCATTCAAGTCATCGCCGACGTTGGGTGTGGCCGAGCGGTGGTAGAACACCTTCATGCGGCGGGCCTCGCGTCGGCGCGTCTACGCACGATCCGGAGCGCTTGCAGACTGACGAGCAGCACGCACACGAGTCCCACCAGATCCCGCACGACCGCGTGCATGGGCACGTACTCGAGCACCCACAATAGCGTTCCGCCGATAGCCGCGAGCAGCAGCATCACTCGCACGCCATCGATGAGGTCGTCGGCGTGCAGTGCGCCCTTGCGAACGGCCAGCACGGCCAGGAGCGGCGCACGCAACAGCAACCCGGAGAGCGACAGCGCCAACGAGAACGCGATGACGCCGAAGGGAGCCGCAGCGAGTGTCGCTGCGATGGTCAGCACCAGATTCCAGAAGGAGAACGTGCGCTCCGTCGCCGCGTGATCCGCCGCGAGCAGCGCGTTGCGCGCGACGCTGGCCATCACCTGCGACACGAACAGCGGTGTGAGGCACTGCAGGATGGGTACGGTGCCGGCCCACACCGGACCGAGGGCCGCAATGATCAGGTCGCGCGGGCCCGCGGCAATCCAGACGCTCAATGGAATCGCAGCACACAGGAACAGCCGCTGGCCGCGGCGCAGATGGCTACGGAACTCGTCCGGCCGATCGCGCGTGCGCGAGAGCAGCGGCAGGAGGAAATTTCCCATCGCGGGGGACAGCGCCTGGGTCGGCACAGTGAGCAGCTGATACGCACGATTGAACAAGCCGAGCGCGCTCACCGACAGGAACGAGCCGATGATGAGCGTCGGTGCCTGTGCGCGGACGATGCTCAGCAGGTCCGAGCCGACGACGTGCCAGCCGACGCGCAGCGATCCCAGGTACTCGCGCGTAAAACGTGGTCGCTCGACGGCGGTCGGTGCCGAAGCGCACGCGATGGCATTGGCCGCCAGCGCCGACAGGATCTGTGCCAGCACGAGCACCTCGACACCACCCAGCCACTGTGTCGCAATGGCGGCGCCAGCGAGACCCGCGACCATGCCGCCGATATCGACGAGCGCAATACGAGCGACGCGCATGTCGCGCCGCAGTCGCGCACGCGACTGCAGTCCGAAGGATCGAATCAGCAGCGCACATGACAACCACAAGCTGACCGATAGCAGTTGCGGCGTGTCGAACAGCGCCGCGAGCAGCGGCGAGGAAGCCGCCATCACCAGCGCGGCCGTGAAACCCAATCCCACCTGGGTCCACCACAACGTCGAAGCGAGCTGGGAGTCGTAGTGCGTGCCGGTGACACTCGCCGTGCTCAGACCGCCATCATTGATGGCCGCGAGCACGGTGTACAACGGGATGGCGAGCAGGAAGATGCCGAACTCGGCGGGGCTGACGAGCCGTGCCAGCAGCACGTACTGCACGAGCTGCACGGCAACCTTGCCGATCTGCCACGCGAGCGAAGAGGCTGCCTTGCGATCGAGCTCGCGGGTGGACAACCGTTCGACGGTGGCCGCCGTCGTTGCGCTCATGGCGAGAAGGCCTGCCGCAGGAGTAATCCCGCAAGGCGCTTGAGCGGACGCGCATGGACGCCGTGACTGAAAAACTCCTTCACGTCGCGGTGGCCCAGGCGCGTTTCGTACAACGGCCCGAACGCCTGCAGGTAAAGCCCCTGCTTCATGGCCGGCGGCATCTGCACGTGCTTGCGTAACAAGCGCGAGTACGCGTTGAGGATGCGTTGTCGCGATCCGGACGAGATGCGCGCGCCGTGCTGTTGCAGGTTGAGGTAGTACAGGCCGCGGTCGAGGAGTTTGGCCGGGCCGAACCTCCGCAGCAGGCGAATGAACAGATCGAGATCCTGCCAGGCCGGCATTCCTGCGTCGAACAGGCCCGCGTCCAGGAGGAAATCGCGTCGGGTAAAAACCTGATTACCGATGCTGTTGAAGAAAAAGAGCTCGTCGGCAGTCACCGTTTCCGGTTTCTTCGTCAGCTGCGAGCGATCCGACCAGACCAGATGGTCCTGCGTGTACGAGCAGCAGTACCGCGAGCCATGGAGTTGCCAATGATCCACGAGACCTGCGATGCGCTCGGGATGGAAGCGATCGTCATCGTCCAGGCCGGTAATGAGTGCGCCGCGCGCGGCTTGAATGGCGCGGTTGCGGGCACGCGGCGCACCCAGCGAACCGGGATTGTGCAGCACCCGCACGCGTGCTTCGCGCCGCTGCAACGCGTCCAGATAGTCCCGTGTGCCATCGCTCGAGCCGTCGTTGGCGATGACCAGCTCGATGTGGGGATAGGTCTGCTGCAGTACCGAGTCCACTGCCCTGGAGAGCAGCTCGACGCGGTCGTGGGTGGCGAGATAGACGCTGACCAGCATGCTCATTTCCGCTGCGACGCCGAGAGGGTGGTTGCGGCCGAGGCCGCATCGGCCGCACCGGCGAGCTCGCGCAATTGCTGCATGAGCTGGCCGACTGCGACGCTGAACATGGCATTCGAAGCGCTCTGCCAGTACACGTCGCGATTGCGGGCGACGATGGCGTCGCGGTGGGCCGCAGCGCGCAGCAGATTCAGTTGTGCGAAAGCGGCATCCACATCACCGACCTGGAACAGGCACTCGGCAGGGAGGAATGCGCGCGTGCCGGGCAGATCGGAGGCGATGACCGGTACGCCTGCCGCCATCGCTTCCAGCATCACGAGCGGCACGCCTTCGTAGCGCGACGTCAGTAGCAGCACATCATGGCTTTGCAACATCGCGCGGGTTTCGCTCCACGCAGACAGCTCGATGACTTGCTGCAGTCGTGGATTTGCAGCCATGCGCTCGCGGATCCGATCCGCATACCAGCCCGAGCCGACGAAGTGGATGCGGACATGCTGTGGCTGCGCGCGCTCGAGATACTCGAGCAGCATGTCCAGTCCCTTCTGTTGTGGCTCGAGCCTTCCGAGCACGAGCGCTCGCAGGGTGGTCGACTCGGTGGTTTCCCTGCCGCGTGCCTTGCGGGCCCATTCTTCCAGTTGCGGCTCGATGGTGTTGGGCAGCGTCAGGATGGGCCTGCGCACGCGCGCCCAGGCGCGCAGGCTCGCGGCCTGTTGTCGTGTGATGGTGATCCACGCATGCGGCAGATTGCCGTAGAGCAGGCGCATCAGCCCATCGCGCCACTTCGCCGTGGGAAAGCCCATCGTGCGCGCCGAATCCACGATCGGTACGTAGATTGCGACTTTCACGCCGAGCAAGCGCGCCAGGGGAGCGTAGACCGGTTGTGCCAACAAGCATCCGCACGCGATCACACAGAGGTCCGGTCGCTCACGCAGCAGCGTGCGCGCGAACACACAGGCATCACGACATGCATCGAGCACCCGCGCCGCCATGCTGCGCACGGCAGGGTGATGCGGAAGCGCGCGCGGCACGGCCGCCGCGCCCGCCAGGCGTTGGAGCTTCGAGCCCTCCCGCGTGAGCAACTGTAAATGGATGCGGGCATCGCGCGACACCTCGCGAGCGAGGCGCAGCACCATGACCTCGTGGCCGCCGAACTCGGCGCTGCCGTCGACCAGCAACCAGCGTTGTACGGAATGCTGGCTCATGCACGCAGCTCGATGACGCAGAACCATGCGTAGTGCCTGATCGGCGCGCAGCGGCACAGAAAGCGGTCCAGCGCCCACACGGCACGCGTGATGCGGCTGCGAGGATTGGGGTGCGCGGAGAACAGGCCCAGCACCGGTGCGATCAACCCGAAATACGTCACATGCGAGCCCTTGAAGTTCTGCTCCATGGCGGCGAGATCCCGCAGCAACAGCGGATGTTCGTCGGGCGTGCGCAGATCCGGTGTGCGCCGGCGGTACCAGTTCACGAGCGGGTTGTGCCCCATCGGCTCGGCAAAGATGGCGACGCCGCCCGGTCGCAGCACGCGCCGCAGCTCGCGCATCGACTTGGCAATGTCGAGGTGATGGACGATCCCACTGCCGGCGACTACATCGACGGAGGCATCCGGCAGACTCATCGCTTCGGCGTTGTCGAGCTTGAACGCCACGTTCTGCAGCTGTTGTGCACGCGCAGTCTGTTCCGCGCGCGCGATAGCGACGTCGGAGATGTCGATGCCGATCACTTCCTTGGCCTGCTCGCTCAGAGCGAACGCGAGGATTTCCGTGCCGCAACCGTATTCCAGGACGCGACGTCCACGCGCCTGTTCCATCACTCGGGTACGGAACAGATCGAAGCCGTAGGCGATGGCATCGTAGAAGCGGCGCACGCGGCCTTCGCGTTCCGTCTCGTCCGCGAAGCGCTGGTTGTGGAACTCGCGTTCGCGCAGGACTCTGGCACTGGCGTCCATCGGTTGTCCTTCAAGTACGGGTGAGCGGTGTGGCGGCCTGTGCTGCCGTCGTCTGCGGCACGCGGGCACGCTGTTCGCGAGTGATCGCTGCGCGCAGGGCCCGGCCTCGGTCGGGCCAGCGAAACAACGTGCTGGCGCGAGCAAGCGCGCACCGTTGCATGTCATCGAGCAGGTCGACGCGGTCGATGCAGTCCACGATCAGCTGCACGAGCGCCGGTAGTTGCTCACGCATCAGCACGTGGGTTCGCAGTTCGTCCGGCAGGCCGACGGCAGCGTGCGTGAGCGACGCGACCGGGACGCGGCTGAAAAAGTAGTCGAGGAATTTCATCTTGAAGCCGCCGCCGATCACTTCAGGCACGACCGCAAGCCGTGCAGCGCTCGTGAATGCCAGCATGTCGGGGGCGAATCCATGGAAGCTTGTCGCGCGGGTACGCGCGGACAACTCGAGTCGCAGCGCTTGCGGAACGTCTCCGACGACGTCGAGCTCGATGCCGGCGGCGTGGAAGAGTGCATCGGCGCAGTCGACGAACTGCCGCAGGTTCTCCTGCTTCACGACCCAGTGAAACGAGCCGACGAGCAGCACGCGACGCGGCGTCGTGGTGTCTACCGTGCGTTCCGGCGCGACTGGACCGTCATAGCCAGGGGTCAATGCCAGCACGCGCGCGTGCCGGCCATGCGCGCCCAATGCGCGCCCGTCTTCCGCGGTGATGGTGGTTACGAGATCGCCGGTGCGCACCAGGCGCCGTTCCAATCGGTCAGCACGCCACGCGTTGTGCCACAACACGAGTTTCTGCAGCAGCGAGCGGCGTGCTTGCTGCGCCATCGAACGCCACAAGCCCGCTTCGTGGTTGTGTGAAACATGAACGAGGAGCGCCGCCGCCGCACGCCGATGCTGCTTGCAGCGTTGCAGCGCCCAACCGGTGCCATAGCCATCGAACACGATGAGATCCCAAGGCTCGCGCAATTGCTCCTCGAGCAGCATCTTGTATGCGGGCGTGGCGTCGATAGCGGCCGCCACGGGCAATGTGGTGAGCAGCGCCCGTGCCGGATGACGACGCTCGCCAGGCACGCGGCACCATTCGATGTTCGCGATCGCGGGCATCTGCTCGGCACCGCCGAAGCCGAGATAGCGCACATGCACGCCGGTCGCTGCCAGCGACTCGGCCATCTTGGCCGAATACTGTGTTGCGCCCGAATCGATCGGATAGGGCAAGTAGCGCGAGAGCCACAGACAGCGCGCCGGCAGCGGTAAGGATTCACGTCGCACGGATCGGTTCTCCAACGCCGCGCTGCGGCTTGAGCCATGTCTGCAGCCGCCTGGCGAGATGTACCTCGAACGTGCGCCATGAGACCCAGGCGAGCGGGATGGATATCGCAAGCGACAGCATGGTGAACACGACGAAGCCCATCGCCACGCCCACTTCAGGAACGACGTAGGGAGTGACGACTCGCTTCACCACGGAGATGACGAGTGAGTGCCACAGATAGAAGCTGTAGCTGATCGCGCCGAGGAACTGAAACGTGCGGCCGGTGAGGTACGCAGACTCGCGACTTGCGCCCACCGTCACGCTCGCAAACATGTGCAAGCCCGCAGCGAACGCGATCAACCCGGCGAGCCAGCGTCCATCCAGCAGCCAGTCGACCCACGTGTCTTTGAGATCGGCTTTCTCTGCGCCCGTCAGACCCCACGCGATCAGGAACAGGAGGAGGCTCGCCACGGGCCACCGCAGCCAGCGTCGATGCGCGCAGAACCAGTCGCGGTACTTGAACACGAGCACACCGACGATGAAGAACGTGGCACGCGGGAACAGGCAGACGAACGACAACGATACGGTGAGCCACAGCGCGGTCGCCCAGCGCTGGCGTAGTCGCAGGACTGCGAGCCCCGCTGCCGCCGAGAAGTAGAAGATCCACTCGTAGGTCAGGCTCCACGACACGAGGTGGATCATCGGCAGCGGTACGACAGGCGGCAGCAACAACAGATTCGCGACAAACAGGCCCACGGCGTTAACGGCACCGATGTCGGCGAATACTTTCAGCTGGAAGAGCATGCACACGAGTGTCACCGCCACGAGCGTAGGCACCCAGGCGGAGAAGATGCGGACGAAGCGATCGCGCAAGAACCCTGCGACCGTCGCGTGCCGCACGAGACTGCCGAGAATCACGAAGCCGCTGATCATGAAGAACATCTCGACGCCGTACTGCAGCCCGCGCCACACGAAGGTGACCGCCTGTGCAGCGGCGCCGCCCGCAGGCCAGGGCACGACACCCGCGCTGCCGAGGTGATGCACGAATACGAGCGCTGCGCACAGGCCGCGGTAGCCGTTCAAGGCCACGTTGAAGTCGGTGCGCTGCGCAGCTCGTGCGGCGTTCGAGCTCATTGCTGTCGCCCCGGGTTCACGAGAATGGGCGCAGTGGGCGTCTTGCCGCCAAAGACGCGCAGGAAGGCCTCGGCTGCCAGCGGATGACTGCCGTCCGAGAGGCGCGAGTTGTACTTGCGGTCTTTGTAGTCCCAGTAATTGTGATAGGCGACGTTGTTGCTCGCGATCCACTGCGCCATCTGCTCGATGAAGTACGGATCGTCGCCGCCGCCGCTGCCGTCGCCGTCGAACCGGGTCATCGTGCCCCATTCCGGAAACGACATGGGTTTGCCGCGGCTTGCGGCGAAATCGCGATGCCACTTGAGTCCGTTGCGCGTGGTCATCTTCTCGTTCCAGCGCTGCGCGGGCGTCACTATCTTCGCATCCCACGTAATGTTGTAGATGTCGAGCCCGATGTAGTCGACGTACTCGTCGCCGGGGTAGAGATCCTGTGCTGTGACTGCAGTCCACCCCACCGCCGGGCACCAGTCGAACTTGAAGGCAGCGCCTGGCGCATTGCGCATGATCGACACGATGCGGCGCCAGTATGTGATCCAGGATGCTCGATCCCTGGAGGCTGCCCACGGATACCAGTCGCCGTTGAACTCCCAGCCGATGCGCACGGTGGCATCGGCGAAACCGCGCTTCACCAAGTCGAGCGCCAGATTCGCAAACATCGCATCGAACTTGCCTGCCGCGCCTTGCGCCAACGTGCCCGAGCCGTCGCCCGGCAGCATCGGCACGGAGATCGTGAGGTCCTGCACGCCGAGCGTGTTCCAGCAGCCCAATACCCAGTTCCAGCCGTCGCGGCCGTCTTTCCATGCGATGAAATCGAGCACGCGCGGCGGCCTGCGTCCAAACCAGCGCTCGAAGTCCGCGAGCTTGCGTGTGCCGGTGCAGCCGGCGCCTTCATACACGCCCAGCATGGACCCGGCGGAGTCCGCCGCTCTTGCAGGCACGAACACGCTGTTGAGCGCAGCCGCGAACAGAACGGCTGCGGCAAAACCGGTATAGGTGCGCGGGTGCAGGTTCATCTGCGTTGTCGGATCGACGCGGCCGGTGTCCACGTCTGATACCGCTCCCCGCGCAGCGAGCGCCACACGCCCAGGCCCGCGCCGGCGAGCGCGGTGAGGATGTCGAGCAACTGTGGGATCGGTTTGATCGCGAACAGGTGGCCGAGCAACGTGACGCACGCGGCACTCGTGATCAACGTCAATGCCACAGCGCTGGCACCTGCACTGCACAGCGCAGCAAGGAACAGCAACGCGGCCGCGGCAAGGAAGTAGATGCTCAGCCAACGCATCAACTTGTGCGACACGTACTGATACCGCGTGAACGCATCGAGCCGCCGCAGTCGCGGCCAGATCACCCGGTGCACGTTGAAGGCCTGACAGGCGATGCGCACTTTGCGGTTGAATTCCTCGCTCGAGGCGCTGACAGATTCTTCGAATGCGCGCACGTCCGTGACCTGCAGCACGCGGGCGCCCTCGCACAGCACCGCGAGCGAGACGTACATGTCGTCGATGAGGTGAGCCGGCGGCGCGTGCCGCAGATGACGGCGAACCGCGAACACGGAACCGTCCGCGCCCATCGTCGACCCGAGGGTCGACTCCAGGCGCTTCACCGCCTGCTCGAAACGCCAGTACAGCGAACCCGAAGCGGCGGTCACCGATTCTCCGGGGTTCGTGTACTGCAGATGGCCACAAACGCAGCCGACTTCAGGAGCCGCGAAGTGCCGCCGCAGATCCTCGATGCAGCCGACATCGAGCATCACATTCGCGTCCGTGAACACGAGCACGTCCGCGGTCGCCTGCGCCGACAGCAGGTTCATGCCGTGCGTCTTGCCATGGCGTTGCGTAGAGACATGCAGATCGATGCGGTCGGCATAACGTCGCAGGATGTCGGCGGTGCCATCATTCGCAGCGTCGACATACACGAGAATCTGCAGATCGGGCTCGCGCACGCGCAGCGCAAGGAGATTCTCCATCTTCGCGGCGATGACGCGCTCTTCGTTGTAGGCGCACATGCAGATGGCAAAGGAGCGCGGAACCGCGGCGTCGCTGTGTTGCGGCGTCCGCTCGCGGCGCAGCTGCTTCAGCAGCAAGAGCGACAATGGATACGTCAGGAAGGGGTGCAGCGCCGCCAGCAGCGCGATCGCACTCGACGTGAGCAACAGCATTGTCATGTCGTTCGCCCTTTGCCCCGCCATGCGAGCAGCCATCTCCGTCTCCGGACAGGGCGTTGCGTGGCCATCTCGCGCGTCGCTTGCGAAGCGGGCGGGTCAGCGGGGCAAGACATGCTCCACACCAGCAGTCCGAATGCGAGGCCATGGGCGAAAGGATTCGACAGGCCGTTCAGCATCAGCGCAATGAAGATCGCCAGGCGGATCGGCAACGCAGCAGTCGTGGCGAACACGCAATAGCCGAGGAAGGCGACGTACAGAGCGGTGCCGAGCACGCCGAATTCGAACACCAGCTTGAACAGCGGCATCTCGCTGACCGGTGTGCGCGACAGCGGCGCGTAGTCGGTAAAGGCGCCCGCGCCGAAGCCGATAAGCGTCCGTACCGGGTCCTGCCACAGGTACTGGTCGAACAGCCAGAAGCCGCCAACGAAGCGAGCGAAACCGCTCGATCCCGTCGCGCTGAGCTCGCTGCTGCGGCTGAGCAGCAGGTCGAGGAAGAGCCGATCGCGCAGCAATGCAAGGACGAGCAACCCGCCGGCCAATAGCGCCAGGACGTGCCAGCGCCGCAAAGCCACGATCACCACGGGCACGCAGACCGCCAGGATCATGATGCCCGTGCCGGAGTAGGTGAACACGAGCGCGAGCGCATGGATGCCGAGGCGCCACAGGCGTGCGCTGCCACACAGCTCGACGATCAGCGCCACCGCCAACAACTGACTGAGCAGCGACGGCTCGATCATGAAAACGCCGTTGGCGCGGTACAGCGTCGAGCCGTAGTCGAGCGGCGCCTGCTGGTTGAAGAGCTGCACGACGAAAGACTGCGGCACGAAGTTCTCGATCGGAAACAGCAGCGCCACCGGCACCACGAACTGCAACAGGAACTGAGCAATGGCACAGATCCCGAGGGCCACGCACAGATGCTGGAAAAATTCCTGCGTCCGGTGCGCGACACCGCCCCCCTGCGAGCTGCACAACACGTAGGGCACGTGTGCGCAGGCGAGCAGCAGCAGCGAGGGCAGAGAGAACGTGCTGTCGCGGAGTATTTGCGGCAGCGACAGCAGACTCATCGTCACCAGCAGCCATGCGAACCGTGTCGGATGCACGCGCAACGCCGAGGTCGCGACACCCAGCGCGGCGGCTGCCGCGAAGATGCCGAACGACAGACTGATGCCCTTGCCGCTGAGCGGCGGCACGGAAAACTTCGACAACACCGTGGCGCCAAGGAGTGGTGCATAGATGAGCCACGGAGGTGCGTCGTGCTCACCGATGGCCGCGGTGCACGGCGCCGCTACACCGATGGGACGCGCTACGCTGACGAGTGCCGTCATTCGACGATCACCGCGCCCAGTACCGTGGCCCCGGTAGGCTCCAGTCGCCGCTGCGCCAACTCGATGTCCTCGAGCTTGGTGCGATGCCGCCGCGTGACCAGCACATATCCATGCGCGCGCGCGGCGATCATCTGACTCTCGGCACATTGCAGGATGGGCGGTGTGTCGAGAATGATGACGTCGTACTCTGCACGCAGCAGTTCGAGTCGATGCGCAAAGCCGGTCGAGCTCAAGATCTCGTGCGGCTGCGATTGCACAGCGCCGGCGCACAGCACCGACAAATGCAGGTCCTCGACTCGAACGATGGCGTCCTGCAGGTCACAGCGGTCGTTCAACACGTCCGCCAGACCGGGATCGCTGGGCAGTCCGAACAGCTCGTGCAGTTGTGGCGAACGCAAGTCGCAATCCACGAGCAACGCGCGCTTGCCTGCCTGCGCAAACGCAATCGCCAGATTCGCCGCCAGCACGCTCGTGCCGGAGCGGGCGCGTGCGCCGCCCACGACGAGTGTCTGCTGATCGCGATCGAACCATCGCAGCGTGAGCTCACCGCGCAAGGCGCGCACCGCTTCGCTCGCGCGGCAGTCGGGGCGCGCTGCGATGTAGAGGTCTTTGCTGAACTTGGCCGCGCCGAGCGGCACGCTGTCGTACCGGAACTGTTGTGCCAGTGCCAGACGCACGTCCGCTTCGTCGATCAATCCCAATGCGCGTGCGGTGTCGCCGAAGCGGCCGCCCTGCTGCCGCTGTACCGCGAGCACTTGATGAACGTCCTGCTGTGACAGGCGGCCCGCTGCCACCAGCAGTTCGCCGATCGGACGTCCCGGCGCCTTCGCGGCGAGCAACGGTGTGGGAATCGCATGCGTGGCCATGGCTGCTCCTTAGCGGGCCGTCGGCACTTCGGCCAGAACGGGAAGGCCGAGCGCGCCGATGAGATCGGTGCGCGAGCGCAGGCGTCGATCCGTCAGCTCCAGCAGCAGCGCCACTGCGGCGCCCAGCATGCAGCCGAGAGCCAGGCCGAGCGCCACGTTCAGTGGCACTCGCGGTCGAGCCGGCGAGCGTGGCACCGCCGCACGGTCGAGCACCGCCACATTCGCCAGATCGAGCTGGCTTTCCATGCGCACTTGCCCTGCGCGCTGCAGAGCCGAGTCGTAGGCGCGTTGTGCGTTCTCGGCTTCGCGGTTGAGGACTGCCGCTTCATCACGCTCGCGTTGCAATTGCAGGACACGCGCCTTCTGCGCATCGAACGAATGCTGGATCTGTCGTGCCTGTTCCGTGGCGATCTGCAGGCTTTGCTCGATGGAGCCGCGTGCCTTCTCGATTTCCGCGCGCAGCTTGCCGGACAAGGAGTTCACTTCTGCCTGCGCGCTGCGATAAGGCGGATAGTTCGTGTCGTAACGCTGTCCCAGATCCGCAAGTTTCGCTTCGGCACGTACCAAGTCGCTCTTCAGGCTCTGCAGCAGCGTGTTGCCCATGATCTCGGGCAGTTCCTCGAGCTGATTGCTCTTCAGCGCATGCGTCATCTGCTGCGCGCGGCTCTCCGCCACAGATGCGTCGCGTTGCGCTTCCGCCAGTTGGCGCGAGATCTCATCGAGCCGCGCGCGCTCCACATCGAGACGCTCATCGGTGCCGACGATGCCGTGCGTGCGCTGATAGTCCGACAGATACTGACGCGCCACTTCCAACGTCTTGCGTAGGTCGCGCAGCTGTTCGTCGAACCAGGTCGACTGCCGCTTCGCCGGATCCAGGCGCAGCTCCAGGTTGGTTTGCAAATAGGCGTCCGCGAAACCATTGGCGATCGCCGCCGACAACTGGCGGTCGCGATGGGCGAATTCGATCGTGATCACGGTGCTGTCGCGCGCGGGCAGCACGCGCAGGTTCTTGAGCAGCTGTCCGGCGAGCGCTTCGCGGCCCGGCGTGTGCACGGCGTCCGTTGCGTCCGGCCACATCCGTGGCTCATGCGTGAGCTTCAACGCATCCACCACTTTCAACGCCACATTGCGACTGCCGATCACGTCGAGCTGGGTCGCGATCTGCGCGCTCTGCAGCGGCATGGTCTGGCCGCTGATCGGATCGACGTTTTTCGAGTTCACGACGACCGAGGTCGTGCTGACGTATGTGCGTGGCAGCAGCAGATTGACGGCCAGCACGACGCTGCTCACGAGCGCTGCGATGAGCAGCATGATGTGCCTGCGCGCCCAGATCAGCCGGAGGAGTTGCGACAGCGGCATCAGAACCATCCTTCTTTCACCAGCAGGACGTCGTCGGGTTTGAGCAGGTCGGTGCCGCGTGCATCGAAGTCCTGCTCCTTGCCATCGGCGGCGCGCCGTTTGATCAGCACGTGACGTTCGGATCCGCGCGCGGTGAGCCCACCGCCCGCCGAGATCGCGCGCGACACCGTCATGTTGCGTTCGAGCTTGTACATCCCGGGCTTCTGCACCTCGCCGTACACGTAGAACTGCGCAGCGCGCGGCACATACAACGTGTCGCCACCGCTCACCAGGACGTTCTGCGCGGGATCGCCGCTGAAGAGCGCGACGAGATCAATGCTGGCCTTGGTGCCGTCCGGGCGAATGAGGTTTGCGGTGTCGGCGGCTTCCGCATTGATTGGACCGCCCGCGGTGGCGAGCACGTCGAGCACGCGGCTTGCACGTTGCAGGGCGTATTGGCCAGGTTTCGCCACGTGTCCCATCACGGAGATCATCTGGCTCTGATACTCGAGCACGTAAACGGATACCTGCGGACTGCGCAGGAAGCCGCCTTGCTCGAGATGCGCCGTCAGCATGGATTCGACCTGCCGCGCAGAGAGTTGCGACACCGTGATCTCGCCGACGAGCGGGAAGCTGATGCTGCCGCTCTGGCTGACGCGCGCTTCGGTGGCGAGCTCGGGTGCGCCGAACACGGAGATGCGTAGCAGATCGCCGGCGCCGAGGCGGTAATCGGCGGGTGCGGCTTTGTCTTCGCCGGTGGCGTAACTCGTCGTGAAGAGCAGTTGGACGAGACAGAAGAACAAGAACGCCAGTAACGGACGACGGTGGCCGAGCGCCTCCCGTCGGGAGTAGTGACTGCCGCAGCCGAGTTGCGCGTCCCCTCCCTTGCGTAGCGACAGCGAAGCGGGGGAGGGACAGGGTGGGGGCAGACGCTGTGTCAATGCACTCGGTATCTCCGCAGCCCCCATCCTGTCCTTCTGATGTGCAGGACGCACGAATGCCGCGAGCGCACGGATGCGCAGGAGCGGCCCCCGCTCAGCGCGAGGGAAGGGACGCTTGGGTTGAGTGAGTGCCATGTCTTCAGTTGGGATCGCGTGGTTCATGCGCGTCACCCTCAGTACGCATGCCGATCGTTCCAGACGATCGCCACGGTTCGCAGGATGATGAGAAGGTCGAGACTCAGCGACCAATGGCGCAGATAGTCGAGATCGAACTCGATGCGTTTGGTCATGGAAGTGATGTCGTCGCCGCCACGGTAACCGTTGACTTGCGCCCAGCCGGTGATGCCCGGTTTGACCTTGTGACGCACCATGTAGCCGGGAATGAGGCGGCGATACTGTTCATTGACGGCGATGGCATGCGGTCGCGGTCCGACGATGCTCATCGAGCCTTCGAGCACGTTGAAGAGTTGCGGCAGCTCATCCAGCGACGTGGCGCGGATGAAGGCGCCGAAGCGAGTCACCCGCGCATCGTCCCGCCGAACCTGTGTGTAGGTGCCGACGCCGTCCTCCGTCACGCTCAGCGAGCGAAACTTGTAGACGATGATTTCCTGGCCATCGAGCCCGTAACGCTTCTGCTTGAAGATGACCGGCCCTGGGGAGCTGAACTTCACGCCGAGCGCGATGGCGATGAGTGCCGGCGCGGCTGCCGTAATGGCGAGCGCTGCGATGAGGATGTCGGTACACCGCTTGGCCGCGCCACGCAGCCCGTAGAAGGGCGATTCGCATACGGCGACGACGGGAATGCCGTTGAGCGAGTCGAAGCGCGGCTGCACCAGCTCGCAGATGCTCAAATCCGGGACGAAGTAGATCGAGGCGGTGGAGTCCTGCAGTGAGTTCAGCAGCTCGACGATGCGTCGCTGCCGCGTCATCGGCAGCGTGATGTAGACGAGGTCGATGCGGTGGCGTGCTACGTAGTCGCGCAATTCCGCGAGCGGGCCAAGCATGCGGCCAGGCTTTTGCGGCAAGCGTTGCGGTGCCCGGTCTTCGAAGAATCCGGCCACCTTGATGCGATACAGCTCGTGGTCGTGGAGCGCGCGCTCCAACCGCAGGCCGTGAGCGGTGGCGCCGACGATGACCGCCGTGCGCGGCTTCAGCTGATGAGTGCCGGTGCGCATCAACAGACGATGTGCGCTCGCGTGCAGGAACGAGAGTGCGAGCGGGGTGGCAACGGCCCAGGTGACCAGCGTGCCCGCATGCAGGGATGGCATCAGCCCGCACAGATGCGCCACCGCCCAGATGAACCCGGCCAGCAAGAGCCAGCGCGGCAGGATCTTGGTGAGCGAGCGACGCCAGGTCGCACCCTGCGGCAGCTCCCATGCGAGGCCGTCGAGCAGATCGGATGTGCCGACGAACGCGATCACTCCGATCAGCACATAGGGTCCGCGCAACGGCTGCGCCCATAAGAATAAAGAGAGGGCGAGCGTGAGCGAGGTACTCACCGGATACAGCAGGGACTTCAAGACGAAGACAGTGCCGGGTTCCGTGGCACTGACGGCGGCCATGCTTGGCTGCGCGCTCAGCGGTTCCATGGTGAGCACTTCCGTAGGATGAAGCGGGAGATCACTGCGCGGATTCTCGCGTCAGTGTCCGTTGGCTCGATCGACACCACCGGCACGCTGCGGTCAGAGGTCCGGCCGCAACTTGAACGGCTGCGGTCTCAACAATCGATGCTTACGACGCAGTTGATAGGCGATGAGTCCGACGCAAACACCGCCCAAGAGCCAAAAATCCAGTGTGGATGCATCCGCCGTAGCAGTGGACGGCGTGGCAGCATCGAGTTGAACGAGTGGTTGCTCGGCGCGGTCAGGAGCGATCGATACGGAGCCGAGCGCAGGCGGATGTGCCACGCCAGCCAAGCCGGTTGGAGCACCATTAAGCTCCGGTGCTCTCGCATCTGCAGCTCCCAACATACCAATTGCCAAGCCCAAGAATAGAACTCTCGCGGCGACGCGCATGTCGTCTCTCCTCGCAGCTATGAGCCAGCACGTTCATCGATGCCCGTGCCGGTGCCGCCCCCATGTCCCCAATCCACAACAGCGCTGATGGACTACAAAAACCTTCAGCCCTTCAAATTCTTCGAAGCAACATTCATTCCAAGTTCGCAGACTTTTGTCGCGCGCGAACATAACTGCTGTGCTGGAAAAAAGCTGTCAGTCGAACAAATACAAAATAGAAAAACCCGGCATGCCAACTGCTACTAAACTGCGCAGCGCAAAGCGCCGACTGCTCGCACATGGAGCAGCGTAAGCGGCACGCATGAAGGTCACATGTCACTGATCAGCAGCATGGGATGGAAGACGCAACGGTGTGTGGTGCTGTGCGTGCTCGCATTGAGCGCGTGTGCGCGTGTGCCCGAAACACTCGTGCTATCCGGTCCAACGATGGGGACGATGTACACCGTGCGCTGGATTGCGGAAGGCCACACACCCGCTGCTTTCACGTTACGCCGTGACATCGACGCCGAGCTCACGCGCGTGGATACGCAGATGTCGCGCTATCGACCCGACTCGGAGCTATCGCGCTTCAATGAGTCGCGTTCGACGGCTGAGCGAGCGGCCTCGCCTGAGTTCGCACAGCTGCTGAGCGAATCCATGGCGCTCAATGCGGTGTCCGGCGGCGCATTCGATGTGACCGTCGCGCCATTGGTCGATGCGTGGGGCTTCGGGCCGCGCGGCGAGGTGGCGGACGCACCCACACCACACGAGTTGCAGCAGTTGCTGGAGCGGCGTGGTGGAAACCAACTGCACGTCGAACTGTCACCGCCACGGGTACGCAAACTGCGTCCCGACGTGGAGGTCGACTTGAATGCGATTGCGCCGGGACATGCCGTCGATCGCATCGGTGCGCTGCTGGAGCGGCGGGGCGTGCGCAACTATCTGGTCGATATCGGAGGTGAGATCCGGGTCAGCGGTCACAATGGCAATGATGAGCCGTGGCGCATCGCCATCGACGATCCCCGGCATGAAGAGCAGGTGCCGTATTCGGCCGTCGAGTTGAGTGGCGGCGCCGTTTCCACATCGGGTGGCTATCGTCACTTCCGCATCTTGGACGGTCAGCGCTACTCGCACCTGATCGATCCGCGATCGGGATACCCCGCGTCATTGGCCACTGCGGCCGTGATCGTGATCGCGCCCACGGCTGCACAGGCCGATGGGTGGTCAACGGCACTCTTCGTGCTGGGCGAGAAAGAAGGCTTGGCCCTGGCTGCGCGACGCCACCTCGCCGTGCTGTTCTTGCTCTTTGACGGCCAGGGCCTGCGCGAGCATGCCTCCCCCGCCTTTGAGCCGTATCGCGCGCAGGCCAACACGCGACAGCAAAATGCGAGCTAGTGCTCTTGTCCTCACGTGCTTGGGCAGTATCTTCGCGCCATGAAATTGACCACCGCCATCACCGCCTTCGTTGCGATGACTTTCGCTTTGCCCGCGGCCGCCGATGAAACGACGTTCTCCCAGTGCCTCCAGGGCTTGCAGGCGCGCGCCAGCCGCGAAGGCATCGCGCAATCGATCGTCGACAGCGCGCTGGCCAATGCGCAGTACGAGCAGCGAGTGATCGATCTCGACCGGCGCCAGCCCGAGTTCACCGAGACCCTTGCGAACTATCTGAATCGCCGCCTCACGGCCGATCGCATCGAGCAGGGTCGGGAGCTGATGCGGAAGCATCGCAGTCTCTTGCAGCGGGTGGCGCGGGAACATGGCGTGCAGCCGCAGTACCTGGTGGCGTTCTGGGGCCTGGAAACCAATTTCGGCAAGAACGTCGGCGCCATCCCGGTGATGAACTCGCTGACGACCCTGGCATGCGATGAGCGTCGCAGCGAATACTTCACGACGGAGCTGCTGAACGCACTGCGCATCCTCAATCGCGGCGACATCGAAGTGGCGAACATGGTGGGCTCGTGGGCCGGTGCCATGGGCCAGACGCAGTTCATGCCGAGCGCTTACCTCAAATACGGCGTGGATGGCGATGGCGATCGACGCATCGACTTGTGGCGCAGCATCCCCGACGCGTTGACGTCGGCGGGTGGCTTTCTCCAGTCGCTCGGTTGGCAGGAGGGCGTGCGCTGGGGCCGTGAGGTGCAGTTGCCCAAGCAGTTCGCGTTCGAGCAAGCCGGTCTCGATCAGGCGCGTGCGTTGAAGGAATGGCGCGAGCTCGGCATCAAGGATGCGCACGGACATGCGCTGCCGCGACAGGATCTGCAGGCATCGTTGTTCGTGCCTGCGGGCCATCGCGGGCCAGCCTTCCTGGTCTACGACAACTTCCACGTCATCATGCGCTGGAATCGCTCCGAGCTGTACGCATTGGCTGTTGGACTGCTTGCCGAGCGCATTTCAGGCGCGCCCGAGCTGCGTAATCCACCGCCAGCGAATGCCGTTCGACTCCACCGCGATCAGGTGCTCGCGCTACAAACCAAGTTGACCGAGCTGGGCTTCGACGCCGGCAACGCCGATGGCGTGCTCGGCCCCGGCACGCGCAAGGCGATTCGTGCGTTTCAGCAAGCGCGCAAGCTGGTGGCGGATGGCTATCCCGATGCGGAGGTGTTGGCGGCGTTGGGTGTGAGCTGAAGCAGCGATACTGCCGGTGATTTCGTCCCGGGGGCTGCGGCGTATGCGGTGCACACATTGAAAGCCCCCACCCTGTCCCTCCCCCGCTTCGCAAGCGCTTCGCAAGGGAGGGGACGCAACAACGACTATCGAAGCAATCGTTACGGCTCACTCGGAAGCAGCACTGCAGCTGCGTTGGCGTCCCTTCCCTTGCGGAGCGGGGGCCGCTCCTGCGCATCCATGCGCCCGCGCCATTCGTGCATCCCTGCACATCAGAAGGACAGGATGGGGGCGCTTCCGAATCAGATTCTCTGCACCGCCGCGCTCAACGTGGCGCCGATCCCGGCGTGGATCACCAACTCCGCCAGATGATCCATCTGTGTGGCTTCCGCATTGATGATGACCAGCCGCGAACCGCGATGCTTGGCGCGCACGGGAATGTCGGCAGCCGGAAAGACCGAGAGGGACGAGCCGAGCACGAGCATGAGATCGCAACTCGTCGCGACGGCTTCCGCGCGTTGCAGCTCGATTGCGGGCATGTTCTGACCGAAGGAGATCGTCGCGGTCTTCACGATGCCGCCGCAGCGCTTGCACGGCCCGACCGTGCCGGTGTCGCGAAACTCGGCTTGCAGCTCCTGCAGCTCGATGCGCATGCCGCACTCGAGGCAGCGAGCGTACGTGGCATTGCCGTGCAGCTCGATCACCTGCTCGGCCGCGATGCCCGATTCCTGATGCAGGTTGTCGACGTTCTGCGTGATGACGGCCGCGACTTTGCGCAGGTGGACCAGCTGTGCGACGGCCGCGTGCCCCGCATTCGGCTTCGCGCCCACCCAGCCATCTTCGTTACTGAAGCGTCGACGCCACGCTTCCTGCCGCGCTTGTGGCGAGGCAATGAATTCGCGGAAATGGATCGGCTTCATGCGCGTCCACACGCCGTTCGGCCCACGAAAATCCGGGATTCCCGATTCAGTGCTGATGCCAGCCCCGGTGAAGACGACTGCGCGCGTGCTGGCGCGTAACAGCGTGGTCAAGCGGTCGACGTCATGCTCGCTGGCGGGCGGAAGGACAGGGGCTGACATGATCGAGCTCTACGCGACACGGAGGCTCGAGTGTAAATGGGCCTGGGGCTTGAGGCTTGAGGCCAGGTCCCAGGTCCCAGGCCCCAGGTCAATTCATGGCGCGGTGTCCGCTTTCGAGAGCGTGAGCGCAATCTCCGCGCGCAGCGTGTTCTCCAGCCAGGCGTTCATGGTGATCAGCGCATTGCGCGCGGTGGAGACGGGGGCGACGGCGGTGTGCTCCGCGGTTGCCTGCAGCGTCGAGGGCATCAAGCTCGTGTGCACGCCGATGATGACGCCCGAGCGCTCGTCGAGCACGGGTGCGCCAGAGGCCAGGTCCACGGCGTCCATGTCGTGCGTGAAGATGTCGGCCACCGCCGTCGCTGCTTTCTTGCCCGTGTCGCGGCCGTACACCGTGCCGCGCGACTTGCGCTTGAAGGTGTCGGTGTCCATGTCGGCCGTGAAGCCGATCAGGGTGACCGGCGCAGCCGTGCCCGAGAATTTGCCCAGCGGCAGGGTGCGGTGTGCAAACGCCGATTTCTGAGCGAGCCGCAGTACCGCAAGATCCTTCGCGGGCACGCCCGCTGCGTTCGCCTCGATCCACTGCGACTTGTAGTACGCCACCGGCAGACGTTCGCGGATCTGACCGGTCGAGTCCGTGCTCGTGTACACGCAGTCAGTCGGGCTCGCTTGCACGGCGCCGGAGACGAACGTGTGGGCGACGGTGACGGCCAGGTCGAAAGAGCCGACGAGGAAGGCAGTCGATGACTGTTTCTGGCCGTTGACCGTGCAGATCACGGCACCGACACCGCTATAAGAGAAGTACTCCTGATCCGACAGCTCGCCGAGCCGTGCCTCATGCGGGCCGGCCAGCTCCGCGTCCGCGTTACCTCCCAGGAGATTCCACGGCGAGGTCAGTGCGGCGGCAGGTAGTGCCGGGGCAGACGCCTGTGCTTTGAGGCCAATGACCGCGCCCACGGAGAGTACGGCTGCCGCCAAAAACCAGCGCGCATGTGCGCGGCGGGACGCGTCGATGGAGAGGGTGCGGACGGAGCTTCTGGACATGGGCGCTCAACGAGTGTTGCGTAGTCGGGGCTCGAGCACGCTCGAGCGCAGCGCGCACTTGCAGTCGAACGCCAGAGCGCGTGACGGCAGACTAGGTCTGCGCACGCCTCCACTTCGGTGAACTCGATCAAACTTCCCCGAGGCAGTTCGCTATGTTGTGCGTCACAGTATTTTTTTCGTGACGGCCGTCCATGACACGGAGCATCGGCACGAATGCCGCCTCAGATGAACCCTGAAGGATGTGAGGTGAGAACGGGGATAGCGCTGCTGAAATGAACGGCGCCGCTCGAGTGAGCGGTGAGCGGTGTGGGACCTGGGACCTGAGGTCAGAAAGCTTTCTGCCTCACGCCCCAGGTCGCAGGCCCCTCTCCACAGCGTGCGCTGTCGGTGAATCTCGACGGTGTTTTCCTGCACACTCCGAATCTGTTCCATGGCCTCAGTGTCTTCATGCTTCCTCAACTACCAATGAGTGCGCTGCCCGCGTCGATGCGCGCGACGGTCCAGCAACATCTGAGCGCCGCGAGCGAGCGCGATGGCGAGCTTTGGCAAAGGCTGTTGCGGGATGAACGCATCGCGCATTCGTTGCCACACGTGTGGGGTTGCAGCGAGTTCGTGGCGCAACTGTGTTTGCGTACGCCGGGTTACCTGGTGGAGTTGCTCGACACCGGTCGCTTGCACGCTGCGCTCGACCCGGACGCATTGGCGATAGAGCTGGCGCGCTTGCCGCAGGAAGCGCCCGACCCGGAGATCATGCACGCGCTGCGCGCGTTGCGTCACCGCGAAATGATGCGCATCGCGTGGCGCGATCTCGCGGGCTGGGCGGGCATAGAAGAAACGTTGCGCGATCAATCTCATCTCGCGGACGTGTGCATTCGCTTCGCTTATCAGCGCGCTTACGCGCAACTGTCGGCGCGCTTCGGAGCACCTCTGCGTGAAGATGGTAGCCAGCAAGCGCTGGTGATCATCGCCATGGGCAAGCTGGGTGCGCAGGAGTTGAACTTCTCCTCCGATGTGGATCTCGTGCTGCTCTATCCGGAAGACGGTGCGACGGCGGGTGATCGGGGGATCGAGCACGCGGAATTCTTTCTGCGCGTGGCACAGAAGATGGTGCCATGGCTGACGGCCCGCAGCGCCGATGGCTTCGTCTACCGCGTGGACTTGCGGTTGCGTCCGTTCGGGGACAGTGGACCGCTCGCCATGTCATTCGCCGCCTTCGAGCACTACCTGCAGCAGCATGGTCGCGATTGGGAGCGCTATGCCTACGTGAAGGCGCGGCCGATCACCGGTCTGGACGCCTACGGCGAGCTCTACGACGAAGTCCTGCGTCCGTTCGTATATCGGCGTTATCTCGACTACAGCGTGTTCGAGTCGCTGCGTCACATGAAGAGTCTGATCGCGCGTGAAGTGGAACGGCGTGAGCTGCATGACAACATCAAGCTGGGGCCGGGTGGGATTCGTGAGATCGAGTTCATCGTGCAAGCCTTCCAGCTCCTGCGCGGCGGCAGCGATCGGCGCTTGCAACGGCGCGAGTTGAATGCGGTACTGCCGCAATTGGTCGGCCAGCGCTTGCTGACCAAGGAGTGCGTGTCCGATCTGTCTGCTGCGTATCTCTTCCTGCGCCGCCTGGAGAACCGGTTGCAGGAGTGGGCAGATGAGCAGACACACGCGCTGCCCGCTGAAGCCGCGGCACGCGAGCGACTGGCGGTGGCGATGGGGATGCCGGGTTGGGATGCGCTGGCAGCGGACATCGAGCAGCACCGCGGACGCGTGGCGGCGCATTTCGCACAGACGGTATTCGGTCCCTCCCATTCGACGGAGGCGAATGGCGTGCTCGAGAGCGTGTTCGAGGTCGATGCTGGCAGCGGCGTGCGCAGGCAGGCGTTGCAAGCCATCGGCGTTGCGGCAGCAGATGCCGTCCTTGCGCGCATCGACGCGCTGAAATCATCCGCGTACTACCGCCGGCTCGACGAGACCGGGCTGCGCCGCTTGAGCGAGCTGATGCGTCGTCTCCTGCCTGCGCTCGCCAACGTGGCCGATCCGGTGCTCACCTTCCAGCGCCTCATGCGCATCCTCGAGATGATCGGCGGGCGCACGGTGTATCTCGCGCTATTGAACGAGAATCCGTCGGTGCTCTCGCGCCTGGTGGACGTGTGCAGTCGCAGTCAGTTCCTGGCCGATCAGATTGCCGCGCATCCACTGCTCCTGGATGAGTTGATCGACGACCGGCTGTTCGAGGACCTGCCTTCGCGCACCTCGTTCGCCGCTGAGCTCGCCATGCGGCGCGCCGCGGCGCAGGGCGAGGACGACGAGCGGCAGGTACAGATGCTGCGCGAATTCCAGCGTGCCGCGGTCTTTCGCGTTGCACTGGCCGATATCACCGGCCGCTTGCCGTTGATGAAGGTGAGCGATCGCTTGACCGACATCGCCGAGCTGATCGTGCGCGAGGCCGTCGGGATTGCCTGGACGCAGCTCACGCACAAGCACGGTGTGCCGCAGATGACGAACGAGCGTGGTGAGCAGGTACCTGCGGGCATGATCGTCGTGGCGTACGGCAAGTTCGGCGGCATCGAGCTGAGCTACAGCTCGGATCTGGATCTCGTATTCCTGTATGAAGCCGATGCTGAGCGCCGCACCGACGGACCGAATCCCATCGAGCCGACCGTCTTTTTCCAGCGTCTCGCCCAACGCCTGATGCACTTGCTCAGCACGCACTCCGCGGCGGGACGACTGTACGAAGTGGATACGCGCTTGCGTCCGGGCGGCAATCGCGGCCTGCTTGCGCAAACACTGGCGGGGTTCGAGCACTATCAACGTCACGAAGCGTGGACATGGGAGCATCAATCGCTGTTGCGCTCGCGTGCCGTTGCAGGAGCGGACGCGTTGAGTACGCGCTTTGAGGCGTTGCGCGTCGCGTTGCTGCAGAGCGCCGTGAAACGCGACACCCTGAGGAATGAAGTACGCAAGATGCGCGAACGCATGCGCGCAGAGCTTTCCAAGGCCAAGGCTGGCGAGTTCGATATGAAACAGGATGCCGGCGGCATCGCGGACCTCGAATTCCTGACGCAGTACTGGGTGCTCCACTGGGCCGACCGCCATCCCGAGGTCGTCATCTTCTCCGACAACATCCGGCAACTGGAGAGCCTGGCTTCAGGGGCGTTGCTGCCCCAGGAACTCGTGGACTTTCTCACCGCGACCTACCGCAAGTACCGCGAGCGGCTGCATCACGCGGCACTGGCAGGCAATGGCGGAACCGTGCCTGCGATGGAGTTCGTGGAGGAACGGGGGAGGGTGATTGAGATCTGGCGGGAGACGATGGAGGCGGCAGAGGGGGCAGCTGGCTAATATGAAAGAAGCGGTTGGCGGTTGGCGGTTAGCGGTTGGTCAGAGGCGCTACCGCGCTTTCATCTCTTTGGGGTCGCGCGGCGCACGACCCCGAGGGATGAAAGGGTTCCTCTCTGGCCGTAGCCCGTAGCCCTTTCATACTAGCTGGCGCGCTGGCCAGAGGTGGCTTCCTACTCTGGCCAGCAGTCCAGCCGACCAGCTAGCCAGCTGCCCCTCCACTTCTGTGATAATCCACACCCTCTCTCACACTCCAACCCTCCATGGCCAGCACCGACCCCACCGCCAAGCTGATTCAGCCCAATGCGAGCAATCAGTACGAGGTCACGCCGCGCAACCTGCCGCTGTCCTGTCCCATGCCCGGCATGCACCTGTGGAATTCGCATCCGCGGGTATTCCTGCCGATCGAGAAGACGGGAAAGGCGAAGTGCCCTTACTGCGGGGCGGAGTACACGCTGGTGAGGTGAAAGAGGGGAGGCGGTTGGCGGTTGCTTCGGAAAAAGGCACGGCGCTCTCGACCAACCGCCAACCGCTAACCGCTTCTGTACTCCGAATAGCTTTTTTCCTCGACGATCTTCGATCCCAGCTGCGTGTTGATCTCGCGCTTGACGCGCGCGCGCGCGTCGTTCGTGACATAGACGGCCCGTGCCAGGCGGATGAATTCGGCCTCGAAGCGCTGGGCGCGCTCTTCTTCGCGGATCAGGTCTTCGATGTCCCAAAGCTCGGCGTTGATCCGGCGCAGTTCATCCCATTGTGTTTGGATGACGCGCTGGTCGTGGCCTGACTTGCGCCACGTTTCCTCAAGCAGCTTGAGCTCATGGCGCACGTTCGTGAGCTTCGCTGCATCCTGGATGCGCTCGGCCTTGATCTCGAGGATGGTGAGCTTGTCGATGAGCTCGCCGGGAGAGATGGGTGTGAGGATGTCTTGCATGAGCGCAGTATGCCTCAGCGTCTCTTGGCCAGCGCCACGACCACCGCATGCAGCTTGCGGTTCACGTCTTCCGGCGTGATGAGATCCATGACGCCCGGGCGTTCGATCTTGGTGGTCCATGGAATCTCGGCAGCGGACTTGCGCAGCAGGCGTTGCGCGGCGACGTCGTATTTGTCGACACACCACTGACGGCTCAAGTACGGGCCCGAGCGCGCAGGATTGGTCGGCGCATACAAACCGACCACGGGAGTCCCGACAGCTGTTGCCATGTGCACAGGGCCCGAGTCCGGCGACAGCAGCACCTTCGCGCGCGCAAGCGTGGCCAGCAGCTCGACGAGCGTGTCCTTGCCGATCGCATTGATACACGGACGTTGCATGCGTGCCTGGATATCGCGGCCCATCCGCTGCTCCAGTTCCGAACGACCGCCGCACAGAATCACGCTGAGACCGAGGTTTTCGGCCGCGTAGTCGGCGACTTCGGCGTAGTACTCCGCGCGCCAGTTACGCAGCGGGTGGCTCGAGCACGGGCTGATGACCATTGCGGATGTGTGGGGCGGGATCAATCGTTCCGCATAGTCACGTGCACTGTCCGGTAGCGGAATGTCCCAGCACAAACGCTTGTCGTACACACCCAGGCGTTCTGCGAACCCGAAGAGACTGTCCAATACATGTTGCCGCTGGGCCGTCGCAATGCGTGCGTTGGTGAACGACCACTGCAGTTCCCGCGCACGAGGGCGATCGAAGCCGAGTTTCACTCGCGCAGGAATCGCCGTGGACAGAAGACTGGCACGCAGCGCGAGTTGCATGTGCAGCAGTAAGTCGAACTTGCGACCGCGCATTGCGGTTTGCACCGTGCGGTACGCATTGCGCATGCCGCGCTTGGTCACGACGATGAACTCGATCTCGGGAATGTGCCCGAGCAGCTTTGCTTCGAGCTGGCCGATGATCCAGGTGAACTGCGTCCGCGGCCAGGCTTGCTGGAGTGTGCGGACCACCGCTAAGGTGTGGCACACATCGCCGATGGCCGACAGACGCAAGATGCAAACGCGCGCTGGGGGCGACTCAAACAGCGTTTGCATGGCGGGTGTCGCAGTCGCAGCTACGCGCGAACGTTGGCAAGTGATGCAAGAACAAGAACTCCGAAATCGGCGCGGCGCGATCCTATACGACGCGGATTTAATGCGTAAGAGCGCGCTCGAGCCCAACGCTGCGTTGTTCGACATCGAGCACTGGCGTGCGGCCGGCGCACTCGAGATCGTGCCCGCTGGGCGTGCCAGTGTCGCCTTCATTCGGCGCTCTGAGGGCGATTGGGTGCTGCGACACTACCGTCGCGGCGGGTGGATTGCCCGCGTAGTGCACGATCGCTACGTCTGGACAGGTGCTGCACGCACGCGCTGCTTTCGCGAGTGGCGTTTGCTGGCGCAGCTGCGCGCATGGAATCTGCCGGTCCCCACGCCGCTTGCCGCAGGCTATCAACGCACGGGTCTGTTCTATCGGGCCGATCTGCTGACGGTAGCTATCCCGCACGAAGCGACCTTGGCGCGACGGGTGATCGACGGTCGGGCGGACGACGCATGCTGGTCGCAAGTGGGCGCCACGCTCGCACGGTTTCATGCGCATGGCGTCCACCATGCGGATCTCAACGCGCACAACGTGCTCATCGACCGCTCGGGTGCGGTGTTCGTGCTGGACTTCGACCGCGGACGAGTCCGTGCGCGCGGGGCGTGGGAAGAAGAGGTGCTGGCGCGGCTCAAACGGTCGTTGCAAAAGATCAAAGCGCAGCACGCGGGCGCGCAGTTCACCGAGGCGGATTGGGGTGTGCTCGATGCT
Organism: Steroidobacteraceae bacterium; assembly: GCA_035276085.1. GTDB lineage: Bacteria > Pseudomonadota > Gammaproteobacteria > Steroidobacterales > Steroidobacteraceae > DATELY01. Next base: position 11,149 of record DATELY010000221.1, on the reverse strand, counting down.
GCCTACCGACAGAATCTACGAGCGCTCACTGCGACCTGAGGCGGACGCAGCCTTGCGCGCATAGTAGTTCGGATACTCCCGGCTCAGCCCTTTGAAGCGTTTGTGGATCCACAGGTACTGCGCCGGGACGCGCCGCACATGGGCCTCGATGAGGTGGTTGAACCGCAGCGCATCCGCAGCCGGATCATCGCTTGGGAAATCGGCGAGCGCCGGCAGGATGTGCATGCGATAGCCCTGATTGCCGGGCAGTCGCTCCGGAAAGTAGGGGAGCACAGCGGCACCGGTCATGCGGGCGAGTCGCGATGTGGCCGTGTTGGTGGCGGCGGGAATGCCGAAGAACGGCACCATCTGCGCGCCCTTCTTGCGATAAGCCTGATCGGGCGCGTACCACACGATCTCGTTGCTCTTGAGTGCGGTGATCAACGTGCGGATGTCGTCGCGCGGAATCGCCCGTTTCGTATTGCGACCGCGATGCCGCGCCAGGAAGCGTTCGAGCACGAGATTGCTGGTGGGCCGATACATGATGTTGGTGGGCGTGCGATAGCAGATGGCGGCGGCGCCAATCTCCAGCGTCGTGAAGTGCGCGCTCAACAGGATGGCGCCACGACCGTGCGTCAGCGCCTCGTCCAGGTGCTCCCATCCGGCCACTGCGGTCACCTTGCGGATGCGTTCCGCGCCCATCCACCACGACATCGCCGTCTCGAACAGACCGATGCCGAGGCTGTGGAAGTGCTCGCGCAGGATGCGTCGGCGTTCTGCCGGCGGAAGCTCCGGCAGGCACAGGTCGATGTTGCGATGGGCGACGCGTTTGAATGCGGAAGGAAGTGCATGGACGAGAGTGCCTACGCCAATGCCGAGGACGCGCAGTACAGGGTACGGAAGCGGTGCGAAGAGCCGCATCACTACCAGGCCGATGTAAGTCGGCCAATACCGCGGATGCAAGAGATCCCCGGAAAATTTCATCGGCGGTACGGATCGAAGCCGGGACGCTTGAAGCGCTTGTACGTCCAGAGATACTGCTCTGGGTAGCGCCGCGCGTGCGCCTCGATCAATTCGTGATAGCGGCGCGTATCGGCCACGGCATCGTCGGTCGGATAGTTGTCGAAGGGCGGGTAGATCGTGATGACGTAGCCGCTGTCATCCGGCAGGCGCGCGGGCAAGAAGGGCAGCACGGTTGCGCCGGAGATCTTCGCGAGCCGGCTCGTCGCCACGTTGGAGCCCGCCGGCTGGCCGAAGAACGGCACAGGCGCGCTGTTCCTGTCGTTGAAGCGTTGATCGGGTGCGTACCACACGGGCACATTGTGCTTGAGGTTGTTCAGCAGCTCGCGAATCTGATCGGCCGCCAGTGCCTGAATGGCGTGACGGCTGCGATAGCGGCCGGACAGTTCGGCGAGGAGCGCATTCTTCGGCGTCAGATACATGAAGCTGAAGGGCTTGAGCAGGCCCAGTGCGCGCACGCCCAGCTCGAGCGTGCTGAAATGCGCGCTCAGCATCAAAGCGCCGCGCCCGCGCGTCAATGCCTGATGGAGATGCTCGGCACCGTCCACATGGATCAGTCCGCTGAGCCGCTCATTGCTTGCCCACCAGGCAAGGCCCGTCTCGAACAGAGTGCAGCCCAGGCTTTCGAAGTGCAGGCGCAAGATCCGGTTGCGCACGGCGGCGCTCAACTCCGGTAGACAGAGCTCGAGATTGATCTGCGCGATGCGCCGATCGCGTCGGGATACGAAATACGCGACGCGGCCCAAGCTCCGACCCAAGAGCATCATCAGCGGCAACGGCAGCGCGATGCAGGCCCGGATGAATGCCAGCACGATCCAGATCGGCCAGTAGCGCGGTCCCAGGAAGCGATACAGCGGCGTCCTCGGCGCAGGCGTGTGCGCAAGCTCGGACGGGCTCGGTCGCTGTGCTCCGGCGGAGGCTTCTCTCATGGGTTCGCGCAAGATCTCTGGCGGCGGTCAGTTAGGATCGCATGATAAAGAAGGCCGTTAGTTAGCGTGCGTGAGGGGCATGATGGCGTGAGTGCGTAATGGCGTAATGGCGTAATGGCGTCCAGAGCGTCATTGCTTACGCCATTCCGCCATTCCGCCATTCCGCCATACCGCCTTTTCCTCCCGCAGTAACCTTCGCCACTCCCTTCACCGTCGGTGCCCATGGCTCGCATTCTGTATTCCCTGCTCGTCGCTCTGCTGGCGCCAGTTGCGCTGCTCTTCGAGCGTCGCCGCGCACCGGGCGTGTCCGGACGCGTTGCTGAGCGGTTGGGTCGGACGCGCGCGCGTGCCGACCACAGTGTGTGGGTGCATGCCGTTTCCATGGGCGAGGTTCAGGCCGCAGCACCGCTCGTGCGCGCATTGTCCGAACGCTATCCGGACCGTTCGCTGATCGTGACGACGACGACGAGCACGGGTGCTCGACGCGTTGCCGAGCTGTTCGGCGAGCGGGCTCAGCACGCGTACTTGCCGCTGGACGTGCCCTGCGCCGTGCGGCGGTTTCTCGATGCGGTCAAACCCGATATCGCAATCGTGCTCGAAACCGAGTTGTGGCCCAATCTGTTCGCGCACTGCGCGGCGCGGCAGGTGCCGGTGCTCGTGGCCAGCGCGCGGTTGTCCGAGCGCTCGGTGCGGCGCTACAGCGCCGTCAATCGCATCTTCGGTGGCTTGCTCACGCGCACGTTGGGCAGCGTGCACATCGCTGCGCAAAGCACGGTGGACCGGGATCGCTTCGCCGCCATCGGTGCTCGTCCTGAGCGGCTCACCGTCGCGGGCAATTTGAAGTTCGATGTGCGCGCTTCCGATGCGGCGCATGCAACCGGCCGCGAGTTGCGTACGGTGTTGGGCCCCAACCGGCCGGTCTGGATTGCGGGCAGCACGCACGAACAAGAGGAAGCCATCCTGCTCGCCGCTCATGCGCAGCTGCGCGCGCGTTACCCCACGGCGTTGTTGGTCGTGGTGCCGCGGCATCCGCAGCGCTTTGCCGCTGCAGCAGCCCAGATCGAAGGTGCCGGCCTTGCCTTCGCGCGGCGTTCGCAAGGCGAGCTGCCGCGAGCAGGTCAGTCGGTGCTGCTGGCGGACACGATGGGCGAATTGCAGTCGTTCTATGCGGCCGGCGATGTGGCGTTCGTCGGCGGCACGTTGATCCCAGTGGGTGGACACAACCTGCTGGAGCCCGCTGCGCTGGGTCGACCCGTGCTCTGCGGGCCGAACACGTTCAATGCGCCGGATATTGCCGCTCAGCTGGAACAGGCCGGCGCGTTGGCCGTCGTGAGGAGCGCAGCGGAGTTGAGCGCGACGTTATCGAGCCTGTTCGCGGATGAGAACAGGCGTGCGCAGATGGGTCGAGCCGGGCAGACCGTGATCGCAAACAATCGCGGCGCCTGTGAACGAGTGCTGGCGCTCGCGGCGCAGCTGCTGCCGCCGCGCTGAACCTTCAGCTTTACGATTTCGGCGGCGGTGTGCTGGTGGCGGGCGACGACTCAGGCGCCGGGCCCATCGAAGGTGCCGGTGATGTCGTGGGGGCAAGTTCAGGCGCACGGCTCGTGTCCTCCAACGATGCCGTTTCTCGCAGCCACGCATTGATCGCATCCAGATCGGTGCGCGCCAGCGTGCCGGCAGCCACCTTCAACTGGATCAGGTTCAAGATGTAGTCGTAGCGGCTGCGCGCATAGTTCGTCTGGGCTTCGAACAAGCGGCGCCGTGCATCGAGCACGTCGACCGTCGTGCGCGTTCCGACTTCGAATCCGGCTTCCGTCGCTTCCAGCGCCGTGCGGCTCGATTGCACCGCTTGCCGCAACGCCTGAACGCGTGAGATCTCGCTGATCACACCGAGATACGCATCGCGCGTGGAGCGTTCGGTTTCGCGCGCGGTGCGCTCGAGGCGTTCGCGTGCGGCGCGATGCAGGTAGACGTTCTGCTTCACGCGCGCGGAGGTCTCGCCGCCGGAGTAGATGGGCACGGTCAACTGCAGGAAGATCGAGTTCTCGGTGATATCCGAATCGTTCGGGTCCTTCACGCCGGCCAGCGTCTGCGTGGCATCGATGTCATTGCCATTGCGCTCGGCGACGATATCGAGGGATGGCAGGTGTCCCGCGCGCGCGCTGCGCACATCCTGTTTGGCGATCTCGGTGGCTAGCCGTGTCGAGGTCAGGCGCAGATTCTGTTCCAGCGCCCCCCGCACCCACTCATCGGGATTCTGCGGTTCGGGGCGGTTGAGCGGCATATCGGCGATGGGTGCCGACAGTTGGTCGAACGATTCGCCCGTGAGCTCGCGCAGCAGCTCCTGCGCGGTGGTGAGCGAGCGCTTCGCGGCGATCAGGTTGGCGACCGCGGAGTCGTGCGCGGCGCGGGCCTCCTGAACGTCGGTGACCGCGATGAGGCCCACTTCGAAACGCTTGTCGGCCTGTTCCAGCTGGCGTGCAAAGGATTCCACCGATGCTTGCGCCGCATCGACCGTGTCTTTCGCCGCCAGCACATCGAAGTAGCGCTGAGCGGTGCGCAGCACCAGGTCCTGCTCCGCGGCCTTGAAGTCGACTTCGGCCTGCGCGAGCTGTGCATCGGCGCGCTTCAGCGCAACCCAGCTTTCCCAGTGAAACACCGGTTGCTGCAGGCGCAGGCTCCACTGCTTGACGTCCTCGTCCGCTTTGAAGTTGATATTCCTGACGCCAAGGTTGGACGTCGAACCCGCCACGATGGTTCGAGAACCATCGGATTCGTCGTGGCCGATCGCGGCCGTACCGTCAATCAGCGGCAACAATGCGGACCACGCCAACGGCTTGGCCTGGCGCACGGCGAGTCGATTGGCATCCGCTTCGCGAATGATCGGATCGTTCTGCAGCGCGCGCTGATACACCTCGACCAGATTGGCGGCGGGCGCTTGGGCGGTAAGCAAGGTGAGTGCGACAACGGTGACCCGGCGTGACGATGCTTTCATTGCGTTATTGGTTTCCAGTTTGCAGCTTAGCTGGCTGCTTGAAGCCCTTTAGTAGCCCGCGATGACACTAGGGTTGCAGGGTGCTCGCGCGGGCGGGCTGTCCAGAGGAAGCGGTCACGATCAGTAGGCCGGCAAGCTCGGATCCAGGTCGCGTCCCCAGGCGAGTATGCCGCCTGCGAGATTGACACTGCGATAGCCGTGCTGTTGCAGAAATTGTGCGACATCCAGGCTGCGGCGACCCGAGCGGCACAACACGACCACTTCCTTGTTGATGTCGAGCTCACTCAAACGGGCAGGCACCTCGCCCATCGGGATGTGCACGATGCCCGCCACTTTGGCGATGGCGAGCTCCCAATCTTCGCGCACGTCGAGCAGCGTGACATCCTCTCCGCGCTCGCGCCGTGCAACGAACTCTCGCGGCGTGATTTCCGGAACGCTCATACAACCTCTAGAACTTGAATTGTGGTGGGCGGGGTGCGTTCGCCAACGGTTCGATGACGGTCTCGAACAGGCTTTCGCGACGCCATTCGCGCTCACCGGTGCGTGTGATCTTGAGTGCTTCCATGATCGGACCCGTGCCGATGACCACGAACAACCGTCCGCCCACGCGTAGCGCATGGGCGAAGCGTTCATCGTACAACGGTAGGGATGCCGATACCGCAATCGCATCGTAAGCCGCCACCTCTTCGAGCCGCGCGGCATCGCCGACTTCCACGGCAACATTGTTCGCCGCTGCCTTCAACAGGTTCGCCGACGCCCGCTCGGCCAAATGTGGGACGATCTCGAGCGAACGTACCCGACCCGAGAGCCGGCCGAGACACGCGCCAAGGAAGCCGCTGCCCGTGCCGACATCGAGCACGAGATCCGTCCGACGCAATTCGAGGGCCTGCAAGATGCGGCCGTCGAGTTTGGGCGGTAGCATCGATTGACCGAAGCCCAGCGGGATGGCCGTATCGGCGAACGCCAGCTGCCGATAGGCGGCGGGAACGAACCACTCGCGACGCACGTCGCGCATGACGTCCAGGACGTTGGGATCCAGGACATCCCAGGCGCGTACCTGCTGGTCGATCATCTGCTCGCGGGCGAATTCGACGGGATCGATAGTGGCGGCGTTCGTGCTCATGCGCTGATTGCGAGATGGAGGCGATGAAAGGGAGACGCGCGACTTCCTTGCGCTGCGCCATCGAGGGCGGCAAAGCCTACGAACTTTGGTCGAGCCAGACAAGGCGCGTGATGGCCCACGATGGCATTGCACGGCAGCTCAGCCCACGCCCACACACGCCGTTGCTTGTCCACCGGCTTCTTCGATGAGCTATCCGCTTGTTCTGCTGACAATTATGGTCAATGTAGCCAGCAAAGCGTGCGGCATTCGTTATCCTTCGTGCAACGCCTCTTGTCGCCGCAGCATGGGCATCGATACCCGGCCACTGTCTTCATCGCCAGCATCCGGTCAGCGAATAGCCATATAACGCGAAGCCATCCCCAGCAACGCTGTCACGGCGGACTGGCACACGGCGGCAGAAGGGAATCCACAGCGGTCTGGGACTTTGCGCCCTGCCTTATGCTCGGGATCCTCAGCATCGTCCTCGCGCTGGCCGTGGTCGCCCTGGCAATCGCATTGATATGGCGCGAGCGCAAGGCGGCCCCGTTCCGGGCAGCCGCCACACAAATCGATGCAATCGTACGTGGCGGGCGTTACAGCGAACGCGTCAATGCAGCGCTGGCGGCGTCAACCCTCGCGGATAGCACTAATCGTCTGCTGGAGCAGGTTGCGGTGCGGGACATGCTCATTCGGGAGCGGGAACGCGCGCTCTCGGGTCTGTTGGGCGGTCTGCAGGAGGCGCTCGCAGTCCACCGTCACGAGATCGTGTTCGCGAACGACCGCTTCGCCGCGCTCGTGGGCGCCGCGAACGCGGCCGAGCTGCAGAGCCGTACGCTGGCGGACATCGTCCACGCGGATTATCAAGAGCTCGTTGCCGACCATTTGCGCCGTTGCCTCGCTGGCGAGCCGGCACTCGAACGCCTCGAGCTCGAGGTCCACCCCCTGCGCCAGCAGACAGCACGCGTCGAGCTGTCCGCGGTTCGGATCGAATACCAGGGCGGACCGGCGCTGCTGCTGACCTTGGTCGAAATGAGCCCGCGGTCGGCAGTCGCGTCACTGCCGCGAGCGCGGCCAACCGCGTGGGCGACGCTCGATTCGCTGGGGGAGGGCGTGCTCACGACCGACGTGTCGGGTCGCATCGACTACATGAATCAGGCGGCCGAGCAACTCATCGGCGTTCCTGCCAGCGATGCGCTCGGCAAGGCGTTCGCCGATGTCATCACCCTCGTGGATGAAGCCGATCGGCGCTCTCTGGGCGACCCCGTGCGGCAATGCCTCACCACGCAAGCGCGCGTGACGGTCGGTCGTCGTGGCATGTTGGTCTCGCGGGCCGACATGGACGAGCGCTCCGTGGAGCTCACGGCATCGCCGCTGAAAGATCCGCGCGGCGAGCTCGTCGGAGCGACGGTACTGATTCGCGACGTCACCGAGCTGCGTGGGCTGGCGCGGCAGATGTCGTATCAAGCGAGCCACGATGCACTCACTGGCCTCGTCAATCGGCGCGAATTCGAACGCCGCCTCCAGGAATGCCTGGAAACCGTTCACTCCACGGCCGCGCGTCACGTGCTGTGCTACCTGGATCTGGATCGCTTCAAGACGGTGAACGACAGCTGCGGGCACATGGCCGGGGACAGCCTGCTGCGCGAGTTGGCCGCGCTGATCAAGGAGACGGTGCGTGATTCCGACACCGTGGCGCGCCTGGGCGGCGATGAGTTCGGCCTCTTGCTCGTGGGCTGTCCGCTCGACAAGGCGCGTCAGATTGCCGATGACGTCGTCCGCAAGGTGTCCGACTATCGCTTCGTGTGGAAGGACAAGATCTTCGCCATCGGCTTGAGCGTCGGCCTCCTCGAGATCTCGCGCGAAAGCGGAGCCCTGGACGAAGTCATGAACGCGGCGGACTCGGCCTGCTATGTCGCGAAGAAGCAGGGCAACCATGTGCACGTCTATTCGGCCCGCGACGAAGCGGTTGCGCGTCAGCGCGGCGAGATTCACTGGCTGCAACGGCTGCAGGGCGCGCTCAAGGACAATCGCTTCGAGCTGCTGGCCCAGCCGATCGTGGCGACCGGCGAGACGGTGGCGGGACCGGCCTTGGAAGTGCTCCTGCGCCTGCAAGAGGAGGGCGTGCCGGGCGGGATCTCGCCGACCGAGTTCCAGGTCGCTGCCGAGCGCTACCGCCTGATGTCCGATGTGGATCGCTGGGTCGTGCAGACCACGTTCACCGCGCTCGCCCGCGGCACCATCCGCTTACCGATCGGCCGCAGCGTCGCAATCAATCTCTCCGGCCAGACCCTCGGCGATCCGCAGTTCCTCGAGTTCGTGGTCGAGTGCCTGGATCGCACGGGCGTGTCGCCGCAACAAGTGTGTTTCGAGGTGACGGAGAACTCCGTCATCACCAATCTCGATCACGCGCAGCGCTTCATCAACGTGCTCCACAGCATGGGCTGCCATTTCGCGCTGGATGATTTCGGTCGCGGCCTGTCCTCGTTCGCCAATCTGAAGCACCTGTCGCTCGACTACCTCAAGATCGACGGCTCGTTCATCCGCAATCTCGGTGTCGATGCGGTCAATCAAGCGATGGTCGCCGCGATGATGAAGCTGGCACGCACGCTCAATTTCAAAGTCGTCGCCGAGCACGTGGAAGATCTCGGCGCCCTCGAAGCCGCGAAGGGCATGGGCGTGGATTTCGTGCAGGGATATCACATGGGGAGGCCGCAGCCGCTGGGGAGGGGGGCGCGGGCGTAAGCGCGGACTACGGCCAACAGGTTACGGGTGACCGCCAGACCAGCCGAGTGGCAACAAAAAAAGGCGCGGCCATGGCCGCGCCTTTTCATTTCTGGCCGAGGGCCGTAGCCCGTGACCCGATGGCCGCTACAACAGCGGCACCAACAACAACGCCACGATATTGATGATCTTGATCAACGGATTGATCGCGGGTCCCGCCGTGTCCTTGTACGGATCGCCGACCGTGTCGCCGGTGACCGCGGCTTTGTGAGTGTCCGAGCCCTTGCCGCCGTAGTTGCCTTCTTCGATGTATTTCTTGGCGTTGTCCCAGGCACCGCCGCCGGTGCACATGGAGATGGCAACGAACAAGCCCGTGACGATCGTGCCGATGAGCAGGCCGCCCAGCGCTTTCACGCCGGCACCTTCGCCCATCAGGTAATTCATCCCGAACGCGACGACGACCGGGACGAGGATCGGCAGTAACGAGGGCACGATCATTTCCTTGATCGCGGCACGGGTCAGCAAGTCGACGGCACGCGAGTAGTCGGGCTTCGCCGTGCCTTCCATGATGCCCTTGATCTCACGGAACTGACGGCGCACTTCCACGACGACCGAGCCTGCCGCGCGGCCGACCGCTTCCATCGCCATCGCGCCGAACAGATAGGGCACCAGACCGCCGATGAACAGGCCGATGATCACGGCCGGATCGGACAGGCTGAAGTCCTGCAGCTTGCCCGCTGCCGCGAGGTTGTGGGTGTAGTCGGCAAAGAGCACCAGAGCGGCCAGACCGGCGGAGCCGATCGCGTAGCCCTTGGTGACGGCCTTCGTCGTATTGCCCACCGCATCGAGTGCATCGGTGATGGTGCGCACGTTCTTCGGCAGACCCGACATCTCGGCAATGCCGCCGCCGTTGTCGGTGATCGGTCCGTACGCATCCAGGGCGACCACCATGCCGGTCATCGACAGCATGGCCGTGGCAGCGATGGCGATGCCGTACAGCTCGCCAACCTCGTACGAGCCCCAGATGGCCGTACACACGGCCAACACGGGCAGGGCAGTGGACTTCATGGAAACCGCCAGACCCGCAATCACGTTGGTGCCATGGCCGGTCTGCGAAGCTGCCGCTACGTAGCGCACAGGCTTGAACTCGGTCGCGGTGTAGTACTCGGTGATCCAGATCAAGGCCGCGGTCAGCAGGAGGCCGATCACAGCGCAGATGAAGAGCGGCTTGGCCTGCTCGCCCATCATGTTGAAGGTCACGAAGTAGAACGCGATCAACGCGAGCACGCCGGAAACCGCCAGGCCGCGATACAGCGCGTTCATGATCTTGCCGCCTTCGCGTGCCTTCACGAAGTAGGTACCGACGATGGACGCAATGATGGAGACTGCGCCCAGCACGAGCGGATACGTCAAGTAGCGCAGGTCGAGGCTGCCGTCGGGCAGCGTGAACATCAACCCACCGAGCACCATGGTCGCGACGATGGTGACCGCATAGGTTTCGAACAGGTCCGCGGCCATGCCGGCGCAGTCGCCCACGTTGTCGCCCACGTTGTCGGCAATCACGGCCGGATTGCGCGGATCGTCTTCGGGAATACCGGCTTCGACTTTGCCGACGAGATCGGCGCCGACGTCCGCACCCTTGGTGAAAATGCCGCCGCCCAGGCGCGCGAAGATCGAGATCAGCGATCCGCCGAATGCGAGTCCCACGAGCGCGTGCAGTGCCTCGTGGTCGCTCACGAAGCGGCGTAGCACGCCAAAGTAGCCTGCGACACCCAGCAGGCCGAGGCCGACGACCAACATTCCGGTGATCGCCCCGCCGCGAAACGCGACCGTAAGCGCCGGATTCAGTCCGATGCTGGCGGCATGCGCCGTACGCACGTTCGCGCGCACGGAGACATTCATGCCGATATAGCCGGCAAGCCCCGACAGAATGGCACCCACGGCAAAGCCGCCTGCTGTCTCCCAATTCAGTGCCAGCCCGAGCACCAGGAACAACACCACGCCGACGACGGCGATGGTCGAGTACTGACGGTTGAGGTAGGCCTTCGCGCCCGCTTGGATGGCAGCGGCGATTTCCTGCATGCGCTCGTTGCCAGGCGATTGGCTGTTGATCCAGCCTACCGAGATGATTCCGTACAGAATGGCAGCGGCGCCGGCTCCGATTGCGAGCCACAACGCGAGGTCAATAGACATCTACGATCTCCCCTTCGTTTTCGTTCGTGAAACTTGTGATTCGCCGCCCCTGGGACCTGCGCACACAAGGGCGCGGCACTATAAGGGAAGGGAGGGGCAGGGAGGAATGGTGGGCGATGGAAGTGGGGGAATGGGGTGATGGCGGGATGGGGTGATGGCGGAATGGGGCTCTGACGCCATTCCCCCATTCCCCCATTCCGCTATTCCCAC
>DATELY010000220.1:0-17545 GCA_035276085.1 Steroidobacteraceae bacterium | reverse complement strand
ACGTTCGTTGTTGGTGTTTCAGCTGGAAAGTGTGAGCAACGCAGCGATCGATCGGGCGAAGTCGCGCTGACTCCGCCCCGGTTCAGCCCGCTGCGCAGGAAGCAAGATACTGCATGAGCCTTGCGGCGTGAGTCGCCGTGCGGCCTGATCGCGTTGCCAGCGCGATGTCCGGCCATGTCACAGCAAAGATCCCTCGGAGTATTTGCTGTCTCAATCCCACTTATTTACATTGCTCATGTGCACGTGATTGCTGATGTGCTCGTGGAGCGATGCGGCAGTCCGCAATCGACCTACTGCTGCAATGCCACAAGTCACACGGACATGACGGTGCCCCGGCACCAGGTAAGGATGCTAATGAGTTCGATCGATCCAGCCGCGGAAGCCCCCACCGTGTACATCGTCGATGACGATGAGAACATGCGCCGTGCCATCGCTGCGCTGCTGCGGAGCGTGTCTTACGATGCAATCGAGTGCGGCCAGCCCGAGGAATTTCTCGCCAGCTTCGATCCGCAACGGCATGCATGCGTGGTGCTCGACATCCGCATGCCAGGCATGAGCGGCTTGCAGGTCCAGCAACGACTGAACGCGGCCGGTGCGATCCTGCCCGTGATCTTCATCACCGGTCACGGTGACATCACCATGGCGGTGCAGGCAATGAAGGACGGCGCGTTCGACTTCCTCACCAAGCCATTTCGCGAACAAGACCTTCTCGATTGCATCAACAGCGCACTGAAAGTGGATGCCGATCGACGCGCAGCCCTGCAGGTGCACGCGGATCTGCATCGTAGACAGGCGTCATTGAGCCAGCGGGAGCTCGAAGTGCTGGCGATGATCGTCGATGGCAAGTCGAACAAGACAGTCGCGCACCACCTGGGGTTGAGCGAGCGCACGATCGAGATTCACCGTGCCAACATCATGGAGAAGATGGGTGCACGCTCGGTTGCGCAGCTGGTGAAGATGTATTTGAGCTTGAACGATGAGCGCAACCCGGGGCGTTGAGCGCGCGTCGCGTGGCAACTCCAAGCGAGGTTACTCGCACGTTCGGGCGCGGCGCTGCCACGCTCTGGGAATCCCTCGAACACTACCGCCGAACGAGTCCAGAGCGCAGCGTGCGATCAACAACCGACATACCGAAACCCGGCGCCGCTGTCTGCCTCATCAGAACGCGTTTTTCTTCACCTTCTGAACGACCGAGTCTCGTGGCTTCGGCTGATCGGGCCAGCCGCTTGGCTGCCGCTTCTTCTCCAACGCCTTCTTGATCGTGTTGCTCCAAGTGCTCTTCGCGGCCGGCCGGGTGGCCTTGGCGGCCCGGGCGGCCTTCTTCTTGGCGGTCGTCATGATGATTAGGTCCCTGTTGCTGTGAAAGCTCATCGAACTATTAGACGTTTTTCTGAGCAAGATAGATCCGACTGTCGACTCGATCGGCATGGCTGCAAGGCGGAAAGGCATCGACGGGCCGACTTCATCGACAGTGGGCCTCGCCTTCTCTAAACCTTACGGATCCTGAATGCGCGACCCTTGATCTTGCCGGCGCGAAGTCGCTGCAGCGCCTGTTCGTGCAAGCCGCGTTTCACGCCCACGTACGTCCGTGTCGGAAACACATCGATTTTGCCGATCGCCGTCGGCGGCAATCCAGCGTCCCCGGTCAGCGCGCCGAGCAGATCTCCGGGCCGCAGCTTGTCCTTGCGGCCTGCGTCCACTGCGAGCGTGACGAAAGGCGCGAGCAGCGGCTCGCTTGCGTTCGCGTCGCCCGGCAGCTCGCGCCATTGGAGCGGCTGATCGAGCCGTGATTCGATCACTGTGGCGCGCGTCGCTTCGCGCGGCGAGCACAGACTCAGCGCGATGCCGCGCCGACCGGCGCGTCCGGTGCGGCCAATGCGATGCAGATGGGTGTCGGCGTCGGAGGCGATGTCGAAGTTGATCACCATCGCCAGATCGGCAATATCGAGCCCGCGCGCTGCAACGTCCGACGCAACGAGCACCGTGCAGCTCCGGTTCGCGAAGCGCACCAGCATCTCCTCGCGCTCACGCTGGTCGAGCTCGCCGTGCAACGCCAGCACCGAGAAGTCTCGCGCGGCCAGCTCGCCTGCAACCATCCGCACGTCCTGCCGCGTATTGCAGAAGACGACGGCGGTTTCCGGTCGATAGTGCAGCAGCACGGACGCGAGCGCATCGAGCTTCGCTTCGGCAGCCACCTCAATGAACACTTGTTCGATTGCAGGCTCATCGGCTGCCGACGACACCGTGACGTCGAGCGGGTCGCGCTGGAATTGCCGGGAAACCTCGCGGACAGGATCGGGGATCGTCGCGGAGAACAGCAACGTCTGACGTTGTTGCGGCGTGTGCTCGATGATGTCGTGGAGATCGTCGGCGAATCCCATGTCCAGCATGCGATCGGCCTCATCGAGCACCAGCACCTTGAGAGATTCGAGCGGTAACGCTTCTTTCTGAATCAGCTCGAGAATCCGCCCCGGCGTGCCGACCACGACGTGCGGCTCGTGTGCAAGCGACGCGAGATGTGGGCGCAGCGGAATACCACCGCAGAGCGTCAACACTTTGACGTTCGGAATGAACCGCGCGAGACGACGGATCTCGCGACTCACCTGATCGGCAAGCTCGCGCGTCGGGCACAACACCAGCCCTTGCAGCTTCACGGCGGCCACGTCGAGCGTGGCAAGCAGCCCCAGGGCGAACACGGCGGTCTTGCCGCTGCCGGTCGCTGCCTGCGCCACCACGTCGCGCCCGGCGAGCACGGCTGGCAGGCTCGCGTCCTGCACCGGAGTCATCGTGACGTAATCGATTTCGTTCAAGGCGCGCTGCAGCGGCGCGCTCAGAGAGAGCTCGGAAAATTTTGACATCCGGGCATGATGCCTGATCGTCGGCCGCCACGCTGATGCACCCGTGAAGCGCGTCCATCACGACCGCATCCACAGGCCCGGTGCAGTATGCGTAGGAACAGTTTGGATTCTGCCCTTGCGCGAGAAGGTCTAGTGTAGAGGTGTTATCCAGGGCCTTGCGCCCGCGAGTTCACGAGCGCTTCGTGCACCGCATCCTCGTGAAGGCCCAGAGGAGAACTCCCATGAGCATCGCAGCATCAGTAGCGCGGCATCTGCATCGGATGGGTGTGAAGTACGATGTGATTCCGCATCACCACACATCCAACAGCACTTACAGTGCACAGGCGGCCCACGTCCCCGGCGAGCAGCTCGCCAAGTGCGTCATGCTGGAAGACGACCGCGGGTACGTCATGGCGGTGCTTCCCGCTACACGCAAGGTGAATCTTGCGGCATTGCACCGCCGGCTCGAGCGCGACCTCGAGCTTGCAACCGAGAGTGAGCTCGCCAAGCTATTTATCGACTGCGAGCCCGGCGCAATACCACCGCTCGGCGACGTCTATGGCATCGATGCAATCCTGGACGACAGCCTCGTCGGCAAGCAGGACATCTACTTTGAATCGGGCGATCACTGCGAACTCTTGCACGTAACCGGAGCCGACTTTCTCCGGCTCATGGGCGATGCTCCGCGCGACGCGATCAGCTACGGCGCTCATTGAGAGGTCTGCGCAACAAAGAGCGCGTGTTGATCTATCAGACATTCGAGCGCTTGGACATCACGCCGCTCGTACGGCTACGACCCGCGTTGGCTGGATAGCCGCGGCTGCCGGGATTCGATACGGCCCACGACAAGCAGTCCGAGTACTGTCGGCATTGACCGGCGGCGCCCGAACGCGCTTACCCGTTGGTCGATCGCCTGTGCAGCAGGTGGCCGGTCTTCAACCAGATGTTGCAACCGCTGAAACCTGCCGTCGCTCGCAGCGTGCTCCCGCACGGAAGCCGCAGCCATGAATACGGTTCGAAGTGCTCCGCGCTCTCTTCGAATCCGTTTTCCAGCACGAGCAGCTCGGCACCGCCCGGAAGCTCGAGCGACACATCGGCTCCCGGCGCCCAGCGTTCCAGCCGAACGTCTTCCCATTCATCGTGGAACAGCGGCACGACCTCCACGCCAGGCCGATCGGGCGCAGGCAGAAAGGACCTGTTGCACGTATCGATTTGCACGTGCGTGCGGTCGTCGGGGCGGAATTGCCAGAGCTTCACGAAGATGATGCATCCCGACGTCGAGCGCGGTGTGTGGTGCGAAGTCGGCGGATTGCGCACGTAGGCGCCGACGGGATAGTCGGCATGCTCGTCCTGGAATACCCCTTCCAGCACTAGAAACTCTTCTCCACCTCCATGCGTGTGCTGGGCGAAATGGCTTTGCGGCGCATAGCGGACAATCGACGTCGCTTGCGCGACCTCGTCGCCGATGCGATCCAGCATCCGGCGCTCAACGCCCGCACTGGGCGAGCGTGTCCACGGCATGCGAGCGGCGTGGACACTGACGCGGTGCGAGAAATCCGCATTGAGTTGCATCATCGCGTTGATTCCTTCAGCCGAGTACCGCGCGCGATCCAGGCGTCAACTCTTCTTCGAAGTCTTCGCGTAGAAATCTGCGAGTACGTGCTCAACGTGTGCGCTCTTGCACTTCGGACAATGAGGATGGGCTTTCTCGTGTTCGGCAACATGCTCGCTACGCTCGAACATCGTGCCGCACTGGGTGCAGCGATACTGATAGGTGGGCATGGCAGGTTCCTCGGAGTCGTCCGGGCGCATGATAGCCGGGTATCGGTCGTTTCAAATCGAGGCAAACCATGACTCGCAATCCGCAAGCGCAGCAGATGGCCGACCCCTCCATGCTGGTGAATCTGAAGGCGCAAGCCAATGCGATCTGGCCTCAGGAAGAGCGACTGCTCGCGCGCTATCCGCTGCCCGCAGATGCGCACATCCTCGATGTCGGCTGCGGCAGCGGCGAGATCAGCAGCCGACTCGCGCGGCACTACCCGGTAGCCCGCGTCATCGGTGTCGACATCCTGCCCAGCTCGATTGCATTCGCAAGCCGCGAACACGCCGCGCTCGCAGCGCGTCTGAGCTTCGAACAAGGCGACGCGTTTCACCTGCGCTTCGCATCTGACACGTTCGATCTCGTCGTGTGCCGACACATGACGCAATCCGTGCCGCAACCCGAGCTCGTGTTGCGGGAACTGGTCCGCGTGTGCAAACCCGGTGGCTGGGTACATGTCCTCAGCGAGGATTACTGGATGCTGCATTTCCCGCCAGGGCGCCTCGATCCCGACCGACTGTTCCATGACGGCGTTCCTGCATACTCGCGCGCGACACACACCGACGAACGCATCGGCCGCCGCACCTGGGCGCTGCTGAAGGAGCTGGGACTCGAAGCGCTCTGGGTCGACTACGCGATCGTGGATACGTTGCGCGTTCCACGTGAGACGTTCGCCACGATTCTCCGCGCATGGCGCGACGGCTACGCCGACACCATGCAAGCCACCGGCAACTTCGCACCCGATGAAGCGAAAGCGCTTTTCGACGCCGCAGTGGAGACGGTTCTCGATCCCTCACAATATGTGGTGTGGCATGTGCCGATCGTTGGTGGACGCAAGCCGGGGCCGGGGCGGTAGCGGTTGGGAACCGTGGAACCACTTGCTCATTCTTTTCTCAGGATCACGAGAGGAGGGCGAGCCATGCCACGAGGTGATAAGTCCGCGTACACGAGCAAACAGAAGCGCAAGGCGCGCCACATCGAAGAGGGTTACGAAGCCCGCGGTGTGCCGGAAGACGAGGCTGAACGGCGCGCTTGGGCCACGGTGAACAAGGAAAGCGGCGGCGGTAACAAGAGCGGATCGGGGCGCGGTGTGCCGGACACCAAGGTGTCCTCGCGCAAAGGCGGGCGTGTCGGCGGTCGCGCATCTGCAGCGCGCCCCGCGGCAGCTCGCTCTGCGAGTGCGCGCAAGGCGGCGGCCACCCGTAAGCGACACGAGCATCGCGCGAGCCACTGATCATCGCCAGCGCAAAACAGAGGTCTGCCGCGCGGCGCAACATCAAGAAAGCCGCGCGTGCAGCGACGCGCAAACGGACGGTCGCTCACCTGTCCAGGCGCACGCGTACGGCCCTCGGCAAAGAGGGCGCGAAGGCAGCGAAACGGAAGAAGCGTCGTCGCGGGTGAGCCCCAGCGCGATCCCTGCTTCGAGATCACCGATGTTGTTGCGGGCGGTTCCGCTGTTCGCCCGGTTTGCGCACTCGCTCAGGCAGTGCATATGCGGCGGTCGGGACTGCGGTCCCATTGTGCTCGAGTCGGCGGCACCGCCCAATGGCGGCTCTTGCAGGAGCCATCATGACCCGCCATCTGTCCACTGCCGTTGCCGATAATCTGTCACGGGTGCTTCCATCGACGAGCGAACGACGGCCCTTCGTCGATCTCTTCCGCGGCTTGCTGATCGCCCACATGGCATTGGACCACGCATCCCTCATGTTCAACGCGGGACGCGGGCCCGAAGAGTTGGCCAGCGCGGATGGGCTTCCCACCCCTGACCTCTTCCAGTTCTTGACACGCTTCACCGGTGTGCCGGTCGCACCGGCCTTCTTCTTCATGGCAGGCTTCATGGTTGCGCTCACGACCCACTTGCGCGCGCAGCGCGGGGTTGCTGCTGCGGACATCACTCGACGGCTGATCACTCGCGGGCTGGTGCTCATCGCGGTCGACACACTGATCATGGGCCTGCCCCGGGCGCTGATGGGCTTCTACTCATTCATGGTGTTGACCAGCATCGGCGTGGCCATCATCGCGGTCGCGCTGCTGCGCCATGTTTCGAGCCGGGTACTGCTGCCAATGGCTCTCGCAGTGCTGATCTTGCACCCGTTGCTGGATGTGTCCGCGCTGCCGTTGGTCGTACGCGGCGTTCTCTACGAGCCCATTCGAAGCGGCGCTTTCCGCTCGTTGTATCCGGTGATTCCCTGGAGTGCGATCCTGTTACTCGGCTTCGTCGCTGGCCGCGACGCGATCACGCGTGTGCGCCCGATACGGTTCTGGTTCGCGCTCGCCGCAACGAGCTTCGGCGCATTCCTTCTGGTGCGTCTTACCGGCAGCTACGGCAACGCGTATCAGTACTCACACGTCGCGAGCCTGGAGTTTCTGTCCTTTGCCAAATATCCACCCGACCTGCCATTCCTCACCTGGTCGTTCACCTGCATCTTCTTGACGTTACCGCTGCTTGCGCTGCTCACGCGCAATGGCGTTCCGCCCCTGCTGCATCCACTGGAAATCTTCGGTCGTGTGCCGTTCTTCTTCTATGTCGTGCATTTCTATGTACTGGGAATTACGCAGGCGATCCTGCGCACGAAGGTAGGACTGCTCGAGACGTATCTCATCTGGGTGGGCTTGCTGGTGGTGATGGCTCCGCTCTGTGTGTGGTACTACCGGAAGAAGCGTGAGCGACCGAATTTCGTTACGCGGTATCTGTGAACGGCGACGGAGGGCTTCATCGCGTCAGCCACTAGCCCCCTCGGCTCGTATTGTTGATATCCGTAAGAGCGCTTGCGATCTAGTACTCCCAATCCGCATGCGCCAGCGGAGCCCTATTCAGTTCTGCGCGTAAAACTCGCCAGCGCGGAACAAGCCGGTCCATATGTTTCAGAAAACGCTCGTTGTGATGGCGCTCCAGCAGATGAACCATTTCATGAACGATAATGTATTCCATGCAAGCAGGTGGCTTCTTGATCAGCTCGAGGTTCAACCAGACGCGACGAGCGTCGGCATTGCACGTTCCCCAACGCGTCTTCATTTTCCTGATGCCCCAATCTGCCACTCGGACTCCAACACGCGGCTCCCATCGGGCGATCAGCCCCTGCACCACCGTTCGCATCTTTTCGCGATACCACCTCTCTAGCGCTGCTTCGCGCCGCTCGTGGCTTGCATCGACACGCGTCTTGAGCTCCAAGCTCGACCTGTTCGTGATGCGCACGGTCGCTGGACCAGTACCGTGCACGACCGAAAGCCGATAGCGTCGGCCCTGGAAGTAGTGGCATTCGCCACTGACCATCTGTCGCGGCGATTGACGTTCCTGTTCGGCGAAACTTCTGCGTTGTCGGCGTATCCAGCCGAGGCGTGAAACGATTGCCAGACGCACGGCATCGTCCGTCAGCCGCCGCGGTGCAGCGACTCGCACCCGGCCATGCGGCGGATAGATGCCAACGTGCAGATTCTTGACGTCCTTGCGAATGACGTCGATGGCGATCCCGGCCACTTCAATACGATGCCGTTCAGTAGTCACGCTGCGCTTTCACGATTTCGAAGATCGTCTCGACCAGCGCGTCCTCGAGAAGTACGGACTTGATGGCATTGCGCACCTCGCGCTCCTTGAAACGATTGCCGCGCCAATCCGCCTTCTTGATCGCACGGATCGCGTCATCGATAGCCAATGCGGTGATCTCGGCAGTGCGGGCAGGTGTGTCAGAGGCGATCGATGCGGGAATGGTCGTCTTTTCGTGCAAGCCTCCAATCGCCTTCAGGTTGTCGTACAGCGCGCGACGAGCAGGACTGGTCATGGCATTTGGATACGCCGTCAAATCTGGTTGCTTCGCGTTCTTCGTCAGTTCAACAATCTTGGCGAGATACGTCTTGTAGTCCAGCGCCTCCTGACGACGCTGCTCGATCAGCGCATCCAGGAGTTCGGACATCTTCTCGTAGTACTTGGGATTGACCGCCATCTCGTCGATGATGAGGCGTCGCACGTTGTTCTCGATGGTTTCGGCCATGGCTTCCTGGTTGTTGCGGATGCCCACGGGAAGCTCGCCGAACGCCTCTTCGCCACGGTCGACGATCAACTGCACGAGCGTCATGTCATCGAATGCGGAGACTTTCTCGCTCTCTTCCGCTCGAATATAGGTGTCCAGCAGATGCCGCATCGCAGGCTCGAACATCTTCATGTCCACATAGTCGCCGCTCGCCAGCTTCACCTCCTGCCGGACCTTCTCGTAGTGCTCCACTTCAGCCTTCACCGCCTGCGCATCGGCCTGGCTGTAACCGGCGTCCGTCATCTCGTTCGCTAGATTTGCATAGGCACGCAGGTATGCGGCCGCCAGCCGGTAAAGCGCAACACGCTTCGGTTCATTGTCCTTTTGGATTTCCGGCCGATCGCTCGGCCCTACGAAATAGCGCTTGTAAGCAGGCGTGTCGTACGGCGGCTCCACCGACTCGCATAGCGCCTTGATTGCCTCGCGCGTCTCCTCCAACCGTTCTCGCGCCAGCGTCAGGCGATCCTTCAGAAGTCCTTCCACGTCCGCCTTGTCGTACCCACCGAAAGCTTCGCTTGTGTAGTCTTTGATCGACTGTTCCAGCGACCTGAACAGATCCTTGTAATCGACGATGTATCCGTACTCCTTGTCCTCGTCGTCCAGACGGTTCACGCGACAGATTGCCTGGAACAAACCGTGGTCCTGCATGTGCTTATCGATATACAGGTACGTGGCTGGAGGTGCATCGAAGCCGGTAAGCAGTTTGTCGACCACGATCAGGAGCTTCATCTGCCCCGGCTGTTCGATGAAGCGCTTCTTCACGTCCTTCTCGAACTTCTCGACGTTGTACATCGCCGCGTCTTCCACCTCGTTGAAGTGAGCGGCCAGCATCCGGCGATAGATATCGTACTGACGCAGTTTTTCCGTCAGCCCTTCCCCGCTCTCTTCGCCCTTGATATCCGATGGCGAGGGCTGGTACGAGGTCACGATCGCGCACTTTCCAGCCAGGTCCGTCGCCTGGAACATCTCAAACAGCCGGCATGCGGCATAGATGCTGCTCGACACCAGGATGGCGTTGCCGTAGCCGCTCTTCAATCGGTCCCGCGTCTCCATGTCGACGAGCATGTCCGCAACGATCTTCGACAGCCGGTCCCGTGAGGAGAGCACTTTCTGCATCGTGCCCCAGCGTTTCTTGAGCTGCGCCTTGGCGACATGCGTCAGGCCGCGCGTCTTGAGCTCGAACCAGTGGTCGACCTTCCCCTGGGACGTGATGCTCTGGTCGATGTCGCGCGCCTCATAGCGCAAGTCGAGCACGATCCCGTCACGCACAGCTTCGTCGTACTTATAAGTGTGGATGTAGGGTCCGAAGGTCTCGATGGAGCGCCGCTTGTCGCTCTTCAGCAGCGGCGTACCGGTGAAACCGATCAGCATTGCATCCGGCAGCAGCGTCTTCATGGCTTCATGAAGCTTGCCGGACTGAGTGCGATGGCATTCGTCAACGAACACGTAAACGTCGCCCTTGGCCCGGAAACCCTTCGGCAAGCTCTTCTTGATGTCTTCCAGGTAGGCGTCCAGTTCCTTGTCGCTCACTTCCTCGCCACCGAACTTTTGAATCAGCGAGCAGATCAGCCACTCTTCGCTCGCATTCAGCACGCTCACCAGGTCGGCGCCACTTCGGGTGCGATAGATTTCCTCGTCTACCCCTTTGAACACTTTCTCGATCTGATCGTCCAGTTCCGTGCGATCGGTGATGATGAGAACGCGGCTGTCTCGCACCCGCTCACGAATCCATTTGGCGAGCCACACCATTGTGAGCGACTTGCCGCTGCCCTGCGTGTGCCAGAGGATGCCGCCGTTGCGTTTGCGAACGCGCTCCTGCGCCGCTTTGATGCCGAAGTACTGATTGTGACGGCAGATCTTCTTGGCACCGGCGTCGAACGCGACGAAGTCATGAATGATCTCGAGCAGCCGCCCTGTGGAACAAATCTGCGACAACTCTCGTAACAGCAGGTTGTCAACGGCGCTTGCATGCGCCTCGGCTTGCTTCCAACGCAGCCAATACTTCTCCCTGGTCTCGATCACGGCGTAACGCAGGCCTTCCGTCTCGTTGCCTGCGAAAACGAGCTGCACGGTCGTGTAGAACGGGCAAATGAATTCCTTCTTCTGGCTGTCCAGGTTCTGACGAATACCCTCGGACACGGACACGGTCGACCGCTTCAGCTCCACCACGCCAAGCGCAATGCCATTCACGTAGAGCACGACGTCCGGCCGCTTCGTGTTCACGCCGAAGACCGTGACTTCTTCAGCGACGGCAAAGTCGTTCTTGTCGGCGTGTTCCCAATCGATGAGCCAAACGGTGACGTGCTGCTCACCAACTTCGGGCTTCACCTTCACGCCATAGCGCAGCAGCCCATAGACCTCGCGGTTCGCGTCGTACAACGTCTTGCTGCCGCCGAGCGCGGCAGCCTTACCCAGCTCGAACAGCGCTCTCTGAATGATCTTGTCGCTGTGACCTTGACGCTGGAGCCACGCGGACAGCAGTTCCTGCTCAATGTTCGCGTTGCCATCGCGGTCTCTCCAAGGACCGAGGTACGTATAGCCCAGCGCGTCTTTGAAAAGAGAGATCACGCGTTGCTGCGTGTGGATCTCACGTTGGCCGACGGACAATGCGTCATGTGGCCGCTTCATGCGGGCGTTCCTTACTGAGTTGCTGCGACGGCCGCTCGGCCCTTATCCGTGAGACGATATCGCTGGAGCCTGCTCGTCGGCTTGTCAGGAATAGTCATTTCAATCAGACCTGCCGCGAGCGCCGGCAGGAGATACGCAGTTCGGAAGTGATCGTCATCCCGCAAGCCAAGTGCCTGTTGCAGTTCCCTTCGTGTCATCGAGCCGACGATAGCGCGAGCCAGTCTGACTTCCGGGGTGACTTCCGGGGTGACTTCCGGGGTGACGACCGAGCGCCGCAGGACGGTAACGAACCCATCAGTCACCTTGAACTCCGGCTCCGGAAGGCCCGACTCCGAGCAGCGGCGGATCATGTCGCCCGTGCCGGTTCCCATCCGTTCGATGTAGCCCGCAAGGTACATGGGCTCGGCCAGCAGCGGATTGCCGGGAACCGATCCGTGCGGCTCACGCAGATTGGCCAGCGTCAACGACGGCGGCAATCCCCCGGGATTCCAGATTTCCAGACGATCCGCGAACAGCATGACTTGCACGCTGCCGTTGCTGGTGTAGTCGCGATGCGCGACCGCGTTCACGATGGCCTCGGCAACGACCTCCCTGGGAATCTCGTAATGAACTGGCGCTTGCGGCCCCGCCTCGCGCGTACCAACGGACAGCGCGATCTTACTCAACACGAAATCGAGCGCCTGATCCACCAGATCGAACACCGTGCCCTTGTAGACCTGATACGAGGGAATCGGTTTGGCCGCCTCCGTGCCATGAAAGTGCGCGCACTTGATCTCCGACGCGATCAGGAAGCGTTGCGGCTGCCTGGCAAACAACAACAAAGCGGCATTCGTGATTCGCCCGCCGTCGAACAGATTCAAATGCTGCAGCAGTTCTTGCTTCGAAGCATTCGTCGCGAGCGGAAAACGACGCGTACTGCGCGCGACGTTGATGAACCACGCCATTTTCTGTTCATCGAGATCGTCGAACGTGGCGTTCAGGCTAGGCGCCGCATCGAAGGGACCGGAGCGAATGAGGCGCCGCTCTTCGAGATACTCGATCAGCGCCGCATACAAGCCGCCCAGCAGCTCCGCGGTCGTGTTGAAGCGTTTGCGGATCAGTGCTGCCTGCGCCTTGCCGATGAGCGCACGCATCTTCGTGTGGCGCGCAGCATCGTCCGTTCCCTGCACATAGATCAACCGATACTTGCCGGCTGCGCTGGCCGCATCAAATTCTCGCTCCGTGGGCGAGACGCCTTGGGCATCCTCGAATCCATACTCATTGCCGAACAAGCCGATGTACACATCGCAGCGCTCCACTTCATTGAGATACACCGCATCGGCGCGCCGGTCCGCCGCGGGCACGTCCTCGAACAAGAACACTTCGAAAAAGCGCCGCATCAACGCGTCGCCGCGCAGATAGTCGCGAAGCGCTGCGCGCTCTTCCACGAACTCCTTCTGGACGCTGCTGATGAAGAGGCGGATGGGCGTCATGCAGCCACGTCGCTCTGACTGGGCTTCAGCAGCCGAACGCGGCCGGTGAGCAGTTGCTGCATCATGCCTTGCTTGAGGGCGCGGGTTTTATCGCGGCGTGCTTCGAGGGCTGTGATTTCGGCGTCCATGTCGGAGAGGACGGTGGCGATCGCAGATTGTTCGTCAACTGGCGGTAGCCGAACTAGCAGCTGTGCGTACTCACTTCCGTTGACTCCAGGCTGGCCACTTCGCATGGACGTAAGCCTCACCCAATTCCAATACGATGTGGTCGTTGCGTACGCTGCGAGATATTCCGGAACGAGCACGTGAGGGTCAGGTTTGACTCGTATCAAGAAACCCGCAAAGGCGAGTGGACCGTCTTGTACGCGATATCGGTACGACTTCCCCACGCTTGCACCTGTCCTAGCAAATACGACATCTCCATCGCTAAGCATGTATAGACCAGCAAGACTGGATTGCACGGACACCCGAGGAGCAGGCATAAATCGCCCGTCTTCGGAGATGTCAGTAATCCGAATGTAAGTTGGCAAGCGATCGGAATATGGAACTGCTGGAGCGTTAATCCCATAATCTGGTCGCGAAAGCAGACAGCACCCCAACCGCTTCGTTTCCCATTTGTCGCTGAACCCGGGAAGGCGAGTCTTGCCGGTGAGGAGTTGCTGCATGGCGCCTTGTTTGATGGCGCGCTTCTTGGCGATGAGCGCTTCCAACGTCCCGAGCAGGCCATCCACATCCGACAAGGCTTCGGCGATGACGGCTTGTTCGCTGGATTCAGGGACCGGAACAAGAATCTGACGCAAGCTCGCCTGGCCGATATTGGCTCGGACTGCACCTTGCGCTTTGGCGATTATCTGTTTACGCACCTGGGAAGCCCGGAAGGCATATCCCGCATATAAGGGCTCCAACGCATCAGTCTTCTGTCTTCCTCGAATCACGAACCCACCGAAGACAACAGGCTCCTTGTCCACATAGCACGATGCAAGGCCCACCTCATCTTCGGTTTCGGAAGTGCGATTGAACAGTATGTCTCCGTACCTAACAGAGAAAGCATCGATCAACTGCCTCGAAATAGTCACCCTACCCGGGATGCTCGATCGCCGCAGATGGCTATGAGAAATAGGCTCAAGGACATTAACGAACGGTATTCCACGTCCATACGCCTCCTTGGCAGCATTAACACCATTGCTAAAACTGAGAAGCTGCCCAAGCGGCAAGATATCCCAATCCTCGGGAGTCACTCCAACCGCGGTACGCTTGAATCCCAAGGGCACGTCGCCCTTGCGCGCAATTGCGCTATGGCTAGTGGAACCGCCTCCTACCTGCATCGGCCCTGCGCTTATGCCCACACGAGCTCCATCTTCCTGAGATGCGCATCGACTTTCTCGCTGAAGAACGACACATCTTTGTCCAATTTTGGCAGCGGCCTGGCATAGCGTTCTTCTAGCTCTCTGACGCGAGCGGCCAACTGCTGCGTGAGGCGCAGCACTTCTTCATCGATGGCGATTCGAATCGCGCCAAGCCATTTGTCTTCAACTACTAGCACCTTGATCTCGGTATCGTTCAACCGTTCGTAGCGAACCAGCACCCTTTCATCCAGCTCGACTTGGGCGTGATTCACCGCCTCGGCCTTCTCTCCTTCCGCCTCGATCAGCTCGATGCAGCGTTCTAGCGCTACGCGTTCATCTGTGAACGCCTTGTCCCTGCCGATCTCTTTCAGCCGCTCCTTCACAGAGGCCTTGGTGACCTTGCCCTTGTCGTTCATCGCATCAGCAAGCAGCCCTTCGTCGCCGCTGTCTTCCTCGATGAGTTCCTCCAGAGCACGAGCGGCGTGCTCCTGCTCGACCTGCAATGCATCGATGACTTTCTGTTCTGCATCAAAGTACCGCGTCACGATCAGCGCCGGCGGAATCAGGTCCATCTTGTACTTCTTGCGGCCAATGACGAGGTCGGGCGTTTCCTTGATCTTCTTTTCCTTGTCTTCAACGATGCCACGCGGCCTAGCGGCATCGATCCAGCCGTCCGCGGCGATGAGGTACACATCGTCCTGCATCGTCTCGGTCCAGCAATCCATCAAGCGTTGGTAGACGTCATACCGGCTGAGCAGCGGTAGGTCAGTGAAGCGGACCAACAGGTCTTCCGAGAGGCGATGGATGAGCTGCTTCGGAATGTCGTCGACCTGGATACTTTTCAGCGCAGCTTCGTGCGCTTGCCGCCACTCGTCGAAGCGGTGCGCGGTGCGATCCGAATATGCCTTGAACTCGGGATGATTGAGGATGGTTGACTTGACTTCGCACGTCTCAACGCACGCCTTGCTGTAACCCGTACGCAGAGGCGTGAACAACTGGGCGCGCAGCGTAGGAAACACTTGCCAGTAAGCTTCGAGCGCATCGATGTCTCGATTGGTGATACCGCCGTTCAGGTGCGCATCGAGATCGTGCAGGTCCTCCGGCTCGCTCGAATCGATGTAGCGCGGAATGTTGAGGTTGTAGTCGTTCGCCGCGCTCGCAATGTCGGCGAGCGGCACAAGGCGTGAGTAACGCGGCACTTCGAGCTGCTTGGTGAAGACGTCGACAATCTTGTGAATGTCCTGATCGCGTAGACGGTTCTTGTTGCCATCCTTCATGAAACCCTTGCTGGCGTCGATCATGAAGATCCCTTTGCGGCCGGCAGCGTGTTCCTTGTCGATCACGACGATGCATGCCGGAATACCGGTGCCGTAAAAGAGGTTTGCGGGCAGTCCAATGATGCCCTTGATCAAGCCGCGCTGGAGGAGGTTGCGGCGAATGTCGGCTTCCTTGTTGCCGCGGAACAGGACGCCGTGCGGCAGGATGATTGCGCCCTTGCCGGTGCTCTTGAGCGACTTGATGAGATGTAACAGGAAGGCATAGTCGCCGTTCTTGGCCGGCGGAACGCCGTATTCGAAACGCGCAAACTCGTCCTGCTCCGGAAGCAAGCCGTTGGACCAGGCTTTGGAGGAAAACGGCGGGTTGGCAACAGCGAAATCGAAGATCGCGAGGGTGCCGTCCTTGTTCTTGAAATGCGGTGACGACAGGGTGTTGCCGCGCCACAGCTCGGCCGTTGGATAGCCATGCAGGATCATGTTCATGCGTGCCAGCGCCCACGTGGCTACGTCCATTTCCTGGCCATAGATCGACAGCGTGCCCGTGTGAGCTTCGTCCGCCGCTTTCATGAGCAGCGAGCCGGAGCCGCACGTCGGGTCATACACCGTGGGCTGGCTGAGTTCTTTCGCGCGCTCGATGCCGATGACCTGCGCCATGATGCGCGAGACTTCGGCCGGCGTGTAGAACTGGCCTTTGCTCTTGCCACTTTCGGTGGCGAAGTGCCGCATCAGGTATTCGTACGCATCGCCGAGCAAATCGTCGCCCTCGGCGCGATTGGCGCGGAAGTCGAGCCCTTCGAAGATCCCTAGGAGCTTGGACAGACGGTCCTGCATCTCCTTGCCGGCGCCGAGCTTGCCTTCGTCGTTGAAGTCCGCTTGATCGATGACGCTTTTCAGTTCGTTGGCTTCGGCGAGCTTGGCGATGATCTTGTTGATCTCCTCGCCGATCGACTTGTCGCCCTTGAGCTTGACCATGTCGGCGAAGCTGCCGCCCTCGGGCACGACGACAACCGCACCCGGCTTGCCCGCGTACTTGTCCGAGACGTACTTCATGAACAGCAGCGTCAGCACATAGTCCTTGTACTGCGAAGCATCCATGCCGCCGCGCAACTCGTCGCAGCTTTGCCAGAGGGAGGAATAGAGCTGGGATTTTTTTAGAGCCATATTTCAAGTCATCAGCAACGGCCGAAGCACTGACAGGGGTTGAACCGCTGTCGACGGCGTAGCGGGAGCGCAACCCATGCCGCTGTTCGAGATATCGATTCGAGCGCAAAGCGTATTGCGCCGCTCGGCAGATGTCGACTGAAGTTGCGATCATTGAAAGAGCTCGACCAGTGCAGTTCGTCGGAAAGGAAGGCTGATCAGCCGTCGAATCTCGTTGGCTCGCACTCTCCAGCTAAGGATGCCCGTGTTCCTTGAGGCACGACGTTGTGCGTGAGCCTTGGCTTGCGCGGTTCGCTAGTCAAAAAGGTATCGGCGATTAAGGCACCCTCACCGTGCCCTCTCCCGCACGCGGGAGAGGGGATAGCCTGAGAATCAAGCCAGCTACGGCGTATCGATGATGCACGCCGCTGGGCGAAGAATCTCTTGGCTAATTTGCGCTCATGCCCTCGCAGCGCCTTGCGTAGAGCGAGCGCCTGGCATTCAGCCACTCTCATGCTTGCCCGTAACCGGGTTGAAGCTGGCGGTGGCGTCGCCCAACCGCCGTCCCGAGTGGACGCACAGCGTCGTCGGATAGACACTAGCAGCGGGACGCAGGCCCCGGCGGTCGGCGCAAACAGGGAGCACCATGAACGCACGGCAGCACATTCGATTCGCACGCGGTCGGGATGGTGTGCGGTTGGCGTATGCGATGAGCGGTACGGGCCAGCCTGTGATCGTGAAGGCGGCCACGTGGCTGTCGCATCTGGAACACGATTGGCAGAGCCCGGTGTGGCGTCATCTGCTGCAAGGCATGTCGCAGCTCGGCAGATTCGTGCGCTATGACGAGCGTGGTTGCGGTCTGTCGGATTGGACGGTGCCCGATCTGCATTTCGATCGCTGGGTCGACGACATGGAGGCCGTGGTCAAAGCGGCCGGCGCGGAGCAGTTCGCATTGCTGGGGATATCGCAGGGTGCAGCGGTTGCGATCGCCTACGCCG
>DATELY010000219.1:0-9998 GCA_035276085.1 Steroidobacteraceae bacterium | reverse complement strand
TCCCGATGTCGCGTCCATCCAGTGGCAGTTCCATCAGATGGTGCGCATGGTGCCACGCAAGGGCCAGATCATCGCGAACGTCGGCGAGCCGCACATCGTGCAAACGTTGGACATGGGATGCTGGACTCCGGTCGAACGCTTTGCGGATCGCGTAAGTGCGGATACGGCGTGGTACGTGTTGGCTGAGCCGGGAAGCGACTACACGCAATTCATCGTGATGCAGGGCGCCCGCCGCATCGGCGAAGTGCGCTGGGACATGATGGGCCGCCACAACGCGGCCAATGCACTGGCAGCCATCCTCGCCGCGCGCCATGCCGGCGTGCCTGAAGCACAGGCGATTGCAGCGCTGGCTGAGTTCCAGGGCGTGCGTCGCCGCATGGAGGTCCGCGGCACAGTGCGTGGCGTCACGGTGTACGACGACTTTGCGCACCACCCCACCGCAATCGAAACGACGGTCGACGGCCTGCGCCGTCGTATCGGCAAATCACGACTCGTCGCGGTGCTCGAGCCGCGTTCGAACACGATGAAGCTCGGCGCGCACAAAGCCGCTCTGGCTCATTCGCTCGCGCACGCGGATCAGGTCTGGATCTACCAGGGACCCGACGTCAAATGGGATGTTGCCGAGGCAGTCGGCAGCCTGGGTGAGAAGGTGCGCATCCAACGCGACATCGATGCGTTGGTGCGGAGCCTGGTGAGCGAGGCGCGTTCAGGCGATCACATTCTCATCATGTCGAACGGTGGCTTCGGCGGGATACACGGGAAGTTGCTCACGCAGTTGGGCAAGGGCGAAAAGTAGCTCGCTACCAACGATACGTCAGATACAGCGTCGCCGACTTCACCGTATAGAACACATCTGGCCGACCGACCGATGGATCAGGATCCGACGCGACGAGCTTGTCGCGTGCGACGTCGTCCGCTTTGCGGACGTCCAGGTTCAGGTCGAGACGAGGGAGGATGTCGCGCCACTGTACGCCCACACCGTAGTACCAGCCGAATGCCGGCGTGGCCAGGTCGTAGCGCGCGGCGCCAACGAAGCCGGAGAAGGCGAGGTGCTCGCCCATCCGATAGCGATAGTCGAGCGCGCGCACGGCAAACAGAGCCCTGCTGTCGGCATCATCGAGCTCGATTCTGACGCCGAGATCGTGGCGCTTGGCCACCGCGCGCCGCGCGCCGATGCCGATGTGTGCCGAGGTTTTCGTGTCGGTCGTGCTCTTGGGATCGGTCGACGCATCGGCGAGATCGATGTCGACTTTGCTTGCGCTCACGCCGGCATCGACGAACAGGTCCACATCCGTCGTGCGCTGCTTGTAATCCGAATAATCGACCGTGCCACGTTCGATCCATTCGGCAAGTCGCATGAAGCCCGCGACTCGCACGTAGTCCTCGTCCAATACCGAGCGGCCAACTTGCAGCTCCGCGCCGACCGTGAAGCGTTGCCAGGGGAACGCATAGCTGAGCGTGAAGTCATGCCCGCGCGTGTAATCGATGCTG
Organism: Steroidobacteraceae bacterium; assembly: GCA_035276085.1. Taxonomy (GTDB): domain Bacteria; phylum Pseudomonadota; class Gammaproteobacteria; order Steroidobacterales; family Steroidobacteraceae; genus DATELY01. The sequence goes on along the minus strand of DATELY010000219.1, from coordinate 8,507 downwards.
CCGTAATCTTCGTTCTTGATCGTGCGATAGCGCGCATCGAGCTCGCCGCCGAAGGTCGGCCGCCAGCCCACTCGCAGCATGTGGCTCTGGCCGCCGACTGCGTCGCCGAACACGCGCTGATTGCCGAACCAGTGGCCCAGCACATACCCATTGTTCGCAAGGCCGTCCTGATAAACACCGTTCACATACCAGCCGTTCTGCCATTCGCTCACTTCGTACGTGGCATCGAATCGTTGCCACAGACTCGGGAAATCGATGCCTGCCGAGAGGGACGCGTTGCCCAGTCGATAGTTCTGGCTGTGCGAGGTGTCCTCGCCGGCGTACTCGAAGTACGCGGCAAACGGCACTTTGCCCGGAATCACGATGCGGCTGGTGAACGACGCGGCTTGATTGCCGAATTGCGTTTGATTCACCGCATCGCTGACGTTGTCGTACTTGCTGGGATTGAAGAACGCATTGAACAAGTCGTTCCACGAGTCGCTGCGATCGCCACCGCCGTATTGCATCACTCGGTTGATCGCCAACGACCATCCGCTCACGGGTTCGATCGCAACGCTGAGCCCGGCCAGTCGCGGATGTCCGTCGGTGAAGGTTGCGCCGTTCAGGATTCGATTCGAATAGCCCATTTCCGCAATGAATGCTTCGTAGGTGATCCCGAGGCGCGTCAGCGGCCGATAGCTCGACAGCGTTAACGACGGCATCGTTTCGCCCTGTGTGCTGACGAGCATGCTGCTGTCCGTCATCGGTGATAGCCAGTGCTCGCGCCAGCCGATATCCAGTTGCGCGTAATCCCAGCCAAGGCTGAGCACGGTGTTCGTGGGCGTTACATCGCTGTCGTCTGCGACCGCGCCGAGGCTCAGCACGATGTGATCGGACGGTTGCCACAGCGCCTGTGCCGAGACCTGCCATGCATCGTCGGCATTGAGCGCATGGCGGTTCGGAAGCGGCTGCGGTGCGTCGCTGTCCGTGTAGGCCAGCTCGGCGCCGAGGTGCGTAATGCGGCGCGTATCCATGTACTGCGACAGGTAGCGTCGCACGCGACTGCAGAGCACGGGATCGACGGCGCAGGCTTTCGGCAACGCCTCCAACACCGTGACGGCCCGAATGGGCCGGCGCAGCGCCGGCACGTCGGCCAGGATCAGGACGCGTTCGATCTGGCGCTCGATCTCGGGGGACAGGTTCAAGGGCAGATAGGGCGACGGCCCGCGCGCCTGTGCGCCCGCAGATGCCAGCACTGCAATGGCGGCCAGAACGCTTTTCAGCACGCGTGATGTCATCGACCCATCTCTAGCTTGGTAAAGCGCGCGATGATACCCACCTCGACGCGTCCTCACGACGTTGACATCGGTCGGCGACGCCACAGCGTCAGGACACCGCCGAGGATCAGCGCCGTCCAGAACAACGCGCCCCAGCCGATGACCCCGTCGTAGCTGCCCGTCAACCAATCCTCAGGACCGGCCTGGTTGTCCGTGGAGCTGCCGCGGGTTACGGCGATCAGCATGACCCAACTGGCATGCAGACCCATGCTGGCGGCGATCGCGCCAGTGCGCTGGCGGATGAGTGCCAACAGTACGCCCACCGCGAACAGGGCCACCAGCGAGTCGATGAGGCTCAAGGGCGCCGCGTATTTCTCGAATAGCTGGGCAAGCACGGCGAAACCGGCAGTCCAGTCGACTGCCGCGTCCGACACCCGCAAACGCCCCCCGAGAAAATGCAGACTCGCATAGAGAGCACTGGGAAGCGTGAGCGCCGCGAACGCACCTGACTCGCGTTCCACGGCGGTCTGCAAAATGCCGCGAAAAAAAGTTTCCTCGATGAACGCCACGATCAGCCCAGCGACGATGCCCGAGCCGACGACGGGCAGCAGATGTGCCGGTGTGAACGCATGTTCGCGGGGCACACGCAGGTCGAGCGCGAACAACATCGCGATCAGGGGCAGCAACAACGCCAGCCCCAGGAGATAACCGCACGCGAGCTGACGGACGAAGCGAGCTCGTGGCAGGCCATATCCAAGCGCGCCGGCATAGCCCAATCCTTGACGGCGCACGAACCACACGAGTCCGAGCAGCGCAAACAGCATCGCGAGCCGGTGCATCACTCGATGGACCGGCTGGTCGCTCATCATCTCGACGAGGCGCCAGCCTGGATAGGTCAGTGCCGCAGCGAGCAGCAACGCACCCGCCAGCAACCCGACGAACTTCAGAAATGTCCTCATGTAACCCGCGCTTGGATAAAGCGCGGCAGCATACTGCAGCAGTTCGGGATCGGCATGCTGTCGCACGGAGTGCGGCGAAACTGCAGAAAGACAGCGGCATACGGCGGCTCGAACGACTGGCAGGTCGTGGATATTCACGTTGCCTGCAAGGAGCCATCAAGGAGACATCTCAATGGATGCGGCACGAGCTCAAACGGTACTGTCTCTGCTCGCCGATGGCGTTCACCCGCTGACGGGCGAATCTTTTCCCCTGGACAGCCCCTATCAACAGGCCGAGATCGTCCGGGCGTTGTACTTCGGCATCCGCTGTCTCGAAGCTGCCGCCCGCGGCGTGGTGACGACTCAGGACGTGCCCGATGCGCACGGGTCGCCCCGACAGAGCGCGACATCCACACCGTCACCCGCTCCGCTCAAGGGCAACGCCGGGAAGCCGTGGTCGGCCGACGAGGAACGCGAGCTGTTGGAGCGCTTCGATGCGGGCGCATTGCCAGGCGAGCTGGCGAAGCAACATGGTCGCAGCGTGGCGGGGATCGAAGCGCGATTGGAGATGCTCGGCCGCCTGCGTCCGGATCAGCGCACGACGACGTCGCGGTATCCGCTGTCCAAGCAAGCGCCGCGGGCGGGACAAGAGGGATGAGAGGCGGCTGCGGGCCACGGGCGACGGCCAGAGAGGTAGCGCCTCTGACCAACCGCTAACCGCTGCATTCATGCCAGCGACGTTGCAACAGTGCAGGAGGGGGACTTTTTCAACATGCTGCTAGAGTAGCGGCCCTTCGAACACAGGCTGGCCCTCTCACGAGCGATGCAAGTGAGCGCGGCTCGAATCAATACAGTGCTCGCGAGCGGCATGCGCATCCTTCATGTGATCCTCACCAAGGGCTTTACCGGCGCCGAGCGCTCGACAGCCGAATCGTGTAACCATCAAGTCGCGCTGCATCCCACCGCTTGTCTGATGCGCATCCGGCAGGGCCGGCATCGCAAGGGCGGTGTGGCATCCCTCGCCGCGAATCTGGATCCCCGCGTAGCAGTGCTGCGCATGCCGCGGCGCTGGCTGGCGCGCTCCGTGCTCGAGCATCACATCCGGCGTTTCGCGCCCGACGTGATCCACGCGCACTTGAATGACGCCGAGCGGCTCGTCGCGCAGATCCGCACAGCGGCAGCGACAGTTGCGACGTTGCATCTGGATGAGCTGGAGCCCTATCACCTGCAGTTCGATGGGATCGTGACCATCGCACGTTGGCAGCGACGGCTGATTCCGGCGAGCTATCCCGGGGCCGTCATCGACTGGCCGAACTCATACATTCCGCATCGACGGCTGGATGCCGATCAACTGCGCTCTCTGCGGGCGGGACTCGGCCTGCGTCCAGACGACTATGTGATTGGCGGCGTCGGCAGCCTCATCCTGCGTAAGGGTTGGGACACCTTGATACGAGCGTTCCGGCAAGCGGATCTGCCCAACGCACGGCTCGTGATCATCGGTGATGGGCGCGATCGCTCCCGCTTCGAGGCGCTCGCGGATTCTCGTGTCTTGTTGCCGGGATTTCGCGCGAACGCGAAGGACTACTTTCAACTCTTCGATCTGCTCGTCTGTCCGTCGCGGCGTGAGGCATTCGGACGTGTGTTGATCGAGGCTTTGGATGCGGGGTCGCCGGTGGTGGCCTCTGAGACGGATGGCTGTCGCGAGATCCTGGCGGAGTACCCCGGCGATCTGTTTCCCATCGAGGATGTGGATGCATTGAGCGTCTTGCTGCGGCGTCACTACGAGGAGCGAACTCCGCGGGTGACCGTGGACTTGAGTCGTTATGGCATCGAGAACTCGGGTCGAGTGTTGCTGGAGGGGTACGCGAGTGCGGTGGAGCGGCGGCGGGCAGCTCGGGATTGACCCTTGGCTGAGGTGGCACGCTTAGTCACTCGAGTGCCTGTTGTGGCTCCAGGAGGGACGGTCTAACGTGTTCTCTGGATTGCGACCATCTCGTCATACAAGTCTTCGAGTAACGCCGTCTGTCGCCGGAGTGAAAACTGGTGTTCTACGCGCGCGCGTCCGGCTCGTCCCATCTGTTGCCGCAGCTCAGGGTCCTGCAGCAAGCGAGTGATATGCGAGGCAAGGGCGGCGTCATCTCCAGGCGCTGCAAGAAAACCGGTGACGCCGTGTTCGACGGCTTCACTCACGCCGCCGCTAGCGAAGCTCACGACGGGCACGGCGCTCGCTTGTGCTTCCAGGAACACCATGCCGAGTCCTTCGTTGTCGCCGTTCGGCGCGGCAATGCTCGGTACGCAAAACACGCCTGCACGTTGCAGATGCTCGCGCACGATGCTGGGAGGTTGCGCTCCCAGGAACGTGACGTTGCGCAAACCTCGTGCTTGCGCTTCAAGCGTCTGGCGCAAGGGTCCATCGCCGATGAGCACGACCTCGGCAGTGGGAAGTTGCTGCTGCACGAGCGCCATCGCGTTCAACAAGTGCTCGCCACCCTTCTTTGCAACGAGCCGCCCCACGAACAACACGAGCGGTCGTGTGCGTTCCCGAGTCGCCGGGATGAAACGTTGCTCATCGATGCCGATGTAGAGCACGCGCGTGCGCTCGGACGGACATCCCAGGCGTTCGGCCGAGGCGCGGATGAAATTGGAAATGGCGATGAACTGCGCGGCCTCGCGAAACAGCGTCGCGCGGCGCTCAGGAAACTGACGCAGCGCGCGATCGGATCTGCGCTTGAAGACTGCATCGCTCGTGGTCACGTCATAGCCGTGCATGGTGACGATCAGAGGTACACCGAGCGCGCGCGCGACAGGCAGTGCCAGACACCCATCGACTGCAAAGTGGGCATGCACGAGAGCAGGTCGAATGCCGTTCAGCTCACGCCGTACTCGCGCTGGCAAATAGCCATTCGATGTGAACATGCGATCGTACACACGACCCAGCAAGCGGCTTTCATTGATCACGCATTGCCGTTCCGCCGGCAACGCAAGACCGCGTACACGTTTGCGTCCGAGAAAGTGGGGCTCATATCGGGTGAGCGCCGCGGCTTGCGCCTGAATGAACGTCTCGGACGCCGGGAGCAGGCGACTGCGGAAGATGAGCACGCGAGGCGTCACGTCGTTCTCCTCACTGCCACAAGCGGAGCGCGCGCGCAGCACGACGCGCAAGCTCCTTCCGCCACAAGGAACGGCCTTGCCAGAAGCGCGAACGTCGATCCGTTGCGGCTATTGCAGGCAGCGTGTCGAACAGCAGTGTCGACCATTGCTGGCGCAAACGCTCATGCGAGAACTCGGCCGCTCGATGGTGGCCATTGTCGACCATGGCTCGATACAGCGCAGGCTCCGAGCGTAGCCGTAGAATGGCCCGACTTGCATCGTCAGCCGTGTTCGCTTCGATGTAGTCGAGCTCCGTGCGTCGCAGCTGACGGTAGGCAACTTCCGGTCCCAGCACGGCAGGCACCCCTGCAAGCCAGGCGTTGTAAAGTTTCGTGGCCGGCTTGTGCGGGTGCAAGTGCGCATCCGGCGGGCGCACGGCGAGGATGACATCGATCGTGGAGAAATCATTCCATGCGAGTCCCGCGAACTGGCTTGCGTCGCGCGTGTAAGACACCGCATCGGTGAACCAGCCGAAGTGCTGCGCCTGCAGGCTGTCGCGCCACGCAGAACCGCGCAGCCCGGGATGCAGATTGTTCTCGAAACCCTTGTACGCAATATTCTCGACGCGCGTGCCCCGGGTTGCGTCACGCGGAATCAAGCCAGGCTGGGGCCAGAAGGGGAGCAGGAAGCGGCGTTGGCCATCGGCCTGAGAGGGATTCTGGACCACTTCATAGTCGGCGATCAGCGCTTCGCCAACGTCTTCGCGTATGCCGACCAGCACGACGCCTGCGCGCGGCCTGACCTTGCGCAACAGCCGGCGCTGCTTCGAGCTGAACACTGCGATGCCGGTGTCAGGAAGCGCGGTGGCGAGCTGCACCGGTGCTCCGCTCGAACGCAGCCGCAGATACGTCTGCAAGATCCACGCGCGCTCTCCGGTCACGAACTGCCGCCAGTCCCGATCCGGATCGAGCTGTTCCAGCTGCGCGAGCGGCGCATCGTTCATCAGCACGAACGTAACCTGCACGTAGAACCTGCGAGCGTGGGGTGAGTGAAGCGGTCGATGTCTTGCACGGCAAAGGCGCCGCGTACGATAGCGGAATCGACCCTGCTTGCCAGCTCCGAAGCGGCAGGACTGCGCTGTTATCATGCGGCCATGAAGACACGAGAGCCGCGTTGGAGCGGGCGCCTTTGAAGATCATGCACGTGATCCTGTCGCGCGGATTCGCGGGCTCGGAGCGTTCGACGGCCGAGTCGTGCAATGCGCAGGTGTCCCTTGGGCATGACGTGATGTTGGTGGTGCGACGCTCGCATCGCAGTCACGGGCAGAGCATTCGCGATCATCTGGCCGCCGCGGTACAAGTGCACGAGATCAACGATCGCCTCTGGACTCAGCGCCAGTTGCGCCAGGCCATCGAATCGTTTCGGCCGGACATCATCCATACGCATCTGCGCCGCGCGAGCCGTCTGATTGCGCGCATCGAGCCGGACGCGGCGACGGTCGCGACGCTCCATCTCTCCGTGAACGGTCGTCACTACTTGAAACTGGATGCGCTCATCTGCAACGCGCGTTGGCAGATGCGAGAGATACCGGCGACGTACCAGGGCCTGGTGTTCAAGGCAGACAACTCGCTGGTGCCTCATCCACGCCTCGGGAGCGAGGCGGTGCAGCGTCTACGGGCTGAGTTGGGAGCAGCACCGGAGGAGTATCTGATCGGCGGCGTGGGTCGCCTCGCCCACAGCAAGGGTTGGGACGTTCTGATCAAAGCATTTCAGCAGGCGCGCCTGCCGCAGGCTCGCTGCGTGATTCTCGGCGAAGGCCGCGAGCGGAGGCGATTGGAGACTCTGGCGCAAGGCGCGGTCGACCTGCCGGGGTTCCGCAGCAACGTGAAGGACTACTACCAGGCGTTCGATCTGTTCGTCTGTCCTTCGCGCCGGGAACCGCTGCCGCGAGTGATTCTCGAAGCGTTGGATGCCGGTGTGCCAGTCGTGGCCTCGACCGCTGACGGTTGTCGTGAGCTGCTCGAGGTGTACCCGGGCGATCTGTTTCCCATCGAAGATGCGGCTGCGTTGGCGGGGTTGCTGCGGCAACATTATGAAGCGCGTACGCCGCATCGCGAGGTGGACTTGTCGGCACATCATCTCGATACGACGGCACGCGTGCTGTTGGAGCGCTATGTGGCCGTCATCGCTCACCGCAGGCAGCGTGCCGCACACGCTCGATGACGCCTCGCATCCTGTTCGTTCCGGTATCGGGTGCGGGTGGCGCCGGTGAATTCATGCGGTCGCTCATCATCGCCCGTGCGCTCCGCGAACGGCTTCCCGAAGCGACCCTTCACTTCATCGTGAATGCAGAAGCTCGCTACGCCCATCAGCTCGAGTTTCCCAGTACGGTCATTCAGGGCTCGCCGACTTACAACAGCGCAGCGGTCAACGCAGCGCTCGCGCGTGAGCGACCCCACGTCGTCGTGTTCGACAGCTCCGGCCGGGTTGCGCAATATCGACAGGCGCGTGCCGTCGGCGCCCGCGTCGTCTATGTCAGCTCGCGATTCAAGACGCGGTGGAAGGGCTTTCGTCTGCGACGCATGCGGTACTTCGATCAGCATTGGATCGCTCAGCCGCGTTTCCTCGGCGGCGATCTCACGCGCTGGGAGCGGTTGAAGATGGCGCTGGTCGGGCACGTGGAGCCCGTTTTCCTGGAGACACTGTTCGAAGCGCCGCAAGCCGACCGTCAGCAGCGTTTGTTGAGCACACTGGGATTGGAGCGCGATCGGTTCGCTGTCCTTTGCATCGGCAGCGGTGGCAGTTATGCCCGCGTGAGTGACGCTTCCGCCACACTGCTTGCCGCGGCATCCCGCATTCGTGCCGCGACCGGGCTCACGTGTATCGCCATCATGGGTTCGAATGCGCCGCAGCCGGGCACGCCCCCCGATGGCGTGCGTACCGTTGCCGCGCTGAGCAATGGCGAGTTGATGGATCTGATGACTGCAGCCCACGTGGCCGTGGTGAACGGCGGGAGTCTGTTGTTGCAGACGATCGCGAACCGCGTTGCGGCGGTTGCCGTTCCGGTGGCAGGAGATCAGAGCGAGCGAATTCAGAAGTGCGCAGCACTGGGTTTGGTCATGCCCTCCGCGCTGGATGCTGCCGCAATCGAGCGCGATGTCGTCAGGCTCGTGAACGATGAGAGCGGGCGAAAGAGCCTGCGTAGCGCCATGGAGACACTCGG
>DATELY010000218.1:0-3487 GCA_035276085.1 Steroidobacteraceae bacterium | reverse complement strand
GTCGGCGATGGATTGTGTCGCCAGCCCCACACGGGCGTGAGCGTCCGCGGCACTGCGCGCGCGAGCGTAGAAATATTGCGCGGTTTCCAGATCGCCGTCTCGCTCTGCGACATAACCGAGATTGTTCAGGGAGAAGGCGCTATATGGATCCAGCTTGTACGCCTCGAGAAAATCTCGCTTGGCAGCGGCCCAGTCGTTCTCATTGGCTTCGAAGACGCCACGGAGTTCGAGCATGTGGGCGCGTGCCTGGTTGAGATCCATGTTGCGCATTCTTTTGCGCAGATTATTTGCACTTGCCTCGGCTACGCGGCTGACGGGCTTACCGCGGTATTCCTTCTTGAGGGTAACAACGACCGGCTCGCTGGAATTCAGCGCCGCCGCCTCGTCGTAATACCGCAGAGCCCCGTCGTAGTCGCCGATCGCCTCGCTCGCAACCCCGAGATTGTTCAGCGTGAAGGGATTCTGGGGATCCATCTTCAGGGCACGCCGCAGAACTATGAGCGCCTCGAAGCCGTTGTCGACATTCAGGAGCTGGAGCGCCTCGACGTTCATGCGATTGATCCGCATCGGCTCATTCTTCAGCGTGTCGAGCGCGAACATCATCGGCTTGCCCTGCAGGTTCTTGTCGTCGCTGATGGCGATCACGGCACCGCAGCCTTGTTCGGCGGCCAGTTTGTAGAAGTTCTGCGCGCGGTCGAGCTGCCCCTGCAGCTCAGAGATGTAACCGAGGTTGTTCAGCGTGAACGGATCCGACGGATCGTAGAGATATGCCTTGTAAAACAGAGCTTCGGCCTTGTCATAATGACGCTTCTGGACAGCCTCGACGCCCTCGCGGTTGAGGCGCTGCACCGGGGTGAGCTTGCTGTGCCGTGGAATCGTGATGCGAAGGTCTCCCGCGCGCGCGAGCGGTGCCGTCGCGCAAACAATAAGCGCCAAAAGAGCCAATGAATAGAGCCGTTTCGCGAACATAGACGAGAAGTCCCGAATGGTCAGCTGAACCCGACGTGCGCAGGCATGCCATTCGGGCATAAGGCGTTGGATGCGAATGGCGGTCATGTGTTGCCGCAGCGGCGCTTTCTGGCCTTGAAGTCGCAGACCACCAACGCGCACGCTCTTCCATCTAAGGAGGTTGCCGTTCATGTCCAGGCACAGGTGTACGGAATGATTCTTCTTCTTGCAGTTGTCATGGCCAGCGGCGTGGCGACTGCCCAAAGCCCCCAGCAAACCACGCCCACTTCCCCCAATCCGGTTGAAAATGCGATTCCCGCCCCGGCCGTTGCGCCACCGGCAAGGAATCTGCCGCCGCCCCCGCCGGGCAAAAGCAGTGTCATCGGCGGGGAGATCCGGAAAGTCGACCCGGTGCGCGATCAGATCACGCTACGCCTCTTCGGCAGCAACGACAAAATGACCATGTTTTATGACGAGCGGACTCAGGTCTACCAGAACGGTCACCGGATCGATGTGCTGGACCTGAAGCCGGCGAGTCACGCGTCTGTCGAGACCACTCTGGACGGCACGAGGGTCTTCGCGCTGCGCATTCATATGCTCTCGACCGTACCCGCGGGCGAATGTCAGGGTCAGGTGGAGAACTTCAATGCGCGGACGCGCAACCTGGTCGTCATTTCGTCCCTTTCGCATCAATCAGTGCGCATCGACATCCCTATGGACACGCCGATCGTGCGCGTCGGACAGAAGGAGTTCGCCTCCGGAGGGAGCGGAATTGGGGACCTGATGCGCGGCTCCCTGGTGAATGTGACCTTTCAGCCGGGCGCCGGCGGCAAAGGCGTGGCCACGCATATCGATGTTCTGGCGACTCCGGGGTCGGCATTTACGTTCAGTGGGCAGATCTCCCTCGTGGACTTCTCGTCCGGACGTCTGGTAATCATCGATCCGCGTGACAACACGACCTACGATTTCCACTTCGATCCGTATCGGCTGCATGACGCGCACCAGTTGCACGAAGGTGAGTCGGTAAGAGTCACTGCGGAGTTCGACGGACAGAAGTATCAGGTGACGGAACTCACGCCCCAATAGCTTCACGCACTAGCAGCGCACGGGACGCTGCCGTGGCTGTGCTTGGTCAAGGTCGCAGGATGGGCACACCCGGTGCCCTTCTGCATCGATCCAGGCGGGCAAACCTCGCCGACGCTCGCCTATCAACTCGCTGGATTCCCGCAGCAAGTCAGCCGGCCAATGGAAAGCGGGCAGTGCCTGAGGAATTCGGCTCTGCCCGCATTTTGTCTTAGAACGTGAGTTGTTACCGTCCCACCCAAAATCAAGGGCCCATATTATCCGGCTGGCAGGTAGACCCGATCGGGGGCGGAGTTGGCGGTGTCGGAGGCGTCGCCCACGGCACGCCGGTGAAGTCGAAGAAGTCGAGCAGATTCGGTTGGGCGGCATCGCGATTGGTGAGGTGCGCCGAAGGGCCGATGAACCGGTTCTCGACAAACTTGATGATCGCGGTGTGATCCATGGGAATATGCGAGACGTAGTGCGCTCGCGTCCACGGTGAGATCACTATGTTGGGAACGCGGAATCCCAGCTGCGCTGCGAATCCGTTGACGGCGGCAGCGTCGGTCGCCTTGGCGCCGGGCTCGGCGGCTGATAAGTCGCAGTGCGTCGTGGCCGTCGTTCCTGTCGGCGGCAGACATGGCTTGTAGCTGTCCGGATTGACGGCAATCGTTGAGATATCGGGAATGCTCGACAACGGAACGCCTACAACCGCCGGATCGGTATTTTGGTTTGAATATTTCGGCACCGGCGGCACGTGATCGAACGGTCCGCCGCCCTCGTCGTAGCTGAGGAAGAAGACGGAATCTTTCCACGAGGGACTCTGCATCAGCGCATTGATAACACTCGCTACCTGCGCCTGACCCGCGAGGATCGGCTGACCAGAACCTGGGTGCTCATCGTTGTTTCCGTACCCCGCTTCGATGAATGCAAAGCTGGGCAACGTGCCGTTCGCAACATCTTTGAAGTACTGCGACAGCGGCGCGATGTGGTTGGGATCGATGCAGAAGGAGTTGCTCGAATCCCCGACCACGCTCGACGGCTGCGTCGGCGGCGTGCACGCCGCACCGGTAGGATTGTCATACATGAATTGATACGAGTACTGGAAACTACCGAAGTCCGTCGCCGGAAACTTCGACCCGGGCTTCGAGCACTCGGTTGGATCGGTGCACATAGACTGATCGACCGTGTAGTAGACCTTCCACGACACCTTCGCCTGATCCAGTTCCTGGAAGATCGTCTCGATCGCGAGCTGCGGCAGCTTGTCGTCGTTGCCGGGATCCTTGACCAGGCCCTGCGTCGTGCCGCCGCTGAAAGTGGCAATGCGGTTTGAAATGCTCTTGCTCGAAACCGGCGAGAACCAGCGATCCGACACCGCAAACTGCGAGGCCATGTAGTAGTAGTAGTTCAGGAAATTCTGATCGTAATACCCCATGGCGCGCTTGCCGGCGGTGTCGCTGAAGGTTCCCGAGCAGGC
>DATELY010000217.1:0-7751 GCA_035276085.1 Steroidobacteraceae bacterium | reverse complement strand
TGAATGCGCTGAATGCGCGCTGGGGCAGTCTTTATGACGCGCTCTACGGCACGGATGTGATTGCCGAAGAAGGCGGCGCCCAGCGCGCAGGCGCATACAACCCGACACGCGGCGCCAAAGTGATCGCGTTCGCGCGCCGGTTCCTCGACGAATCGGCACCGTTGGCCCGCGGTAGCCATGCGGATGCGACGAGCTACGCGATTGTCGCGGGCGCTCTGCAAGTCACTTTGAAGGATGGCAGCAAGAGCGGTCTCGCCCGACCCGGTCAGTTGGCGGGGTTCGTGGGCAGCGCCGAGGCGCCCAGTATCGTGCTGCTCAAGAACAATGGCCTGCACTTCGAGATCCAGATCGACCGCAAGCACTCCATCGGTGCCACGGATGCGGCGGGCGTGAAGGACATCCTGCTCGAAGCCGCAGTGACCACGATTCAGGATTGCGAAGATTCCATCGCGGCCGTCGACGCCGAAGATAAGACGCTCGTGTACAGCAACTGGCTCGGCCTCATGCGCGGCGACCTCGCCGATGAGTTCGAGAAGGGCGGCAAGCGCATGCGCCGGGAGTTGAATGCCGATCGCAAGTACACGACACCTGCGGGTGGCGAGCTCGTGCTATCCGGTCGCAGCCTTCTGTTCGTGCGCAACGTCGGTCACCTCATGACGACGAATGCAGCGCTCGATTCGCAGGGCCGTGAAGTACCCGAAGGCATTTTGGACGGCGCGATCACCTCGCTGATTGCCCTACACGACGTGAAGGGACTGGGCCGCCATCGCAACTCGCGCACGGGCAGCATCTACATCGTGAAGCCGAAGATGCACGGTCCCGATGAAGCAGCGTTCACGGTCGAGCTGTTCGGTGCCATCGAAGATCTGCTTGGGCTGCCGCGTAATACGATCAAGCTCGGCATCATGGATGAAGAGCGTCGCACGACACTCAATTTGAAGGCCTGCATCGCGGCCGCTCGTGACCGCGTCGTCTTCATCAACACCGGCTTCCTCGATCGCACGGGCGATGACATCCACACCAGCATGGAAGCCGGTCCGATGGTGCGCAAAGCGGTGATGAAGCAGCAGCCGTGGATTCTCGCGTACGAAGATCGCAACGTGGACGTCGGCCTCGCATGCGGCCTGCCCGGGCGCGCGCAGATCGGCAAGGGTATGTGGGCCATGCCGGATCTCATGGGCGCAATGCTCGAGCAGAAGATCGGCCATCCGAAAGCGGGTGCCACGACTGCATGGGTGCCCTCACCCACCGCGGCGACGTTGCATGCCCTGCACTATCACCAGGTCGATGTGTTCGCGCGTCAGAAGGAACTGGCCAGCCGCAAGCCGGCCTCCATCGACGACATTCTCAAACTGCCGTTGCTGGGCGATACGAAGCTGTCGGCACAAGACATCCGGCAAGAGCTCGACAACAACTGCCAGGGCATCCTCGGCTACGTCGTGCGCTGGGTCGATCAAGGCATCGGCTGCTCGAAGGTGCCGGATATCCACAACGTCGGCCTGATGGAAGATCGCGCCACGCTGCGTATCTCCAGCCAGCACGTGGCGAACTGGTTGCGTCACGGCATCTGCACCGCCGCACAGGTCGAAGAAACCTTGCAGCGCATGGCCGCTGTCGTGGACAAGCAGAACGCAGGCGATCCGCTCTACAAACCGATGGCACCGAACTTCGAGAAGAGTCTCGCTTACGCCGCCGCCCACGATCTGGTCTTCAAGGGCACTGAGCAGCCGAACGGCTATACGGAACCGTTGCTGCATGCGTTGAGGCGGCAAGTGAAAGGCGGTAACCGGTAAACGGCTGACGGTCAACGGCCAGAAAGGTCAGCGGACATGCTCACCTCTGGTCGTTAGCTGTTGGCTATCGGCTGCTACCCTCTGACCGTAGCCCGTTGGCCGTCCCATGGACAAATACTTCATCACCGCCGATTCCCTGCTGCGCGATTCATTCGAGCTCGGTGTGCAGATCGTGCGCAGCGGGTTCAAGCCGACGTTTCTCGTCGGCATCTGGCGCGGCGGAGCACCGATCGGCATCAGTGTGCAGGAGGTGCTGGAGTACAACGGGATCGAGTGCGATCACATCTCGATCCGCACTTCTTCGTACACGGGCATCGACCGGCAATCGAAGACCGTCCGCGTACACGCGATCGACTATCTCGTCTCGCGCCTCACCTTCGAGGATCGCTTGCTGCTCATCGATGACGTCATCGATTCCGGCCGCAGCCTGGAGGCGATCATTGCCGAATTGGAACGTCGCTGCCGACGCAATCTGCCCGAGCAGATTCGGATTGCTGCCGTGTATTACAGACCGGCGCGCAATCGCAGCGCGCTGACACCGGACTACTACGTACGTGCGACGGATCAGTGGCTGGTGTTTCCGCATGAGCTGCAGGGACTCACGCGGGAGGAGATTCTGAAGCACAAGCCGGTGGATGAGCGTTTCTTTGCGGGTGATGGCGGCGAAGCGGTGCCCCCACCCTAACCCTCCCCCGCTGCGCAGGGGAGGGGACAGGATTCAGATCCGAACCACTACACCTCTGGTCTCCTCCCTTGCGCAGGAGAGAGAACACGATTCCAGAATCGACCGCTGCCTTCTGGTCCCCTCCCCTGCGCAGCGGGGGAGGGTTAGGGTGGGGGCAAACGCGCCACCGCCCCATCAACACCCACACCAGCTCCACTCCTGTCGGATCGCGGCATACTCCGACGTCTTCCAATAAACCCCGCGAGGACGCGTCCCCATGCTCTACGGAATCCTGTGTTACCACGCCGAGAAAGAGGTCTATTCCTGGACGAAGGAAGAGGACGACGCCGTGCTTGCGAAGCGGGCGCTGGTGACGGACAAGCTTGCGAACGCGGGCAAACTGGGTGCGGCTGTCCGGCTGATGCCGACAAAGGCGGCCGTTACGGTGCGTGCGGGGCGTGAGCCGTTGGTCATCGACGGACCGTTCGCTGAAACCAAAGAACAGCTGCTCGGGTTCTACGTCGTCGATTGCGAGTCGATCGAAGAAGCGATCGCCGCGGCCAAGGGCATGGTGGGAGAGTCAGGCGCACTGGAGATTCGACCCATTCGGATGGGGCAGATCACGAAGACAGCGACGGCCTAATACCGGGCGGCAACGATGCGCACGATAAGCGACAGAGGTTGGGTATCGGGCTTGCTGGTCGGCTGGCTAGTTGGCCAGAAGGGATGCTCGCGCGACGCGCTCTTCTGGCCAGCTAACGAGCCGACCCGCCGACCGCCGCCTAGCGGCGCCCGCCCATGACCGACCTGGCGTGGATGTCGGAATCGCTCAAGGCCGCTCGGCCTCAGGCTGTCGGTGCATTGCTCCGTTATTTCCGCGATCTCGACACCGCCGAGGAAGCCTTTCAAGAGGCGTGTCTGCGTGCGATGAAATCCTGGCCCGTGAATGGGCCGCCGCGCGATCCGGCGGCGTGGCTCATTTTCGTCGGGCGCAATTTCGGCCTCGATCAGGCACGCCGGAACAAGCGCCAGGAACCGCTTTCGGACGAACAGGCCGAGGCGACGCCCGATGAATCTCAGGAAGACCTGGCCGAGCGCCTCGACAACTCGCAGTATCGCGATGACGTGCTGCGCCTGCTGTTCGTCTGCTGCCATCCCGATCTGCCAGCCACGCAACAGATTCCCGTCGCTTTGCGCATCGTGTCGGGATTGACGGTCAAGGAAATCGCCCGCGCTTTTCTCGTGAGTGAAGCGGCGATGGAGCAACGGATCACCCGTGCCAAGCGCGCCATCGGCGCGGCCAGTGTGCCCTTCGAAACCCCGAGTGCCGTCGAACGCAGCGAGCGGCTCGGCGTCGTGGCCGCGATGATTTATCTGCTCTTCAACGAAGGCTATTCGGCCAGCGGCGGTGAAGAGCATGTCCGCGTGCCGTTGTGCGAGGAAGCCATCCGGCTGTCGCGGCTACTGCTGCGCTTGTTTCCGGCGGAGCCGGAGATCATGGGACTGACCGCACTGCTGCTGCTGCAACACGCACGCGCCCCCGCGCGTTTGGATACGAGCGGCAACATCGTGCTGTTGGAGGATCAGGATCGCTCACTCTGGGACCGACGCCTGATCGAAGAAGGCCTGGCCATGATCGAGAAGGCCGTGCGCCATCGTCGCCCTGGCAGTTATCAGGTGCAGGCTGCCATCGCCGGCGTGCATTCGCAGGCGGAGCGCGCGGAAGATACTCAATGGGAAGAGATCGATCGCTTGTATGCGGTGCTGGAACAGATCCAGCCCTCGCCTGTCATCACGCTCAACCGCGCCGTCGCGGTGTCGAAAGTGCAAGGTGCCGCCGCGGCGCTGGCGATGATCGAGCCTTTGGCCGATCGGCTCGGCAACTACTTTCACTTCTTCGGCCTGCGCGGCGCGCTACTCATGCAACTGGAACGCATGGACGAAGCCCGCGTCGCGTTCGATCGCGCGATTGCGCTGGCCAACACGGCGCAGGAGGCTGCACACATTCGCTCGCACATCGATCGCCTGATGAAGGACGGCAGTCAGCGCAGCTCGCGTAAGAATTCGCGCACTGTCTGAGCCGTTCGCTCGGCTGTCGGATGTCCTCGATGCGGTTCGTCCTTGGGAAGACACCCCCAACGAGGAGCCCGCCATGTGCCCAGCATGCATTTCGACCGCAATGATCATCGCCGGCGGCAGCGTATCCGCCGGTGGTGCACTTGCGCTGTGGATTCGAAGATTCAGGATCAAGCGCTCAACCATCAGCCACACGCCTCGGTCATAGGACACTGCCGCAATGCTCTATTCCGTGCTCATTTACGATTCCGAAGCAGTGGTGGGCACCTTGAGCAAGCCGGAGTTCGATGCGCTGATCGCACGACACGAAGCCGTACAACGCAAGCTGGCCGCGGAAGGCAAGCTCGGGCCCGTCGCACGGCTGATGCCCACCACTGCTGCGACCACACTGCGTCAAGGCAATACGCCCGTCGTACTCGACGGCCCCTTCGCAGAGACGAAAGAGCAGTTGCTGGGCTTCTACATCGTGAAGTGCGCCACGCTCGACGAAGCGCATGAAACGGCCCGGCTCATCGGCGCTGCTTGCAATGCGCGCGCGCTGGAAGTGCGGCCGGTGGCGCTGTACTACCCGGGTGGGGAATTGCAGTAAACGCTGTCCGCACAGTGGCAGCACTGCTGTAGTGCAGTGCGCTTATGTCCCTCGCAAACGTGACTGGCGTCAAGCTTCCGCAGGCACTGTGTCGAATCCTTTTACTGATCGCGTGACGAGTGTGCTTTCGCAGGGAATTGCGATGCGCATGACGTGAAGCATGCACGTCGTGGCCGTGCGCTTCGCCTCTACGATAGTGGCCATTCAGACCTCAAGTGACGCTTCGATGCACACGCCCTCAGCCCAACATAATGACGCCACGGAAGCGACCGTTCCGATCTCTCGTGGGACGCCCGCTTTGGCTAGCGTGAAGATCGACACGTCGCTGTCGGACGTTGCATTCGCGGAAGAGACGGCATACGTTGAGCTCGATCTCGACGTCGTTCCAGCTCCTGCAAACACCGCTGCAGAGGTTGAGGGAAACGATGATCCCGCCGCGCAGGCCTTGGCGCTCGCGGCCACGCGAGCCGAAGTGAGCCGGCTCACCCGTGCGGAAGAGGAACTGCAGCGCGCAGTGCGCCTGCGTGACGGGTGGCTCAACACGGCACGTGCCGAACTGAAGGCCACCGAAGACGAGCGCCGCGATCTGGAATCGCAGTTGCAGGACGCACAGCGTCAGATCCAGGAGATGTCCGAGCTGATCGCAACGTTGCGGATCGATCTCGATGCGTTGCGCGCGGCCGAACCCATTTCAGGACAGTACGAATCACCGACCGAGCTCGATCCCAACCATCCCCCACGACTGGAACCCGTCGGTCACGATGGTCCGGCCATGGTCCTGGATCGCAAAGTCATTACGGTGGGCCGCACGTCCGAAAGCGACCTGTGCGTGCCCTCACCGCTCGTGAGCCGAGATCACGCCCGCCTGTTGGTGAGCGGCAACTCCGTGACGCTCGTCGACGTCGGCAGCGTGAATGGCTGCTTCGTGAATCAACGCCAGGTGAAGAAGCAGGTGCTGCGCGAGGGCGACGTGCTGCGCATCGCCGATCGCGCCTTTCGTGTGAGTCTCGTCGCTTAGACGGAGCTGCGACTTCCGGTCGACCCTGACTCGGCCGCTTCAGAAAGACGGGATCAACAGATTGCGGACAACGCAGCGATGATCCGCGACGGCGTGAGTCGTGCTTGCCTACGTGGCGGTGACGCGCCCATTCAATGATTAGTCTTCGAGCGCACGTTTCAGCGGCGCAACGATTTCTTGGCGACCTCCCAATCAGTGAACTTCACGGCGCCACTCCTGATGCCCGCCGCAGTTCTGCGTAGCTCATCGAAGTGCCACGATGGAGAAACATAACCCGCTTCATCACGAGTAATGTCGATCCACAGTTCCTCCATGGTTCGCAATTTCTCCACCTTTGTCATTCGCTTCAGCGGCAAATTCATGTGTGCTCTCCCGGAAATTACGACAAGTATGGTACTGCGGAGCGGATGCGGTAAAGCGCTGCGAAAGCCAGACGGTGCCAGGCTTAAGTTATTCGGTATTACTGGCACCGACGGCACGCCTACGCCGCCACGTGCGCGGTTTCCGAACGATCCTCTTCCGTGAGATTGCCCCCCGGCAGCGTGGGCGGATACAAAGATCCAACATCTTATTCGTTAATGAATTCATGTATGCCCATCAACACCGATGACATCGTTCCTCTGAATCAGGTCAGGGCTCGATTGACGGAATTGGCGGAGGAAGCTCGCGTAGGTAAGGAGAAGCTCATTACCCGCAATGGGGAGAGCTACGTGGCGCTCATCGATGCGCGTCGCCTCGACCACTACCATCGCCTGGAGCGAGAGCACATTCACCTTACTTTGCTGGACGAAGTGGAGCGGGGACTTGCGGACATCGAGGCAGGTCGCACCGTTGCAGTCGCGGAAGCTCGCGCGAAATACATCTCGCGCAGGAAGCGTCCCAGCCGTTGAGATGAAGTACTCGGTTCGACTGGCTGCCAATTTCGAGTCCAACCTGGAGTCTATTCGTGCGTTTCTGCTGCAAACAGAGGCTGCGCACGAATTCGAGATCCTGGTCGCCACTCTGTTCGATCAGCTGATTCCGAACCTCAGCAGTTTCCCAAACCTTGGCCGGCGGTTCATCGACCGGCGCCCGCAGTCCGGCGAAGGGCAAATCAGGCATCGGCGCATCAAAACAGCGCTTGGAGCGCACACGGAGGTTCGCGAGTACATTCCTGGCGACTACCTCGTGCTATACGCACTACGCAAGAACACTATCCATCTTCTGTCGATCAAACACCATCGACAGCTGTCATTCGAGCTGCGGGCGTTCTGGAAGTGATGACAACACACGAACGGGGCGACCCGAAACCTGGCGCCCCTTGAGATCGAAGATCCACTCGAAGATCAAATCATCCCCGCCCGTCTCACCGCCCGATAGCGATTCACCAACTCCACACCCAACCGCTTCGGCTCGGCATCCACCATCAGCGCAAATATGCAAACCTGACACCGTCAGTCCCAATCACCAAATGGCAGGGACCGCGACGGCTCGAACCTGCGGCCTGCCGTTGACGCAACCATCGAGGTTCACGCTCACGGTCGAACCCGCAGCATAGGCTGAGAGAACCGCAGACCAGACCGTTTTGAAGTTTGCGTCGTTCGTATCGATGTAGAGCATCTCCGTCGTTGC
>DATELY010000216.1:0-12968 GCA_035276085.1 Steroidobacteraceae bacterium | reverse complement strand
CCCTTGGTGTTACCGCAGCCGGACGATTCCTGCACGTGTCTTTTACGCTGCGGCGCGACAGTGCGGCGATCCGCGTGATTTCCGCTCGGGATATGTCGAGGAAGGAGAGAGCAGTTTATGAGCAAGCGCCCAAAGACCATTCCTAAATTCTCCAGTGAGGCAGCCGAGAGGGGGTTCTGGGAGAAAAACGATTCTGCGGAATATCTCGACTGGAGCAAGGCTCGGCCCGCGGCGTTTCCCAACCTCAAGCCGTCCACCAAGACGATCTCTCTGAGGCTGCCGGAGCACCTGCTGGACGCGATCAAGGTCGCGGCGAATGCGAGAGATGTTCCATATCAGTCCCTGATCAAGGTGTGGTTGCAGGAGAAGGTACACAGCCGCTGATGTGCGGCTGCAAGTCATCTGTACGACCAGGCCGACGATTCCGATCCAGCGGCATCACGTCGTATCACGGTTCGATCTGGGACAGATGGCTTGCGACTCTACTTCCGCAACGGAGCAGCGAAGAAGGCGAGGGAGTTTGAACTCAGAACTCCTGCCACACGCGATCGTCGCCGCTGGCCTTCGCCATCGGAGCCGGGCTCGCAGGCCTGCTCGGAGCGGCACGCTGCACGGGGCGCGGTGCCGCAGACTTCGGCGCGGAGCGGATCGGCCGGATCGATGCGGCAGGTTGATGCGACACGCCGGCTCGCGGTGCATCGGACTTGCTGCTGCGGAAGAACGACATCTGCGACACGAGCTGGCGTGCCTGCTGCTCCATCGACTTCGCGGCAGAAGTCGCTTCTTCGACCAGCGCGGCGTTCTGCTGCGTCGTGTTGTCCATCTGCGTGACCGCGTTGGTCACCTGATCGATGCCCAGCGCCTGCTCCTCGCTCGCCGCGGCAATCTCGGCCACGATGTCGCTGACCTTCTTGACGCTCTCCATGATTTCGTTGAGCACCTTGCCGGACTCGTCCACCAGTTCGGTACCGCTGCGCACCTTGTCCACGGAGTCGCCGATGAGATCCTTGATCTCCTTCGCGGCGGACGCGCTGCGCTGAGCGAGGTTTCGCACTTCGCTGGCGACGACCGCGAAGCCTCGGCCCTGCTCGCCGGCACGAGCGGCTTCGACCGCGGC
This sequence comes from Steroidobacteraceae bacterium, assembly GCA_035276085.1. GTDB lineage: Bacteria > Pseudomonadota > Gammaproteobacteria > Steroidobacterales > Steroidobacteraceae > DATELY01. Next base: position 11,851 of record DATELY010000216.1, on the reverse strand, counting down.
GTTCAAGGCCAGCAGGTTGGTCTGGAACGCGATCTCATCGATCACACCGATGATGTCGGCAATCTTGCGGCTGGAGGTGTTGATGTCCTCCATCGCGGTCACGGCGCGCGACACCACTTGTCCGCCGCGTTCGGCCTGACCGCGGGCGCCACTCGCCAACTGATTGGCTTGACGCGCATTGTCCGCGTTCTGTTTCACCGTCGAGCTCATCTCTTCCATGCTCGATGCGGTTTCTTCCAGGGCCGCAGCCTGTTCCTGCGTACGCTGCGAGAGATCGTCGTTGCCGCGTGAGAGCTGCGACGCGGCACCGCCGACGGCATCCGACGCACTGCGCACGCCGCCCACGATCTCGTGCAGCTTGTGATCCATGCGCTCGAGCGCACCCAGCAACGCGCCGAATTCATCGCGCCGGCTGGTGTCGATGCGATGACCCAACTCGCCGCCGGCGATCTTCTCTGCCACATGCACCGCCGTGCTCAGGCCCGACTGAATCGCACGCATCAGCAGCACGGCAAACACGCAGGCTATGACCAGCGCTACGACGATGCCCGCGATCGTCACGGACCGATTGAAGCGAAAATCGGCTTTGGCGGTGGCCAGCGCGTCCTTGGCCTGCTGCGCTTGGAAAGCCGTGTTCTCGGCGAACATTTCATCCAGCAACCCGAAGGCCTGGTCCACATCGTTCACGATGAGCTTGACGGCGCTCGCGCGATCGCTGGCAGCGACGGCAGCGTCGACCTCATCGATCGTGGCCCGCATACCGTCATGCGAGAGTCGCGCCTTCTCGTACAGCTCGCGACCTTGTTCGCTCTGTTGCAGCTCGCCGTACTCCTTGAGGAGCCGCTCGATCTCCGCCACGTTGGCGCGACGCTCTTCCCTGAATTTCTCGGCGGCAGCGGGATCCTCCGCCAGCACACCCAGCGCGACGAGCGTTTGACGGTCCAGCTCGCGCGCCTTGATCTCGCCGAGCGTGCTCGTCGCGATGAGCCGCTGCTGGTACATGTCTTCGAGGTCGTCCACGGCGCCGTTCATGCCATACAGGCCCATGACGCCGATGACCAGCATCGAAGCCGTCAACACCAACATCGTCGCGAGGACGCGAGTACGAATACTGACCGACCCGAAATTCATGCCATGCACCCTGCGTATGGGACTGAAGCTGTGTCGGCCGCCGCGGGCAACACTCAAGTCGCTGCGGTGCAAATCAGGCGCGGGCCCGGCGGCCCACTCAGGGAAAGCCCTAGAGAATTCCGTTCAGCCGAGCATCGGCATGCGCACACCTTTTTCTCTCGCCATCTCGGTCGCGATCCCATAGCCGGCATCCGCATGGCGGACGACCCCCATCGCGGGATCGTTCCAGAGCACGCGTTCGATTCTCCTCGCCGCCGCAGGCGTCCCGTCGCACACGATCACCAGACCGGCATGCTGCGAGTAACCCATCCCCACGCCGCCACCGTGATGGATCGAGACCCAGGTCGCGCCACTCGCGGTGTTCACCAAAGCGTTGAGCAGCGGCCAATCGGATACCGCATCGGACCCATCCAGCATCGCCTCGGTCTCGCGATTGGGACTGGCGACGGAGCCGGAGTCGAGATGATCGCGGCCAATGACGAGCGGCGCGCTCAGCTCGCCGCTCGCCACCATTTCATTGAAGGCAAGACCGATCCGATGTCGATCGCCGAGCCCGACCCAACAGATGCGGGCGGGTAATCCCTGGAAGCGAATGCGCTCGCGCGCCATGTCGAGCCACTGGTGCAAATGAGCATCGTCCGGCAGGAGGCGCTTCACGGCGGCATCGGTCTTGTAGATGTCGTCGGGATCGCCGGACAACGCCACCCAGCGGAATGGCCCCACTCCACGACAGAACAACGGGCGGATGTACGCCGGCACGAATCCAGGGAACGAGAACGCATCCTGCACGCCCATATCCTTCGCGACCTGGCGGATGTTGTTGCCGTAGTCGACGACAGGTACGCCCTTGCGCTTGAACGCGAGCATCGCTTCGACATGCCGTGCAATGGATGCACGCGCCGCCTCTGCGACGACGTCAGGATTTTTCACACGTTCGTCGAGCCAGCGCTCGACGGACCAACCGATCGGCAGATAGCCGTTCGCCGGATCGTGTGCCGACGTTTGATCGGTGAGCACATCGGGATGGGCATCGGTTGCAAGGATCTTCGGCAACAGCTCCGCCACATTGCCAAGCAAACCCACTGACAACGGTTGCTGGCGTGCGCACGAATCGCGGATCAGCGTCAGCGCCTCGTCGAGCGAGGACGTCGCGCGATCGAGATACTGCGTATCGAGCCGTCGCTGCATGCGGTCTTGCTGGCACTCGATCACCAGGCACGATGCGCCCGCCATCGTCGCGGCCAACGGCTGCGCGCCACCCATGCCGCCCAGGCCCGCCGTGAGAATCCAGCGCCCGGCGAGATTGCCGCCGTAGTGCTGGCGTCCCATCTCGACGAACGTTTCGTACGTCCCCTGAACGATGCCCTGACTGCCGATGTAGATCCACGAGCCCGCGGTCATCTGGCCGAACATCATCAACCCGGCGCGATCCAGTTGATTGAAGTGCTCCCACGTCGCCCAGTGCGGCACGAGATTCGAATTCGCGATCAGCACCCGCGGCGCATCGACATGCGTTCTGAGCAGGGCCACCGGTTTACCGGACTGCACGATCAGCGTGTCTTCCTCGCCCAGCGTCTTGAGCTCGCGCACGATCGCGTCGTAGCAGTCCCAGTTCCGCGCTGCCTTGCCGATGCCGCCGTAGACAACGAGATCGGCAGGCCGCTCGGCGACTTCCGGATCGAGGTTGTTCATCAACATGCGCAAGGGCGCTTCGGTCAGCCAGCTCCGCGCCGATAGAGCGGGACCCCGAGCAGCGCGTACAACACGTGAAGTCGAGCGTGTCATGGAATACACCTACGAAGTGCGCGAACGGGCACGGGAGATGGTGCAACGATCGCCGCTCACGGTCTATGCTGCACTTGTACTGGGAGGCACACCGTGGACCGCACTCAGTCCATCATCCGCCACGCACGTCTGGTCACCATGCGCGATGAGCGCCTGGGCCTGCTCGATGATGCTGCCCTGCTGGTTCGCGACGGTCGCATCGCCTGGATCGGAAGATCACGCGAAGCCCCTGCCGATGAATCCATCCCGACCGTCGATGCCGCAGGCCGGTGCGTCACGCCCGGTCTCATCGACTGTCACACGCACTTGCTGTTCGCCGGCTGTCGTACGGACGAATTCGAAATGCGTTTGCGCGGCGAGTCGTACACGCGCATTGCGGAACAGGGTGGCGGCATTCAGTCGACGGTGCGTGCGACGCGTGCGGCGCCGGCTGAGACACTTGCCACCGCGGGCCGTGCGCGTTTGCAACACGCGATGGCTGGCGGCGTCACGACGATCGAGATCAAGTCCGGCTACGGGTTGACGCTCGCGGACGAGCGCAAGATGTTGGCCGTGGCGCGCCAACTGGACCGTGAGCTGCCGCTTCACATCCATGCGACGTTTCTGGGTGCTCACACGGTGCCGCCCGAGTTCAGCGGACGCAGCGACTCCTATATCGATGAGCTCGTTGAAACGTGGCTTCCAGACCTCGTGCGCGAGGGACTGGTCGATTCGGTGGACGCATTCTGCGAGCGCATTGCCTTCACTCACGAACAGGTGGAGCGATTGTTCGCCGCGGCGCGCAAGCTGAAGTTGCCAGTCCGCCTGCATGCGGATCAACTCACGGACTCCGCAGGCGCGGCACTCGCGGCACGCCATCACGCACTTTCCGCCGATCATCTCGAACATGCGAGCGCGGATGGCATCGCTGCCCTCGAGCAGGCGGGTACCGTCGCGGTGCTTCTTCCCGGCGCTTACTACTATCTTCGCGCAGAGAAGCGTCCACCCGTGAAACTGTTGCGCGCCGCAAACGTTTCAATGGCAGTCGCCACGGATTTCAATCCAGGAACTTCGCCACTGAACAGTCTCCCCGTAGCCATGAACATGGCGTGTGTGCTGTTCGATCTCACTCCGAACGAAACATGGCTGGGCGTCACACGCCACGCAGCGCGAGCGCTCGGTTGCCTCGATGACCGAGGCACGCTCGACGTACAGAAGCGAGCGGATCTCGTGATGTGGGATGCGGTGGATCCCGTGACTGTGATCGAGCGGATGGGCCTGGGATTGACCAACACGATCTGGATCGATGGCCATCGCATCGACACCCCCACCGTCGTATCAGCAACGCGTCCCTTCCCCTGCGCAGCGGGGGAAGGACAGGATGGGCCCTGAGAGAGCCCTGAGCTTGTCGAAGGGGCGAAGGACTACTAACCCATGCCACACAAACCGTTCGATCCAACAGTGTGGCAAGGCCGCCTCGATGGCGAATCCCGTGGCCCTCTGCGCTGGCACGAAGTCGTCCGCTCCGACGAGCACCTCCAGTCCGGCGATCTCGCATTGATCGGCTTCGCATCCGACGCCGGCGTCGCCCGCAATCTCGGCCGCACGGGCGCTGCGCTCGGCCCCGCAGCGATACGACCCATGCTCGCCAATCTGCCACTGCGATCCGTCGAACACATCATTGATGCCGGCGATGTCATGTGCGACGAAGACGCACTCGAAGACGCTCAAGCTGCGTTTGCAGCTCGCGTCCAAGCCTTACTTGGCGCAGGCGCGCACGTGATCGGACTCGGCGGCGGACACGAAATGGCTTACGCCTCCTTCTGCGGCCTGGCAGATCACCTTGCCCACGCTGGCAAAGGACGCTCGATCGGCATCGTGAATCTCGACGCCCACTTCGACCTGCGCCCTGCTCCACCCGCAACCTCCGGCACGCCGTTCTTCCAGATCGAACAACACTGCCGGCAGAACGCCATTCCGTTTCAATATTTCTGTCTCGGCATCAGCGAGTACAGCAACACGCGCGCGCTGTTCGAACGCGCGAAGTCGCTCGACGTGCGCTACGTGACGGACGAGCAGCTGCGCCAGCCGTTGGTTGACACGCTGCTCGAGCTTCGGCGCTTCTGTGAGAGCGTGGATGCTGTGTATCTGACTATTTGTCTGGATGTGCTGCCAGCGCATGTTGCGCCCGGCGTCAGCGCACCAGCCGCTGCCGGCGTGGAACTCGCAGTGGTCGAGAGTTTGATCGATGAAGTGCTTGCCTCAGGACGGCTGCGACTCGCGGATGTCGCGGAGCTCAATCCCCAGTTTGACATCGACGGCAGAACAGCGCGTGTGGCGGCACGACTCGTGGGTCGCGTAGCCAGGGGGCTGTTGTTTGATCGCGGCTCAGCGTGATCGCGGCAAGTGCTGGATCGCGTTGCGTTGCAACGGCGGCTATGTCCGGCAGCCTGCGCTATGCTCATTATCTCCGATGGAATACGGCGCCGAGCACGCGTACGCCGCTCGACAAGGAGTTTCGCATGAGACATCGCGATGTGCTGATTGCCCTGCTGCTCCACACGACGATTGTCTCCGCCCAGCCCGTACCCGGGATCGAAGAACTGAAACACGCCATGGAGCTTCACGACCGTGGCAGCTACGCCGAAGCCATCTCCATCTATGAGGAGCTGCTTGCCAAACATCCAGACAACCCCCACTTGCTGTATGAAATCGGATTGAGCTCCAGAGCTGCCGGAGAACTCGACGATTGCATCTCGTACGCCACGCAATCAGCGGCGGCCCAACCGCGAGCGGATTCCTTCAGCCTCCTGGGCAGTTGTCACGATGACAAGGGCGACAGGGAGACAGCCCTTCGAGCGTTCGAACAAGGCGCGCAGATCGCCCCCAGGGATGTCGCGCTCAACTTCAACTATGCCGTGACGCTTGCACGCCTAGGTCGGTACGCCGAAGCGCGCGAACGCGCGGCGATTGCCATCGAAGGCCGACCAACGTATCCGTCGCCGTACTTCGTGTATGCCCTCGCGCTGGACGGCGTGGCCCTGCACGGCGCGGCCGCCCTGATGCATCTTCGCTCCATCATGTGGGAGTCGCATACCCCGCGCGCCAGGAGTGCAGCGACACTCATCGTTGCTCAATTGAATGGATATCGAGATCAAGCCAAACAGAAGAAACTCGTGATCAGCGGAATGCCCAAGACCCCCAGCCCTGACACGGATCTGGTTCTTCTGGACCTCGCCTTCGGCATGTCGGCGCAGTTGTCATCCACCAAGCTGCCGGCGAACGCGACGGACGCAGACCGGTTCGTCAACGTGCTCACTGACGTCGTCACGGTCGCAGGCGAAATCCGGGAAAAGGCGCCGGGTGGTCAGTTCGTCTGGCAATACGCAGCCGGGCCTGTGCTGCAACTGGCGCAACGCGGCTTGCTGGAGACTTATCTATTTGCCGTGGCGGCAATGGCTGATCAGCAAGGTGCCACGAGCTGGCTCAATGCTCACAACGATGAAGTGAGACGACTCACCGAGACGTTACGCGAACTGCGCCAGCCGAACACTGTGCCGCAGATGCAGACGCCGGAGATGCAGGTGCACTTCGAGAATCGGTAGTGGCGACGATGGGGTTTGATCAGGTGTTGGGGAAGTACCCTTCACCCGGAAGAAGAAATGTCCGAGCGGCTGAAGTGGCGATTTTCAGTTGCAGGTAGAAGGCTGGCACTGACAGCCGCAGCCACGCGGCCGGTGACAATGGCATTCACCCGTCTTGCGGTTGAAGTGACAGCCGCACGCGTTCAATCCGCCGCCATGAGCGGGCGCTTCGGACACGTGCAGCTGCTGAGGACGCTCGCGGCCGAGACAGCCGAGAGACGCGTGCGTGGTCTCGGTTGAACTGCCCATCGATAGCGGCACTGTGGCCATGATCGCGATCATCGCGACATGACGCAGCTTGCCCAAGTACCAAGAGGAACTACGCACGACTCGCGGTCTGCGTCATTTCCATGAATTGCGGTAACGCTGCGTCGAAATAGTGGAGTGCTGCTGCATCGAGTGACATGAAATAGAGCTTCCCATCGATGACCGCAATCACCGCCCTTCCCTTGCGCTTCACTTCATTGCCGGCGATATAGCTGAAGTCGTATTCAATGGCCATCTGCCCGAGGAATGTCGAAGGACTCAATCGAATGGTTTCGAAGACGCTAGTACCGGCTTTGATGCGATAGAACGATTCGACCATCGACGTCAGATCCTGCGGAGTCATATTGCTGCGAAACACCGGCACCTTCTGATCGTCCTTGGCTCGTTGCTTGGCGATCGCCTGGCCGTCCTTCAGCCCGCCGATGAATGTAACGCTGTCCAGGAGCGGGCCGTTCTGGGTCCAGTTCTCCTCTTCAGGTATATCGAAGGGCGCACGCGGCGCCTTGTTCCAAGCTGTGGACGGCGTCACGTTGATGGTCCCCTGCGCAACGACGACCGGCACAGGTTTCACCAACGTGTAGCCTCCCGCGCAACCCGAAAGCAGGAGGGCAGCAGCAAAGAGCGCGATCGAACGATTCATGTCCATCTCCTGTAGTCGTTATAGTCCCAGCGTAAATCGCACCATTGCCGCGTCTGCTGCTTCGGGCTTGAGTTCCAGGTAGCGCGCCAACGCGGCTTGGCCTTTTTCCTTCTCTCCGGCTTTGGTCAGTGCGTACCCGTGGGCGCGATGCGCTTCCGGCGGCGCATCGGCGAACTGGACGGCGGCCGCATACGCATCGCTCGCACGTCGTGCGTCGCCTTCCTCGTCGCGCAGCCGGTAGATCTCACCTTCGTTGTAGCGGAGCACGCCATCCCAACCGTCCTTCGACAAACTGTTGATCAGATACAGGCTGGCACCGGGGTCATTCAGTTTGATCTGTTCATCGAGGAGCATCTGGCGGATGGGTGCGATGGCCGAAAAATACTCGTCGCGGCGAACCTCGTACCGGGTGTTGACCGGATCGCGGCCTTCCATTTCCATCGCGGCCTGCTTCAGGTCGTACATGCGCTCCTTGCTGGGCGGGTGAGTGCTGAATGCCGACACGGAATGGTCATGGAACTTCTTCTTCCTTGCGGTCGCGCTTGCCTCCCGTTCTTCGAGCAACTGCGACCAGACCTCCGATGCAGCATGAGGTGCGTAGCCACACTTGTGCAGCAGATTGATGCCATAGGCATCGGCTTCACTCTCCTGCGTGCGACTGAACGAAAACATCGAGAGCAGCAAGCTGTTGTTGATTGCGTTGGCAACGTCGTACCAATTCGTTCCGGTCGCCCCGGTCGCCCCCGCGGCAACGACACCCACGAACGCCGCCGCAGAACTCTTTGCTCGCGCGTCACGATAGCCCTTCACCGAGTGAAGGCGCAGATAGTGACCGCACTCATGCCCGATGACGGCCGCCAGTTGAGCTTCATTCCGAACTCGCACAAGGAGGCCGGTGTGTACCAGCATCATGCCATTCGGTGTCATCGAGGCATTGAAGCTCGGATCTCGAACTGGATAGATCCGCAAATCAGACGCGATGTCATTGCCGACGAGATTGCGCGTGACATCACCCAGGTATTTCTTGAGTCGCGCGTCCTGCACGAGCAGGTTGGAAATCGCAATCTCCCGCTCGAGCCGCTCGCACAGCTCCCATAGCCCTTTCTCATCTGCCTCTTTGGGCTGATAGTCAGCAGTAACCAACGAGCTCAACTCGGACGGCAGCACACGAGCAAGAACCGAAGGAGCCGCGGCCCAACTCACGCACGCGCACACTCCCTGCGCGACAATTCGCCGACGCGAATGCTGGCGCATCGCAGGCTCCTCAAGCGCGCAGTTTGCTTTGACTCTTTGGCGCGGTGCTCATCGACTCGAGGAGTTTCTTCACCATCGCTTCCGCGCCCTTGGGCGTGCGAATGTCACCCGCACTCGAGGCAAGGGTATTGAACCAGACGACTTGACCCGTCTTGAGGTCGACCAGAGATGCGAACGCGAGCTGCATTCCGCCGTTCGGCATCACGCACACGCCAAAACCGCAACCGATCATTGCGAAGGCTTGAAGTGCAACCCGGCCGCCAGTCGAGAACGAATCCTGCGCATGAAGGAAGAGTGCGTAGTCGTACTGTGTGGCCCTCCCGAACTCCACGGCGCGGGCACCCAGCGTCCAGTCGAATTTGTCCTTCTTCGTGGGAAGCGGCGCATAACCAAATTTATGAACCGCTATCGCACGGCCGACGGCGTTGTGCATCCAGATGAGATCGCCAACCAGCGCGGGATCGGCGCCGACATCTTCCCGGCTTGCGGCGATTTTCGTCTCGCCGCCGCGCTGTGCCTGCTGAGCAGTCAAGGCCTGAACGACGTTCCGCCGCGATTGTTCTGACCAGTCCTCACGGAATTCGAACATTCCGCCAGCGGTCAACGCGCCGACGGAAATATCGGGCTGCATCACCATCAGCTTGTAGTTACCCTGCGGCGGCTTGTATCCGCTATCCGCCACCTGCCGAGTCGTCGTGCATGCGGAAAACCCAAGCACGACCAGGATCAAAAGCAATCCACATCGGGTCTTCATCGAACCCTCCCCATCGCTGTCTTTCCGTTGATCGTCGATATCGTTCGGGATGAGGCACAGATGCTGATCGCTTCCGTGCCTTACCCACGCTGCGACTTCTTCATGCTCGCCCTGCTGTTATCGAACCGCTGTGTAGTCAGGGCGCCGCGACTATATAGCAGAAGATGAGCGCGGGATGCGATGGGGTCGACACAAACGGTGGGCCGATTGATGGGGGTAGATGGTTTATCTTGCGGTGCAGTGAATGGGCATTCCATAGCCGACATTCGCCTTGCACGCCCGTACAACGGTACAGTCAGATATCGAGGTTCTACGGCTTCATCTATGGACGGAAGAATCACTCAAGCTGCTGCGCATGATGAACAGCACTGTCTGAGCCACTTCAAATCACTGAGTTACTACCGTCCAGAACTCGACGTCCTTCGATTCGCCGCATTCTCGATGGTCTTTGCCAGCCACACCGTTCCGGGCGATGAAGCGTTCTATTCGCAGCTGCACATCGCGCCGGCGGTCTCCCGTTTGATAATCGCGATGGGAGCGTCCGGCGCTTTCGGGGTCGATCTCTTTTTTGCGTTGAGCTCGTTCCTGATCACTACGCTTCTGCTCAGGGAACAAGAGACTTATGGGACGATCGATATCTCGTCGTTCTACCTTCGGCGAGTGTTGCGCATTTGGCCGTTGTACTTTTTCTTCCTGCTCCTCATAGCGCCAGCACTCGATCAGTTGCTGCCTACCGCAACAATGCCCATGAGGTACGTCCTCGCATTCACCCTGCTCGCAGGTAATTGGGCTTGCGTGCTTTGGGGTTACCCCAACAGTGTGGCGGTACCGCTATGGTCAGTGTCGATCGAGGAACAGTTCTACCTGGTATGGCCGATTGTCATGCGATGGATACGCCATCTGAAGACTGTCGCATTGATGCTTTTGTTACTCTCATTCATTGTCAGGGCGATATTGGTAGGTCAGGGCGCGGTACACCCTCAGATCTGGTGCAACACACTAGCCCGGCTTGATCCAATCGCATGCGGCACACTCCTGGCGGTGCTGGCACATCGAAGGGAAATCAACATCGCAACGGGGATGCGGGTAGCTCTACTGGTGGCAAGCCTGGGGTTACTTGCCGCGGTTGGCAGGTTCGGAGATTTCGTCGGCGCAAAAGCCCTGCTCACATTCCCGGTCGCCACCGTGGCGTCCATTCTGCTTCTTCTGTGCGCACTCGGTTGGCGTATGCCGTCGCGTCCTGGTCGAATCGGTCGGACATTGATTTACTTGGGTCGGATCAGCTACGGGCTCTACGTTTTTCACTCGCTATTCATTGTGCTCTTCGGCGTGAGCTCCACGCATGATGCTGTCGCTCGCCTGGCGAGCGTCGTCGCAGCGTTGCTGGCGACAATCGCGGCAGCCGCCATCTCACATCATCTGTTGGAAAAGCCTTTCTTGCGGCTGAAAGAGAGGGTCACACGCATCGGATCACGACCTGGCCCAATCGGATACACGGACCAGCGAACGCGGAAACGAGAATGGTGCCGCTAGGTCCGCACCAGAAGCATCGAAAAACGGCCGCCCAGGGCACTTGTCGGTTGATTTCGCCAGCGCGTCGTACGTAGGAGCCGCCTCATGTCGGGCGTGGCCCGTTCCTACGAATCATTTCCGCACGCAAATGCGTTCACAAAGCAGGACAACGCTTTTCAACGGAGGCGGTTATGAACAGAGACATCGCGAAAGGCAACTTCAAGCAGGTCAAGGGCAAGATCAAAGAGCAGTGGGGGAAATTCACTGACGATGAGATCGATCAAATGGAAGGCAAGGCGGAGATTTTGGCCGGCAAGCTACAGGAGAAATATGGCTTGGAGCGAGCCGAGGCAGAACGCCAAGCCAGAGAGTTTCAAAGCAGAGAAAACTGGCATTGATTTCTGCACTGAAGTCGATGATTAGCTACGAAGTCGATGATTAGCTACTGCGCCGCATGCTCGATTTCGATCGTTCACCGCATCGAGATAGAGCTCGCTTCTGGGATTGCGAAATAGCCCAGCGCGCGGCCGGGGGAACTCAGGATGACCAGAGACTGAGTTCCCCTCCTCGCTATCCAAACAACACGAGCGCCTTGCTCAGCGTGATCCAGACACCCCAGGCAAGTGGAATCGCGATAGCCGTCCATGCGAGGACGAGCAGCACGCGGTAGTTGACGATAGGGCCCGTGCGATTCGTAGCGATGGCTGCAGCTGAGGTCCATGCCTGCTCGTGCGAGGCGGCGCGTTCCGCCGCAATCTGGTCGTTCGTCATGTGATGCTTCGGATCGATGGGCCGGATCATCAGATTGCAGAGCAGACCGAACAGCAACATGCCGGCGAGCACGTACAGCGTCACGTTGTACGCTTGATTCGCGGGCACACCGCG
>DATELY010000215.1:0-28875 GCA_035276085.1 Steroidobacteraceae bacterium | reverse complement strand
AAGGCCACGACTCGACGAACCGGGCGCAGGTCATCCCATTCCCACTCACTCACCCAATCGCCCCCACATCGCCCCACACCCGCCTGTGGTGTAATTCGCGCCCTCTCGTCAAACCGTCCGGCCCATCCGCCCTCCCATGACTCCCGCCCGCGACCTCTTTTCCTATCGCAAGTACTGGGCGTCCCGTTTCGGGACGGCGCCGTTCTTGCCGATGTCACGAGCGGAGATGGAGGCGCTGGGCTGGGATAGCTGCGACATCATCGTCGTGACCGGCGATGCGTATGTCGATCACGCGAGCTTCGGGATGGCGGTGATCGGACGTGTGCTGGAAGCGCAGGGCTTTCGCGTCGGCATCATCGCTCAACCCGATTGGCGTTCGACCGCCGACTTCGAGGAGCTCGGGCGACCGAACCTCTTCTTCGGCATCACCGCGGGCAACATGGATTCGATGGTGAATCGCTACACCTCGGACCGGCGCATTCGCAGCGACGATGCGTACACGCCGGGCGGCGAAGGGGGCAAGCGACCGGATCGGTCGGTGATCGTGTACTCGCAGCGCGTGCGCGAAGCGTACAAGGACGTGCCCGTCGTGATCGGCGGTATCGAGGCCAGCCTGCGGCGTATTGCGCATTTCGATTACTGGTCGGAGAAAGTCCGCCGCTCGATCTTGCTGGACGCCAAGGCGGATCTGCTCGTGTTCGGTAATGCCGAGCGGCAGATCGTCGAGATCGCGCATCGCTTGGGCAAGGGCGAGAAGATCGATTCGATCACCGATCTGCGCGGCACGGCATTCATGCGGTCCGGCACACCCGCAGGTTGGACGGAGATCGATTCGACAACGATCGATCAGCCGGGGAAGTTGAATCCGCCAGTGGATCCGTATGCGATGGAGGGTGTGAGACCTGAGACCTGGGACCTGGGAAAGAACGCAACTTCACGCGCCTGTGAAGGCTCCGAGTCTTCTACCCCAGGCCGCAGGTCTCAGGCCTCAGGCCCTTCCGTCCGCGTCGTCCAGTTCCACCGCCAAGTACCGCGCGGCGACCGCGAACATTCAGTGATTCGCATGCCCGCGTTCGACGCAGTCAAGGACGATGCGGTGCTTTACGCGCATGCCTCGCGCATCCTGCATCTCGAATCGAATCCGGGCAATGCGCGTGCCCTGGTGCAGCGTCACGGCGATGTCGACGTCTGGCTGAATCCACCTCCGCTGCCGCTCACGACGAAAGAGATGGACGGCGTGTACGAGCTGCCGTATCGCCGCGTGCCGCATCCGCTGTACGGCAACGCGAAGATTCCGGCGTACGAGATGATCCGCTTCTCCATCTCGATTCAGCGCGGCTGCTTCGGCGGCTGCACCTTCTGTTCGATCACCGAACACGAAGGTCGCATCATTCAGAGCCGCTCCGAGGAGTCGGTCATCCGCGAGATCGAAGCCGTGCGTGACAACACCCCCGGCTTCACCGGCGTGATCTCCGATCTCGGCGGCCCCACAGCCAACATGTATCGACTCGCCTGCAAGTCGCGCGAGATCGAAGCAGCCTGTCGCAAGCCCTCGTGTGTGTATCCGGGTGTCTGTCCCAACTTGAACACCGATCACATGCCGCTCATCAAGCTGTATCGCCGTGCGCGAGCCCTGCCCGGTATCCGCAAAGTGCTGATCGGCTCGGGCGTGCGCTACGACCTCGCGATCGAGTCGCCGGAATACGTGAAGGAGCTGGTTCAGCATCACGTCGGCGGCTATTTGAAGATCGCGCCGGAGGCCATCGGCGAGGGCCCGTTGTCGAAGATGATGAAGCCGGGTGTGGGCACGTACTACCGCTTCAAAGAATTGTTCGACAAATACTCGAAGGAAGCGGGCAAGGAGCAGTACCTCATTCCGTACTTCATCGCGGCGCATCCGGGTACGACCGATGAAGACATGCTGGAGCTTGCGCTATGGCTCAAGCAGCACGGCTTCCACGCGGATCAAGTGCAAGCGTTTCTGCCGTCGCCGATGGCGACTGCGACGGCGATGTGGCACTCAGGCAAGAATCCATTGCATCGAGTCACTCGCGCCAGTGACGACGTACACGTTCCCAAAGGCTTGAAAGTTCGACGCCTCCACAAGGCGTTCTTGCGTTGGCACGACGCGAACAACTGGCCCGTGTTGCGGGCCGCGCTCAAACGAATGGGCCGGGCGGACTTGATTGGCGCTGGCAAGCACCATCTCATCCCTGCCTGGCAACCGGCGGGTACAGGCACTGCGGCCGAAGGGCAGCGAACCCCGGGGCGCCGACGTGAACGCACACTCCCGTACCAGGGCAAAGTGCGCACTCAGCACACCGGCCTCAAAGGCGTGAAGCTCCCCCGCGGCCGCGGTTAGTGATCAGCACTCTGTCCCCTCCTCCGCGATAGCGGGGGAGGGTTAGGGTGGGGGCGTTTGACAGAGCGATGTGCTCGATGAGCAGCCCCCATCCTGTCCTGGCGCGCCACTTCCTCTGGTCGTTCTGATGTGCAGGGATGCACAAATGGCGCGGGCGCATGGATGCGCAGGAGCGGCCCCCGCTCCGCAAGGGAAGGGACGCGTGTACTAACAGCAACTCATCCTCACACACTCGCCTGCGCGAGCGTCCACTGCAGTGGTTCGTGCGCGCGCGCCAAGTGCAAGCCGAATCCCAGGTGATGAAAGTGCGCACCCAGGCGCTTGCGGTACCACTGCGCTGGACGAAAGTGGACATTGACGTCGCTTCCTTTCGCGTCGACGAGCTCCGATAAGTCCTCGCGCGTCGGCGTATGAAAGAACAGCACGCCGCGGCACAGCCGCGCGAGATTGCTGATGGCGCGTGCGGCGTCCCGATCGCTCAAATACTGCACGACATCGCTACACAGCACGAAATCGAAGCGCGAACGATCCCGATAGTCCACGACCGAGGCCTGAGTCCAGCCGTACTTCCGGCACAGATACTCGCTGACCTCGAGCCCTGTGTACGTCGCGTCAGGAAACGCGCGCAACAGCGGCGCGCGCGAGTACCCCAGTCCGCACCCCGCATCGAGAATTTTGCGGACGTCCACCTCCTGGTGGCGCAGCACCGCGATCGCCACTGCCAGCAGGCGGCTGCGCTCATCGGGCGTCGTGACGCGTGTGCGCGGGTTGCGATAGAAGCGATCGTAATAAGCAGCGTTGAATTGGGAATCTAGGTCGGTCATTGCAGCGGCGGTTTTTGGACGCATGTGGTGTGGTGAGGGACATCTTCGCACGAGGACCCGTCGGCTGGCTGGCTAGCGCGCTGGCCAGAAGCGGTAGTTCGGATGCTCTGGCCAGCAGACCAGCAAGCTAGCCGACCGCCGCTCGGACCTTCTGCGCCTGCTCCACGTTCCTAACTTGACTCACCTGTAAACGTCCCAACCTTGCCTGCATGCGCAATCAAGTCGGGATCGAGATCGAGATGGTGGATGTAAACCATGTCTAGTCGAATTACACGCGGATGGATGTGGGCGGAAGCGGTCGAACGCATGCAGCAGGCCGAGCGGCTGCAGCGGCAGTTCTTTCGCTGCGGCGACGCGGCGGCCAGCTGGGAACCTCCGGCCGACATCGTCGGTCGGCAGAACGAGTTGGCGATCACCGTGGCATTACCCGGTGTCGCACCGGAGCTCGTGCAAGTCGTCATCGACGGCGTGACGCTCGCAATCACCGCGCTGCGCCCGGCACCGATGGATGGACACACCACGCACATCCACCGCCTGGAAATTCCATATGGCCGTTTCGAACGTCGCATCACGCTGCCGCCAGCGCGCTATGAGTTGGTCGAGCAGCTCTTTCAACACGGCTGTTTGTCGCTACGTCTGATTCGCCAGGGCTGAACTGAACAGGGTTGAACCAACAGAGAACACCATGACCGAAGCTCAAGCAAGCTCGCAGGACACCAACACCGAAGTCACCAGAAAAGTCTCGGATGACATGCTGATCATCTTGCCGGTGCGCAATATGGTCCTGTTTCCGGGGACTGTGCTGCCGGTGGCCATCAATCGTGAGCGCACGGTGGCAGGCGCTCAGGAAGCCGTGCGCACGGAGCGCAAGGTCGGCTTCGTCTTGCAACACTCGCCGGAAACCGAGAACCCGGAGCCAGCCGACCTGAATCGCATCGGCACGGTTGCGAACGTGTTGCGCTATGTGACGACACAGGACGGCACGCATCACATCGTCGCGCAGGGCGAGCGACGTTTCCGCGTGCTCGACTTCCAGAACAACGGGCAGTTCCTGCTCGCGCGCGTCGAATACACGAACGAAACCCACGCCAGCGGCAGCGAAGTGGAAGCGCGCGTGTTGAATCTGAAGCGGCTGGCTGCCGAAGCTATCTCGCTATTGCCGCAAGCGCCGGCCGAACTGGCGAACGCGATCCAGGCGGTCGAATCGCCGTCGGCATTGGCGGATCTCGTCGCGAGCTTCATGGACATCAAGGTGGCCGACAAGCAGAAGCTGTTGGAGACCTTCGACGTGCGCGATCGCCTCGATCGCGTGACCGAGTGGCTGACCCATCGCATCGAAGTGCTGCGCCTGCAGCGTCAGATCGAAGAGCAGACGCGCGGTGCCATCGACGAGCGGCAGAAGGAAGCCGTGCTGCGCGAACAGCTGCGACAGATCAAGAAGCAGCTCGGCGAGGATGGCGATTCGAGCGAAGAGTTGCGCGAGCTGGAAGAGGCGATCGACAACGCAGGCATGCCGCCTGAGGCGCTCGAGCAGGCGAAGAAGGAGCTCAAGCGCCTGGAACGCATGTCCGACGGCAGCGGCGAGTACTCCATGATCCGCACGTGGCTGGATTGGATGATCCAGCTGCCGTGGAGCAAGCTGGATGCCGAAGCGATCGAGATCGAGAAGGCCCGCAAGGTGCTCGATGAGGATCACTACGGCCTGGAGAAGATCAAGCGTCGCATCGTCGAGTACCTCGCGGTGCGCAAGCTCAATCCGTCCGGTCGCAGCCCGATCCTGTGCTTCGTCGGTCCTCCGGGCGTCGGCAAGACCTCGTTGGGTCAAAGTATCGCGAGAGCGATCGGCTTGAAGTTCGCGCGCGTCTCCCTGGGCGGCGTGCACGATGAAGCGGAAATCCGCGGCCACCGGCGCACGTACATCGGCGCGCTACCCGGCAACATCGTGCAGGCGTTGCGCAAGGCTGGCACTCGCAATCCGGTGCTGATGCTGGATGAGATCGACAAGCTCGGCGCCGGCATTCATGGCGATCCGTCGTCCGCGTTGCTGGAGGTGCTCGACCCCGAGCAGAACAACACCTTCCGCGACAACTATCTCGGCTTGCCGTTCGACTTGTCGAAGGTGCTGTTCATCGCCACGGCAAACATGCTCGATACGATTCCGGGGCCGCTGCGCGACCGTATGGAAGTCATCGAGCTCACAGGTTACACCGAAGAGGAGAAGGTGCAGATCGCCGAGCGCTATCTGGTGCCGCGGCAGTTGGAAGCGAACGGGCTGAAGGCTGAGCAGGCGTCCGTTTCGATCGATGCACTCCATCGCCTCGTACGTGAGTACACGCGTGAGGCTGGGGTGCGTAATCTCGAACGACAGATTGGTGCGGTGCTCCGTAACCTTGCCGTGCGCATCGCGGAGGGCAGCATCCAGCAGCAGACGATCACGGTCGATGACGTGCACAGCATCCTGGGCGCACCGCGGTTCGAAAACGAAGTCGCCATGCGTACGAGTGTGCCGGGCGTCGCTACGGGACTTGCATGGACACCGGTGGGAGGCGACATCCTCTTCATCGAAGCCACGCGTATACCGGGCACCGGCCGATTGATCCTCACGGGTCAGCTGGGCGACGTCATGAAGGAGAGTGCTCAGACGGCGCTGTCGCTGGTGAAGGCCCAGTCGGTGAGCTTGGGCATCGACCCGAACCTGTTTGAAAAAAGCGACGTGCACATTCACGTACCCGCCGGGGCGATTCCGAAGGATGGACCCAGCGCCGGTGTGTCGATGTTCTCGGCGTTGGTATCGCTGCTCACGGGCAAGACCGTGGACAGTGACGTGGCCATGACGGGTGAGATCAGCCTGCGAGGGTTGGTGTTGCCGATCGGCGGCGTGAAGGAGAAGTCGGTGGCGGCGCACCGCGCTGGCCTTACGAAGGTGTTGCTGCCCGCACGTAATCGGAAGGACTTGGAAGATGTACCCGAGAGCGTGCGCAAGGATGTTCAGTTCGTGTTCTGCGAACGTGTCGACGATGTCTTGCACGAGGCGCTTGGCATCAACCCGGTCGCCGAGTTCAGAGCAGCCTCCTGAGCCCGCGGGCCTGAAGAGCAAGACGGCGTTACGGTCGTAACGCCGTCACGGGCACCGGGTGTTGCGTGAATCCATCGTGTCGATGAAATCGTATGCTCATGAGTGAGCGACTGCCTGCCCACCTCCGCTGCATTTCACTCGAGCGCAAACCGCGCTACAGTGGTAATGGTTCGCCATAACGATGGCACAAGCCATGCAGCGCTTCTCAGTACCAGTCGCATTGTCAGTGACGGCGAAAGAGAGTAATTGATCGTTCATGTTCGTCCGCGTGGGTGACCGCCACAGGGGTTGGCAGTTGGAACAACGGCCGCGAGGCTTCGGACACATTCCTCGATCTCGACGTCCCTTCTCACTAGCGGACGTACTCTTTCATCTATCCGCGCGTTTCCCTTTTTGGCTTTGCACTCGCGAGCCGGCTGCACCAGCTTTGCGCAACTTGCAATGGAACATGTGCAAGGGTGGATCAGTCTTTCACTTACGACGCAGGGTCATTGGTAGCTTGGCCGATCGTTTCGAGATGAGCGTTATGCTCAAGTCACCGAACCATCACCGCAGCAAATTTGTAACCGCTCATCACGTCCGGCACTACAGTGGAGGGCCGCTCGATGTCTGATAGTACAAAGGGATCCGCGCAGCGCGGTGAAAACTTTGTCGACGCGCTCAGCGCGTTCAGTCGTGTTCATCGTGCCAAGCATTGGTCGGGCACCTTTGGAGAATTCCTCCGCACCGTGGTCCCGGGGCAGGCGCGCGCACTGGCACGCACGAGCCACGAATACCTTTGGGACATGTTCTGCTGGTACGGCCGTACGGGTGTAAGCGAAGGCGACACACCGTCGCCAAAAGAACTGTTCCGCCGCGAGCTCTTCGGCATCGACGATCCGCTCGGCCGTATCGTCGATTATTTCAAAGCAGCCGCGTCCGGCTCCGATGTCGGCCGCCGTCTGCTGTTGCTGCTCGGCCCGCCTTCGGGGGGCAAATCCACGATGGCCATTCTGCTCAAGCGGGGACTCGAGGAGTACAGCCATACCGAAGAAGGCGCGGTGTATGCGCTGCAAGGCTCGCCGATGCACGAGTCGCCGCTGAATCTCATTCCGTCCAGCTTGCGTGCGGAGTTCCGCGACACGTACGGCGTCGAAGTGCGCGGCGAGCTGAGCCCATGGGCGCGCGATCGATTGGAGCGTGAATTCGAAGGTGACTTTCTGCGTATGCCGGTGGAGCGTGTGTTCTTGTCGGAAGCGGCACGTGTCGGTGTCGGTACGTACGCACCGCACGATCCCACGACGGCGGATCTCGCCGACCTCGTCGGCTCGGTGGATCTTTCGAAGGTGGCGCAGTTCGGCGATGAAGGCGATCCGCGCGCGTGGTCCTGGTCGGGCGCGGTGTACGCCGCGAGCCGTGGCGTGCTCGAAATGATCGAGATCCTGAAGGTGAAGCGTGAGTTCCTGTACCTGCTGCTCACGTTGACTCAGGAAAAGAACGTCAAGGTGTCGCGCTTCCCGTTGATCTATCTCGACGAGACCATTCTCGCCCACACGAACCTCGCGGAGTTCCACAAATTCTTGCAGGAGAAGGAGAACGAAGCGCTGCTCGATCGCATGGTGATCGTAAAAGTGCCGTATACGCTCTCCTACACCGACGAAGCGCGCATCTACAACAAGCTGGTGTCCGCTGCGCCTGCTTTCCGCGACGTGCACATGGATCCGCATGCGCTGCGTGTTGCAGCCGTGTTCTCCGTGTTGACCCGCCTGATGAAGCCGGAGCGCGAAGGCTTGGACCTGCCCAAGAAGCTGCGGCTGTATGCGGGCGAGAGTGTCGAAGGCTTCTCCGACAGCGAAGTGACGCGCCTGCGTGCTGAAGCGCCGGAGGAAGGTCTCACGGGTGTCAGCCCACGCTTCGTGATCAACGCCATTTCGAACTCCATTACGCGCACGGACAAGAAGAGCCTCACGAGCATGGAAGTGCTGCTCGGGCTCAAGGATGCGATCGAAACCGATTCGCGGATGGATGCGAAGGCAAAGAAGCTCTGGATCGACTATCTCGTGATGGCGCGCAAGGACTTCTACAACCGTTGGGTGAAGGAAGACGTGCACCGTGCGCTGTTTGCCTCCTTCGAGGACGAAGCGCAGGAGCTGTTGGACAAGTATCTGGACGAGGTCGAGGCATCACTGGATCACCGCGAGGTCACCGACCCGATCACGGGCGAAACCCGCCCGGCCGACGAACGCTTCATGCGCTCGGTGGAGGAGAAGATCAAAGTCTCCGAGTCCGGCAAGCTCACGTACCGGCAGGAGGTCGTGCGCAAAGCGATGGTGGCGTTCAAGGCCGGCGAGAAGTTCACGCTCAACAGCCATGCGCGCATGCGCGAGGCGATCGAACAATACTTGTTCGAGGAGCGTCGTGATGTATTGAGGTTGGTGACTTCTGCGGCCCGTCCGGATGACGAAGCGCGCAAGAAGATTTCCGCTGTGCAGGATCGACTGATCGACGAGTACGGTTACGACGATCACAGCGCGAAAGAAGCATTGAGTTATGTGACGACGTTATTGGCACAGGAGTGACACCGCGCTCATGCTCGGCTCGTTCGTACGAAGTTTGAGGTAGAGCAGCGGCTTGAGGATGGACTGACGGGCTGGCACTTGGGAGCGGCAGATGAGCGACATCTCGGGTGGTGAACCAGGCGAAGCGGGCTGGTATGACCTCTTCTCTCGCGGTGCACGCGATTGGCTCCGTCACAACGAGAAAGTCCGCGATGCCGTACGGCAGCATTTGCCGCAAATCGTTGCGGGCGCCGATGTACTGACCGGAGGTGCGAGCACCGTGCGCGTGCCGGTGCGGATGCTCGAGCACTACCGCTTCCGCCTGCGTCCGCCGCAGGAACAGGAAGGCGTGGGCCAGGGCAATGCAAAACCGGGTGATCGCCTGGGGCGCCCGCAAGACAAGGAAGAGCGCAGCAATGCCGGCGGCAACGAAGACGGCGGCATCCAGTACACCCTGGAGTTTCGTATCGACGACATCGTCGACTGGCTCTGGGAGGAAATGAAGCTGCCCAACCTCGAGCAGCGCCAGGGCGGCTCCAAGGAAGACGACTGGACGCGCGAGGGCTGGGATCGCCGCGGTGCACGCTCCCGACTGGATCGACGCCGCTCGATGAAGGAATCGATCAAGCGCCGCGGGGTGCAGACCCGTTCCGGCGGCGACAGTCCTGCATTCACCGACGACGATCTGCGCTTCCGACAACTCGCCAAGCGCGAGCAGCCTGCCACACAGGCCGTCGTGTTCCTGCTACTCGATGTATCGGGCAGCATGGGCGAGCGCGAGCGCCAGATCTCGAAGACCTTTTTCTTCTGGGCGATTCAGGGCTTACGACGGCAGTACCGTCATCTGGACCTCGTGTTCGTGGCCCATACCTCGGAAGCCTGGGAGTTCCAGGAAGAGGAATTCTTCCGTGTCACAGGGGCGGGCGGCACAGTGGCCTCGACCGGCCTGAAGAAGGTGCGGGAAATCATCGATGCGCGCTACAGCCCGAGTCAGTACAACGTCTACCTGTTCTACGCCTCCGACGGCGAGAACTTCCCGTCCGATCAACCGGCGGCGCATGCCTCGTTGACGGACCTGTTGAAGGACTGCAACTACGCCGGCTTCCTCGAAGTCGCTGCCATCGCGGGGGCCGCACCCGACAGCGAACTGGGCAAGCTCTTCCTCGACGCCGGCCACGAGCACCAGAACACGGGCGCATTTCGCGTGAGCAGCGCCGAGGATGTCTGGGCCGCGGTGCGACACTTCTTTAGCGAGCAGGCGGCGTGACATGAGGCGGTTAGCGGTTAGCGGTTGGCGGTTGGTTCGGACGGCAGAGCCGCCGAATCCGAGTTCTTGCCAACCGAGAACCGCCAACCGCCAACCGCCGAGATTCCCATGACGACCATCGAAGACTGGCGCGCGCACATCGCCCGAATCGAACACCTCGCCAAAGCGCTGGGGCTCAACTATCACCCCGTCGAATTCGAGCTCGTCCCCGAAAGCTTCATGACCGAGATCGCGATCTACGGTCTGCCGGTGCGCATGCCGCACTGGTCCTTCGGCGTGCGCTACATCTATCAACTCATTCAGCACCGCATGGGGCTGTCGCGGCTGTTCGAAGTCGTGTTTCCCGGCAATCCGGGACGCGCCTACCTCGCCCGCACGAACAGCTCGGCGGAGAACGTCCTCGTAACGGCGCACGTGCTCGGTCATGCCGACTTCTCGGCCAACAACATCCTGTTCAAGCGCAGTCAGTCGCAAGTCGGTGAGCACATCGTCGAGCAGGCGGCTGCGCATGCGCGTCAGATCGCGATGGCGATTCAAGAGCATGGTCTCGAGCGCGTGGAATCAGTGCTCGATGCGGCGCTCTCGCTCGAGCAGCACATCGATAACGACCTGGCACTGCGTCGCGCCCGATACGAAGACATCGTGAGCGACGCACCCCTGGACATGTCGCAGGATGAATTCGCAAAGCGCTTTGCGTCACTCGGGCCCGACACCGCAAGGCCGCAGAAGGATGCTCATCCGAAGCGCGCGCCGATCCCACCCCATCCGGAGAAGGATCTGCTGTGGTTCATCGCGCAGTACGCACCCGAGCTCGAACCCTGGGAGCGCGACATTTTCCTCGCTGTGCGCGAAGAGTCGTTCTATTTCTATCCCGTATTCGCCTGCCAGATCATGAACGAGGGCTGGGCCTCGTACTGGCATGCGCGGCTACTGCGCGAAGCGGACTTCCTCCCGCAGGAGGCCTACCTCGACGCGGTCAAATGCCACTCGGACGTCGTGCGTCCCACCGCGAGCGGCGACAACGTCTCGCTCAACACGAACCCGTATCACCTGGGCTTCTCCATCTGGGAAAAGCTGGTGGATAAGAACGGGTTGGAGTTTGCGCGCCGCACCATGGAGGCAGACGACGACTTCTCCTTCGTGAGAAATCATCTGACGGCCGAACTGGCGAGCGAGCTGAAGCTCTTCCGCTACAAGGGTCAGAACAACGGCTCGTATCTCGTGCAGGAGGTGGACCTCCCCGCCCTGCACGAAGCCTTGCTGGCACCCAAGTACGGCTTCGGGGCGCCGTCTGTGAGCGTCCAGCGCGTGCATCTGGATGGGCGCTTAGAACTGATCCACGATCATGTGACGGATGGTCGCGGGCTGGACCCCGAGCGAGCACGTCGGGTGTTGGAGTACATCGTGCGCGTGTGGCGCCGGCCGGTCGCGATCAACACCGTCGACAACGAAAAACGGGCAGTGGAAATCACGATCGCGCCCAACACGCAGCTCGAGCTGACGCGGCGCTGACGGGTAACGGGCGACAGGTTACGGGCGACGGCCAGAGTAAGATTCTGGCCGTAGCCCGTCACCCGTAACCCGCAGCCCGTGCATCACTTCCACCCCGCTGTTTCCGACTGGTTCGATCGCGCGTTTGCCGGGCCGACGCCTGCGCAGGCCGACGCCTGGCCCGCCATTCAAGCCGGTCAGGATGTGCTCATTGCAGCACCGACCGGCTCGGGCAAGACCCTGGCCGCCTTTCTCGCGGCCATCGATGCGTTGGTGCGCCTGTCCATCGAAGGCCAGCTGCGCAATGAAACGCATGTCATCTATGTCTCGCCGTTGAAGGCGCTGTCCAACGACGTGCAGAAGAATCTGGTGGCGCCGCTGAGCGGCATCGATGCCGCGTTGCAAGCTCGCGGTTTGCCCAGCGCCAACATCCGTACCTGGGTTCGCACCGGCGACACGCCGCAGCACGAGCGCGCGAGTATGCGCAAGCATCCTCCGCATATCGTGGTGACCACACCCGAATCCCTCTACATCCTGCTCGGCTCCGATTCAGGCCGCGCCATGCTGTCGACAGCACGCACTGTGATCGTCGACGAGATTCACGCCATGGTGGGCAGCAAGCGTGGTGTTCACCTGTCACTGTCACTCGAGCGCCTGGATGCACTCGCCGGCCGGCAGCTCACACGCATCGGACTGTCGGCAACACAAAACCCCATCGAAGAAGTCGCCCGCTTCCTGGTGGGTGCGGGTCGTGCGCGCGAAGAGCTGTTTCCGTGCGCAATCGTCGACAGCGGACACGTGCGTCAACGCGATCTTGCGATCGAGGTGCCGCCCGCGCCGCTCGAAGCGGTGATGTCGAACGAAACCTGGTCACAGGTGTATGACCGCGTGGCTGAGCTGGTAAAGGAACATCGCAGCACCCTCGTGTTCGTGAACACGCGGCGTCATGTCGAGCGCGCAGCCCGTCAACTGTCCGAGCGTTTGGGTGAGGAGCATGTCGCCGCGCATCACGGCAGTCTGTCGAAGGAGCTGCGCCTGAATGCCGAACAGCGCTTGAAGCGCGGCGAGCTGAAAGCACTCGTCGCAACGGCATCGCTGGAACTCGGTATCGACATCGGCGATGTCGACCTCGTATGCCAGCTGGGTTCCCCGCGCTCGATCAACGCGTTTCTGCAACGCGTCGGCCGCTCGGGTCACGGTGTCGGTCAGACGCCGAAGGGCCGCCTGTTTCCCACTTCGCGCGACGAGCTGGTCGAGTGCTCGGCCTTGCTGAATGCCGTGCGCCGTGGCGAGCTCGATCGACTCTGCATTCCCAGTAACTCGCTCGACGTGCTCGCACAGCAGGTGGTCGCCGAGATTGCCTGTGCCGAGTGGGATGCCGATGCGCTGTATCGTCTCTGCACGCGCGCATACCCATTCCGCGATCTGACCCGAACACAGTTCGATGAGATCGTGCGCATGCTGAGCGATGGCTACACGACACGTCGCGGCCGGCACGGCGCGCTCATCTACCACGATGCCGTGAACGGCAGGCTGCGTGCGCGCAAAGGCGCAAAGCTCACCGCCGTGACGTCCGGCGGCACTATCCCCGAAGCTGCGGACTACCAGGTCGTGCTCGAGCCCGAAGGCCACATGGTGGGCACCGTGAATGAAGACTTCGCCGTGGAGAGTCTCGCGGGCGATGTGTTCCAGCTCGGCAATAGCTCGTACCGCATTCTGCGTATCGAGCGCAGCACGGTGCGAGTGGAGGACGCGAAGGGTCAGCCGCCGTCGATTCCGTTCTGGCTGGGAGAAGCACCGGGCAGGAGCCGCGAGCTCTCGGTTGCGGTGAGTCGGCTGCGGCGCGAGATGGAGTCGAAGTTGCCTGCCGTCGGCGGATCATGGCGTCCCCTCCCTTGCGAAGCGGGGGAGGGACAGGGTGGGGGCAGCGGCAGCGATTCTCTGAGTGCTCCCGGAGGTGCCCCCATCCTGTCCTGGCGCGCCACTTCCTCCGGTCGTTCCCCTGGCTCCGCAGGGGAAGGGACGCTTGCACAAACGGATGAGGCTGATTGTTGGCTCAAGAATGAAATCGGCCTCAACGACAGTGCCGCCAACCAACTCTCCTCCTATCTCGCCAGCGCCCGCGCCGCCCTCGGTTGCCTGCCCACACACGACACCATCGTCTTCGAACGCTTCTTCGACGAAGCGGGCGGCATGCAACTCATCGTGCATTCACCCTATGGCAGCCGCATCAATCGTGCGTGGGGCCTGGCGCTGCGCAAGCGCTTCTGCCGGCAGTTCAACTTCGAGCTGCAAGCCGCAGCCACTGAGGATTGCATCGTGCTGTCGCTGACGACCGCACACAGTTTCGAGCTGGCGGAGGTTGCGCGGTATTTGCATTCCAACAGCGCTCGGCCGCTCCTCATTCAGGCCTTGCTCGCAGCACCGATGTTCACGACGCGCTGGCGCTGGACGGCCAGCGTCGCACTCGCATTGCCTCGTTTCCGCGGCGGCAAGAAAGTACCGCCCCCGTTGGCACGGATGAACGCGGAGGATCTCCTGACCGCGGTGTTCCCCGATCAAGTCGCATGCGGCGAGAACCTGCCGGGGGAAATCGAGGTCCCGAATCATCCTCTCGTGGCGCAGACCATTCGCGATTGCCTCGAAGAAGCGATGGATGTCGATGGCTTCGAGGCGCTGCTGCGCGGCTTGGAATCCGGTGCGATTCGAGTCGTCGCACGCGATCTCACGGAACCCTCGCCCCTCGCATTGGAAGTGCTCTCGGCACGCCCTTACGCCTACCTCGACGATGCGCCGCTCGAAGAGCGTCGCACGCAGGCGGTCATGAGTCGCCGCTGGATCGACCCGCAGGACGCGGCGGATCTCGGCAAGCTCGATGTCGATGCCATCGCACGCGTGCGCGAGGAAGCATGGCCCGATGCCACGACACCCGATGAGATGCACGACGCGCTGATGTGGCTCGGCTATCTCACGCAGGCCGAAGCACAGCGCACACCTGGATGGCCCATGCTCCTGGAGCAGCTGGTGGAAGCAGGTCGCGTCGTTTCAATCGCTGCGACGACCGCTCACGCGGCTCTGTGGATCGCGATCGAACGCGCACCGCTATTTCGCGTGCTGTATCCGCAATGGACCTTCGATGTCGAGCGCGTGCCATCCGCCCATCGACGCGAGTGGACACGCGATGAGGCGTTCGTGCAGCTCGTGCGGGGACGGTTGGAAGGCGAAGGTCCAACCACTGCCGCGACGTTGGCCGGTGCACTGTCGGTACCCGTCGCCGATGTCGACGCGGCACTGGTCACGCTGGAGGCCGAAGGGTTCGCCCTGCGTGGCCAGTTCGAAGAAAGGACCCGGGACTGGGGGCCTGCGACCTGGGGTGCAGAATCGAAACAGGTCCATGCCACAGCTTCTCAGCCCTCAGGCCCCGAGCCTCAGGCCCCATGCCCCCAATGGTGCGAACGCCGCCTCCTCGCTCGCATCCATCGCTACACCGTGAAGCGACTGCGGGCGGAGATCGAGCCCGTGCAGGCGCGCGACTTCATGCGCTTCCTGCTGGATTGGCAGCGCGTGACGGGCGACGCACGCATGCAAGGGCCCGATGCGGTGGCGGCCGTGCTGAATCAGTTGGAAGGCTTCGATGTGCCTGCCGGTGCATGGGAAACCGAAGTCCTGCCGGCTCGCATCGCCGAGTACGAACCCGCATGGCTGGATGAGCACTGTCTCGCGGGCCGTTACATCTGGACGCGACTGGCCCCACGCACGGGAACTGGGGAGCGGGCTGCCTCTCCGGTGCGCGCCACGCCCATCGTGCTATTGCCGCGCCGAGACGCACGTCTGTGGTCGACGCTGACCACCGCACCGCCGCTCGAGCAGTTGAGCTCGAAAGCCCGCGCCGTCCTGGAGATCATCCGCGAACACGGCGCTTCCTTTTTCGACGAGCTGGTGGACGGTGCACATCTGCTGCCGGCACAGGTGGAAGAAGCATTGGCGGAATTGGTCGCCTGCGGTTGGGTGAATGCCGATAGCTTCACTGGCCTGCGGGCGCTGCTGCTGCCAGGTGAGCGTCGCCGCTCATCCGGGCGTCGTCGCGGTCGTGCAGCGCTCTTCGGCATGCAGGACGCGGGCCGCTGGGCGCTTGTAAGGAAGGGGTCTGAGACTTGGGGCGTGGGACCTGAGAAAACCGGAAGCACTTCTTCACCTCATGCCGCAAGCCTCAAGCCCCAGGCCCCGGTCGAGCACATCGCGCGCACCCTGCTCCAACGTTGGGGCGTGGTGTTCTGGAAGGTGTATCAGCGCGAGGCCTCCTGGTTGCCGCCGTGGCGCGAGCTGCTGCTGTGCTATCGACGTCTGGAAGCGCGAGGCGAGATTCGAGGCGGCCGCTTCGTGGCTGGATTCTCGGGCGAGCAATACGCCACGCCCGAGGCGATCGGCGCGTTGCGCGAAGCCCGGCGTCGCGCCGGTGATGACGCTTGGATCTCCCTCAGCGCCGCCGATCCGTTGAACGTCGTGGGCCTGCTGACGCCCGGTGCGCGCGTTCCCGCGCTCACGGGGAACCGGGTGCTCTACCAGGACGGCGTACCCGTCGCCGCGCTGATCGCAGGGGAAGTCACGTTCTTCGAAACCTTCGACAGCTCGACACAATGGCAGGCCCGCAATGCCCTGCTGCGCCGCCATGTCCCGGGAGTATTGGCCGATCTTGCGTGAGCGCGCGCGCGGGCAGACAGTGACCCACGGCCACTGGCGATCGGCTGGCTAGCGAGCTGGCTTGCTGGCCAGAATGCTCCTCGGCACTTCTGGCCAGCCGACCAGCAGACTGACGAGCCGGAGGGCCCGGTACCGAATGCGGTGCTACGGCCCACCAAGGCACACCACGCGAGGACTCCTGCTTGGCTGAGCTCGCATTCGACAGCGCGATCAGACTCGCAGACCGCATCCGCCGGCGGGAGCTCAGTGCGGTCGAGCTGGTCGAGCACTGTATCGCCCGCATCGAGCGTTTCGACGGCAGCATCAATGCCGTGGTCGTGCGCGACTTCGAACGTGCGCTGGCACGAGCGCGCAGCGCCGATGATTCACTGAGCTCAGGCGAGCGCGTCGGCCCGCTGCATGGCGTGCCGATCACGGTGAAGGATGCATTCGACATCGCCTCGTTCGCCACCACCTGGGGAGATCCGGACCTCCGAACTCACATCGCGACGCGCGATGATCCCGCGGTTGCGCGCCTGCGCGCGGCAGGAGCGATCGTGCTCGGCAAGACGAATGTGTCCACACGCCTGCAGGATTTGCAGACCTTCAATGAGATCTTCGGCTGCACCAACAATCCCTGGGATCTGACGCGCTCGCCCGGCGGTTCCTCCGGTGGTGCCGCGGCCAGTATCGCTGCGGGCTTCGCGGCGCTCGAGTTGGGCACGGACCTCGGCGGCTCGATTCGCAATCCTGCGCACGCATGCGGGGTGTACGGTCACAAGCCGACGTACGGCGTGATACCCACGTCGGCCACCAGCCCGCCGCAATTTGTCAGCATGGGCGATCTGGTAACCGTCGGTCCTCTTGCACGCAGCGCCGAGGATCTTGCATTGGCGCTCGATCTGCTCGTCGGGCCGAACGAATTCCAGTCCGCGGCCGTGCGCCTGTCGCTGCCGCGTCGCACACGATCCTTGCGCGACTATCGCGTCGCGTTCTGGTTGCACGACGGGCATGCACCCGTGGCACGCGAGATCTCAGATCGCGGCCAGCAGCTGGCGCAGCTGCTCGCTCGCCTCGGAGCACAAGTCTCGGAAACGGCCCGCCCGGAATGCGATGCGACGCGTGCGGACGAAATGTTTCGCCGTCTCGTCGACGGACTCGTGAATCCTGCGAGCGCACTGACGCATCGGCAGTGGCTGACGTTGGAAGAAGAGCGCACGAAGCTGCGGCACCTCTGGCGCGAGTTCTTCCAGCTGTGGGATGTGCTCGTCTGTCCCGTCGCACCCACCGCCGCCATCGCACACGACAGAACACCGATGCGACAGCGCAAGATCCTGGTCGATGAGATGGAAGTGCCGTTCTTTCAGCAGCTCTTCTGGTCGGGCCTTGCCACCGCCAGTTATCTGCCCAGCACGGCCTTCCCCGTCGGCTTGAATGCGCAAGGCCTGCCCATCGGGTTGCAGGCCATCGGCGCGGAGTATCACGACCATGTCTGTATCGACTTCGTGACCCAGGTGGCGCGGGAAATTGGTGGTTTCATTGCGCCGCCCGCACTGTAGGGTTTATGCCGATTTGCTGTGCCGTCATTGCGTGTCGGGCGACGTCATGGCACGCAGTCGCACCGATCTGCCATAGTCCGCTGCGGCATCATCCGGGGGAGTAGCCGAAGGCTGTCATCACGCTCGTGGATCCATTCAAACCTTCCGATCCGAACACCCAGATCGATCTTGAACGCCGAGTACAGGAGCTCGAAGTCGAGAACGACAATCTGCGCGCATTGCTGGCGCGCCAGACGGGTGCCGAAGGAACGGCGCTCGACCGCCGTCGCATGCGCGGCTCGCCGGCGCGCGCGTGGCAAGCGCTGCGCGAAGAAAAGCGCACGCTCGAGCTGCTGAATTACACGGGCGCGGCGCTCGCAGCCGAGCTGAACCTCGATCGTCTCGTGCAAGTGGTCACCGACGCCGGCGTGCGACTCGTGGGCGCAGAGTACGGCGCCTTCTATTACACGGCGACGAAAGAGGACGGCGAAAAGTACATGCTGTACGCCGCCTCCGGCTTCCATCGCGATGCGTTGAAAGGTATCCCCCTGCCGCAGTCGGTCGAGGACTTCGCGCCGATGTTCAAGGCCGAGGGCATCGTGCGCTCGAATGACATCCGGGTCGATCCACGTTACGCGCGACATGCGGCCATGTGCGCGGTGCCGATGGGCCAGCTCGCCGTGCGCAGCTACCTCGCCCTGCCCGTCATCTCGCGCAACGGCGAGCTGCTCGGCGGCATGTTCTTCGCGCACCGCAATCCCGGTGTGTTCTCCGATCGCAGCGAGCGCGCCCTCGTGGGCATCGCGACGCAAGCGGCCGTGGCATTCGACAATGCACGCTTGTTCCAGGCGGCACAGCGCGAGATCGATGCGCGCACGGATATCGAAGCCGAGCTGCGCCGCAGCGAGGAACGCTTTCGCGCCCTGATCGAGCACAGCACCGACTGCATCACCGTCGTCGATGCACGGCATCGGTTTCTGTATCTGAGTCCTTCGGTGAGCGTTACCGAGGGACGCGCGTGCGAGGACTTGCTCGGTACGGACTCGTTCGAGCACACGCATCCCTACGATGTGCCGCTGCTCGAGGAGGCCATGCGCTATCTGAACGGCCAGCCGGGCAAGTCGCTGCCCGTGCTCTGGCGTCGCCGTCATCATGACGGCCGTTGGCTGTGGCTCGAAGGCGTCGCCACGAATCTGCTGCACGATCCTGCCGTGAAGGGCATCGTCGCCAATTACCGCGACGTGACCGAACGCAAGCTCGCTGCCGACGTGCAAACCCGCTCGCAACGCATGGAAGCGCTCGGCACGCTGGCGGGCGGCATCGCGCACGAGTTCAACAATTTCCTGCTCGCGATCGGCGGCAACGCACGGCTCGCCATCGCCGATCTGCCCGATGATGATCCGGCACAGGAGAGCCTGAGCGAGATCGCGAAGGCCGCGGGCCGCGCCTCCGATCTGGTCCGCCGCATCCTCGCGTTCGGACGCGCACAGGAACCCAAGCACGAAGTGCTCGACCTGCGCGCTGTCGTGGAGGAAGCACTGAAGCTGCTGCGCTCGACGCTGCCCGCACTGGTCCAGATGCGCACGCGCTTCGATCCCGACGTGCCGTCGATCGTGGCGGACTCCACGCAGATTCACCAGGTGATCATGAATCTGGCGACGAATGCAGCACACGCCGTGGGACGCCGCGCGGGCCTGCTCGAAGTCGAGCTGGATGCCGTGAACGTCGATGCCGACCTCGCTGCCACCTCGCGCGACCTGCGCATCGGTCCGTACGCGCGCGTTCGCATTCGCGACGACGGCTGCGGCATGAGCAAGGAAGTGCTCGAGCGTATTTTCGATCCGTTCTTCACGACCAAGCCGGCCGGCCAGGGCACAGGGCTGGGACTGTCCGTCGTCCACGGCATCATGAAGGGACATGAAGGTGCCATCGCCGTGCACAGTGAGCTCGGCAACGGCACGACATTCGATCTGTACTTCCCCGCTGCAAAGGACGTTGCCGTTTCCCGCCCTGCGCCATCGCGTGGCGGGGTGAAAGGCGCCGGCGAGCATGTGCTCTATGTCGACGACGATGAAGCCATCGTCTTCCTCACCACGCGCGTGCTGAAGCGCCTGGGTTATCGTGTCAGCGGCTACACCGATGTGGGCGCTGCCTTGAATGCGCTGAAGGCCGCGCCGCAGGACTTCGACGTGGTCGTGACGGATCTCTCCATGCCGGTGATGTCGGGCTTCGACTTCGCAGCCGCCGTGCGCGAGGTGCGCGCGGATCTTGCCGTGCTGATGACCTCCGGCTACGTGCGCCCGGAAGACCGCGAAGTGGCGCGTGAGCGCGGCATTCGCGAGCTCATCCTGAAACCCAACACCGTGGAAGATCTGGGCCACGCGCTCGATCGCGTGCTACGCCAGATGCGACAGCGTCAGGAGCCAGCAAGCGCGTGATGGCTGGCGTTGGTGCGCATGACAATCTGATCCCCTCCCCTGCGAAGCGGGGGAGGGTTAGGTGGGGGCGCTCGTGAAGGCGATGCGCTAAACGCGACACCCCCATCCTGTCCTGGCGCGCCACTTCCTCCGGTCGTTCTGATGTGCAGGGATGCACGAATGGCGCGGGCGCATGGATGCGCAGGAGCGGCCCCCGCTTCGCAAGGGAAGGGACGCAAATGGCAAGCGGATCCTCAACTCGCCAGCTGCCCGTTCCGACTCGCCCCCCGAAACAACTGCGTCAACAGCAGCGTCAACCGCGCCTGCGATACCGGCTTGGTGATGAACACGCTCATTCCCGATTCGAAGCACCGCTGTTGATTCGCACTGGTCACGTTTGCCGTCACGGCGACGATGGGCACTTCCGGACGACAGAGCGCGCGCTCGATGTCCCGGATTTCGCGGGTGGCGGCATGACCATCCATCACTGGCATCTCGCAATCCATCATCACCATGTCGTAGACAGAGTGCGTGCACGCTTCCACCGCCTGGGCGCCATTCTCGACTGCCGTGACGGTGCAGTTCATCTGCTCCAGCATGCTGCACATGACTTCGCGATTCACCGCGTTGTCTTCGACGAGCAGTATCCGCGGGGAAGCCGCGTTCGCGAAACGCATGCCCGTGGCCATCGCAGCTTCCTGCTCGTGCGCAACCTGGGACGCGGCACGCTCGAGCTCGACGGTGAACGAGAACGTCGAGCCTGTGTCCGGTCGACTGTGCAGGCTGATCTCCCCGCCCATCGCCAGCACGAGGCGCCGCGCGATGGCGAGACCCAACCCGGTTCCACCCTGCGCCTGGCGATCGCCATGATGGGCTTGCACGAAGGGCTCGAAAATTCGCGCCTGGGCGGAGAGCGGAATGCCGACGCCGCTATCGCTCACGTCGAAGCGCAAGCCCACGTATTCCGCGCCGAAGTCTTCGACGGTGCACGAGATCTGCACCTTACCGGCGTGGGTGAACTTGATCGCGTTGCTCACGAGGTTGAGCAGCACCTGTCGCAGCCGCTGTTGATCGCCGATCGCGCGCGTGGGCACGTCGGCCGCAATCTCCGCGTGCAGCAGCAGATGCTTCTTTTGTGCTTCCGCACC
This sequence comes from Steroidobacteraceae bacterium, assembly GCA_035276085.1. Lineage (GTDB taxonomy): Bacteria > Pseudomonadota > Gammaproteobacteria > Steroidobacterales > Steroidobacteraceae > DATELY01. The sequence goes on along the minus strand of DATELY010000215.1, from coordinate 7,535 downwards.
GAACGTCGCCGCGACGCTCTCGATGAGCTCGGCGATGACGAACTCGGCCGGCACCAGCTCGATCTTGCCCGCCTCGATCTTCGAGTAGTCGAGCACGTCATTGAGCATGCACAGCAGGGCACGGCCCGAGCGCAGAATCGTGTCCGCAAGGCGCCGCTGTCGCGCGTCGAGCTCCGTGCGCTGCAGGAGCTCGCACATACCCAGCACGCCGTTCATCGGTGTGCGGATCTCATGGCTCATCGTAGCGAGGAATTCCGACTTGAGCTGATTGGCACGAACGACGGCATCGTGCTCGCGACGCAGGTGCTGCTCGGCTTCGATCCTGCTCAACATGTCGTTGATGGAGTAGCTGAGGACGGTCAGCTCTGCCGCCGTATCCATCGGCTCCACGCGCGGCAACGTATCGGGCGCCTCCGCTACCGCTTCGAGCTGGCGTGCAAGACCCGTGATCGGCCGCACGACCTTGCGTTCGATATACAGGATGCTCAAGACGCAGCAAAGCAATGCGATCAACACGGTCAGCGCCAGCAGCCAATGCTGCGCATGTGTCAACGTTCCCTGTAGCTGACGTTTGATCACGGCATGCAACACCGCCGCCGTCTCCCCGTGCGGCCCGTGCAATTGCGTGTACACCTCGAGATGATCGTCATCGACGGCATGCAGTGTGTGCACACCACGGCGATGAACCGCCGCGCCGTCGAGGGTCGTGTCGACGCCCGGAGCCAGCAAGTCGACATCCACCGTCGTGATGCGAGCGATCGTGGGCACGACGGCGCTGATGAGGCGACCCATGATCAGCCGGCCCTTCGCGGGCGAGCTGGGTTGCGAGCTGTGCACGGGAAACGAGCTGACCAGGTAGACACCCTGCGAGCTCGTCACGAGTCCGGTGAAGGACGTGTTGCGAGGCAGGAGCAGTGGATCTCGAGACAGTCGTTCGACCAGATCCTCCGGTGCCGGCGCCAGCGGGGCAAGCGGCTCCGGTTGCACGCTGGCATGCGCGACATCGCCACGCTCGTCCAGCATGACGAACAGGTTCAGGCGCAGGCGCGTGAGCGATTGCGGATCTACGTTCGTTGCGATGAAGTCGGGGTTGCGCGTCTGCACGTAGTCGTAGGAGTCGTCCCAGTTGCTCCAGTCCGAGGCGCTGGACTGCAGATCGTCGGCGACCAGGGCCACCGCGCGTTGCAGGCCGTCGAGGCGACCGAACGCATCCGCGATCTCCCGTTCCTGAAGTTGTTGCCGCAGAAAGATGCCCGCGATGAGGTACTGCGACACGGCCAGCAACAGGAAGCCCAGGCCCAACGCGAGCAGCATCGTGAACCGCAGGCTGCGCGGCCGATAGAGCTGGTCGAGTGTGCGAGTGACTGACATCGTTCATATATAGGCAGATCGATGCGCTTCTTTAAAGCCATCGGACGCCTGGAACATCGCGTGTGATCACAGAATCCTGCTCGCCCCTCACGGCAGCCCTGCAAATGCGAAAACTGGAAGGCCCGTTGCAGTTTTCCGGCACACGCTCTCAGGCAAAGGATGAGCGCGAGGGAGGAGCAACTCGCAAACGCGTTTACGTGCGAACGGAAGCACGGAGACAACAGCCGTCGGCGCGCGACTCGTCTCAGGCGGATGCTGTATAGCGCTGCTCTATTTCCTCGCCAAACCGCCGCCGGCTTTCGCTGGCGGACAGCGCTTCATCCTGCTCGATCGCACGCGCGGCACGTACGAGGTCCTCGTCCTTGATGAACTCAGCGAACCACCGCGAGTAGTCACCGCGCCGCAGGTGATGCAACCATGTCTCATCATCCACGCCGGCGGCGATGTGCGTGAACATCTGCAGATTCTGGGCACGCAGGTTCAACTTCGATGCCGGGCCACGGAAGTAGAAACTCTGCTCGGCGCCGAGATCGCCCGCAGCGTACTTGCGTCGATGCCGTTTGCGCTCCGTCGCAGGCTGCTCATAGTTGAAGTGGACAATCTCGTCGCGCACGCCGCGCAACCATGCCAGGGCTTCACCCGCTGGCTGCGAATCCGTCGACGCGAGCATCGGTACGGCAAGGCCGGCCGCTGCCGCAAACTCGCGCACGGAATCGCCGGGCGTAGCGCCGATCGCAACCAGGGCATTCACTCGTTGCAACAGCGTCCGAGACACCCGCTGCGGGTGCACCGTGATCAGGATCAGCCCTTGGTGCTGTTCGGCCGGAACCGAGTCCGTATGCACATCCGTGTCGGGCAGCAGATGATGCGCCTCGTCGATGACGAGCCAGTGTGGACGACCGAACCGTGCGCGCATCGTGCTCAGCGTGGAGAACAGCTCGCGAAAAACGGCGGGGCGATCCTCGAGCTTCACGCCCAGCAGGTTCACGGCAACGTTGTCAGACGGATTTTCGAGTAGCTTGACGACATCGGCGATGACGGGCGCAGCTTGCGGACTGCCGAGGCTCACCACACCTTCGAAGTGCTCGTAGTCGCCTTCCGGATCGACGATGCAGAATTGATAATTGCGGCGACCGAGCTGCTCCAGGAAACCCGTGGCGAAGCTCGACTTCCCAGCGCCGGATGCACCGGTCACCATCAACGTCTGACCATACGATGGAATGAGCAGAGGCTCGCCCGATGGTGTCACACCCAGTGACAAGTGATGCCGTCTGAGTCGCGCGCCCGCCGCGGTAAAATCATCGCGCAGCAGCGCTTCAGCAACTTGCACGACGCCCGCACCGGCCGGCGCAGTCGTAACGAAGTCCGCCCGCTCGCACAGCGATGGCACCGCGTTCGACACCGCGACGGCACACTCGCACACCTCGATGAAGGCGTGATCGTTCTCGCCATCGCCGATGGCCACGAGATTGTGGGGCGAGAGTTGCAGCTCGCGCAGCGCCACCTGCAAACCCGTTGCCTTGTTCGTGCCCGAAGGCAGGATCATGACGGCTTCGCGATTGAAGATGACTTGCAGCTCCAGACCGTATTCGCGAATGCATTCGAGCACGGCGGTCTCGTGCGGCTGCACCGTCGCCAGAATGCTGCGGCCCGCACTCACGGGTACACCGCGTGTGCGTAGCGCCTGCAGGAACTTCTCTGGAAACGGTTCGGCCAGCAAGGTATCGCTGCGATCGTGAGGCCGGTACAACAGGGCGCCATTCTCTGCAACGACGCGATCGAACAGGTCGATCTCGGGCAGCACCGTCAACAGATCGGGCAACTCGCGCCCGGTCACCAGGATCAGCTTGCGGCCGGACTGGCGCAACTGGCGTAGCACGTCGAGCACGGCAGGCGGCGTGCGGCCGTCGGTGGCAAGGGTATTGTCGTAGTCGCTGGCAAGCGCAAGGTATCGCATGAGGTCCATCGGGCAATTCAGACAGGAGCGAAACGAACGCGGGCGGGCCCGGTTCCGCGGCATTTTTTCATGCCATTGCTGCAGGAAATGCGGGCTTCGTGGACAGGCGCCGCTGCACGCTGCTAAATAGCGTCGGACGATCCTCCACACTCCCCGCGCGATTCGATCGAGGCCACCGCATGTCCGTCGCCGTTTCCCATCCGACCACGCCCGAACCCAGCATCGTCACGCTGCAGTCCCATATCCTGCAGCAGCAGAACCGCTATCCGGAGGCGTCCGGCGCGTTCTCCTGGATCCTGTCGGCACTCTCGATCTCCGCAAAGATGATCGCTGCCCACGTGCGCCGCGCGCGCCTCGATGACGTGCTCGGCACGGTCGGACAACAGAACGTGCAGGGCGAGCAACAGCAGAAGCTCGACGTCATCGCCAACGAGATACTGCTGCGTACGCTGGGCGGGCGCGAAGGCGTCGCCATCGTTGCATCCGAGGAGAACGACGAGCCGGTGATCCTGCGCAGCGATGACAGCAACGAGCGCAAGTACTGCGTGCTGTTCGATCCGCTCGATGGGTCGTCCAATCTCGACATCTGCGGCGCCGTGGGCACGATCTTCAGCATCCTGCGCAAGGACCGGCGCTCGCCGAAAGCCGAAGAATCGCTACTGCAGTGTGGGACGGAGCAGGTGGCGGCGGGTTACGTACTGTATGGCTCGTCCACGGTCTTCGTGCTGAGCATCGGTCTCGGTGTGGACATGTTCGTGCTCGATCCGAACTACGGCGCGTTCATCCGCGTCGCCGAGGGTCTGCGCATTCCGAACACGAACAAGTGCTACTCCGTCAACGAAGGCAATCGCGCGAGTTTTCCGCAGGGCTATCAGAACTATCTCAACTGGGCGCAGGAGCAGGGTTACTCCAGCCGCTACGTCGGCGCGATGGTCGCCGATGTGCATCGTATTCTGTTGCAGGGTGGCGTGTTCATGTATCCGCCCACGAAGAAGGCGCCGAAGGGCAAGCTGCGTCTCATGTACGAAGCAAATCCCATGGCCATGCTGATCGAGCAGGCGGGCGGCAAGGCCTTGTGCGCACCCGGGCAACGCATTCTCGATGTCAAGCCGACGGACATTCATCAGCGCTGCAGCGTGATCATCGGCAGCGGCGACGAAGTCGATCACGTCGCGCGTCACATCGCGGGCTGAGCACGGATCACGCACGCGCCATCGATTGCAATGACCGCCTCGCGCCGCCCTTTTCGCGTTTCCGTTTTCGTCACCGTCACGCTCGTCGCAGCGCTCGTGCTGCTGACAATCGTGCTCGTGCCGCAATGGCTGTCGAAACAGGCGCGCCTGGATGTGTTGCGGACGCACGTGGCGCAGATCGCACGTCTCGCCGCGAGCACGGTCGACGGCGATTTGCATCGCGAGCTGATGGACCCCGCGAACTTCACGCAGGAAAAGTACGATCGTCTGCTCGCGCCGCTGGTGCGCTTTCATCAAGCGATACCCGAGGCGTTCTACGTCTACACGATGATGGAGCGCGATGGGCAAACCTACTTCGTGCTCGACACGGCCAACGCACCGGTCATCGCACAGCACTCCGATCGCAAGGGCTCCAAGTACATGGAGCACTTCCGCTCGGATGAAGTCGATCCGCAACGCTGGTTGGCGCGCGTGGCGCGCGGTGAGACCTGGGTCTATCCGGATTTTCAACGCGATGATTTCGGCGACTTCCTCACCGGCCACACGCCGATCCTCGATCGACAGGGCCGCTACAGCGGCTTCGTCGGCGTGGACTTCGACCTGAATTACTACCTGGCGCGGGAGCAGCGCTTTCGCGCGATTCTGATCGGCAGTGTGGTTGCGGCGCTCATCGCCTCGATCCTCATCGGCGCCATCATCGCGTCGTATCACCGCGGCTTGGAACGGCGCATCCTGGCGCACTACGAAACCTCGGTACGCGATGAGCTCACGGGCCTCCTCAACCGCCGCGGTGTGATGGAAGCGATCCGCAACGCGCTCGCGCGACGGGAGCGCAGCTACGCGACGTTGCTCGTCGACATCGACGATCTCAAGCACATCAACGACACTCACGGCCATGCCGCCGGCGATGCCGTGATCGTCAGCCTCGCTGCGACCTTGCGCGAAAGCATCCGCGACCGCGACCTGGCCGCCCGCCTGGGCGGCGATGAGTTCCTGGTGTTCGCGCCGAACTGCGACAACCGCGGGGCCCACGACATCGCTCACCGCATCCTCGAGAGCGCAGAAGCCGCCTCCGGGCAAGGCCGCCCCGCCTTCAGCGTTTCCATCGGCATCTGCTCGGAAACCCCAGGGACCGAAGGATTCGATGCGATGTATCGCCGCGCGGATGAAGCCCTGTATCGGGCGAAGTCGGCCGGGAAGAATCGCCTGGCGGCGTGCGAGGTGGCGGTGGAAGGGGTTGGCTAGGGGATTCTGATGGCTGGCTTGCTGGCCGCTGGCTTGCTGGCTAGCTGGCCAGAAGGTTTCGACAAAGCTTTCTGGCCAGCCGACCAGCCAGCGCAGACCACGATCTCAAATTGCCCGCTGCAGCTAGACACTCGTCTGATCCAGATCCACCTCGCGCACTCCGCGGCGGCGGCGCGACTCCTCTACGTACGTGCGCATCTCCTCGCGAATCGTTTCTCCGCGCGGGACGGCGCGCAGCACGATGATGGGTGTCGAGCGATCCGCACTCGTCAGGATGATGTTCGCCAGCGAAAACAAGCGCAGGTGAAAGGGTTGCTCCAGCCGGTAATCGCGGACGCGATAGAGCTCCAGCTCCTCCAGGTGCTTGTTGAGCACGCCTGTCCGCGTGCGCAGGCGCTGCGTGGTCAACTCGTAGCGAGTGTTGGCCAGCACGAGCCACTTCCAGGCAATGATGAACAGCGGCACGGTGGCGAATGCCACCATCAGCCACACCATGCCGTGCGGCAGATTCAGCATCATCGAATTCCACATCGTCATGCCGAGCACGATCAAGGCAACGAACACGGCGCCCCAGAGCAGGTACTGGGGCAGGTTGATGAGGTGGGACGGCGTGCCGGTCCAAATGGTGCGTTCTCCGCCGGTTGCGAGCGGAATGTCACGGTCGGTCGTGGTGGTGTTCATGGCGCGTGGGCAAGTGAGCGACGGCGCAAATGTGCTCTCAAGCTGCCCGAACAGGCAAGTCCAGTGCACTCGATCGGGATCGGGCCGGATATCTCGCAGCGAGAGCGTCGCGACATCTGTTTACCGCGCCGCGGTTCCGGCATGCTCTGGTCTCTCATAACTAGAAAGGCAGTGCCAACCGATGAAGTATTCCTTCCGTCTGCTCAACGTATTCGCGCTGGAGTCCGATCGTTTCTCGGGCAATCCGCTGTGCGTGTTCGAAGATGCACGCGGGCTCATGGACGAGCAGATGCAGGCACTCGCATTGCAGTTCAATTTGTCGGAGACCACGTTCGTCCTGCCGAGCGACACGGCCACCGCACACGTGCGGATCTTCACCCCGGCATTCGAAATGCCCTTCGCCGGACATCCCACCCTGGGCACCGCCCATGCGGTGCGCGAGTTGCGCGACGCGGGCGACGAGATCACATTGCAGATGCAGGCCGGCATCATCCCGGTTCTGGCGCACGGCGATACCTGGACCTTGCGCGCCAACGCACCCAAGGCGCGTCCGCCCGAAGCTTCACGCGAGCAGCTCGCCTCGATGCTGGGATTGAAGACGGAAGACATCGGCGCGCAGCCGCTCTGGGTCAACACCGGTGCCGAGCAGCTGATCATTCCGCTGACGTCGGTCGCTGCGGTTGCACGCACCAAACCCGACGTCCGGTTGCTCGCACGCTATGGCAGCACGTCCGACGAGCGCTGCCTCGCTTACGTCTGGGCCGACTGTGGCGAGGGTGTGCTGGCCCGTTTCTTTTTCGGCCGCGGAACGGCCATTGCCGAAGATCCGGCAACGGGCTCCGCGGCTGCCAACCTGGGCGGCTGGTACCTCGCCACGGGCTGTTCCACTTCGCTCGAGCGCGTGATCTGGCAGGGGGAGTACATCAATCGCCCGTCGCAACTGCATCTGCGGGTGGATGCAGGAAGGAACATCTTCGTCGCGGGACGAGTGCTGGAGGTGGGACGCGGGGCGGTGGAGATCTGAACCCAGCGTGATCTGAACCACGCTGCCCGCATTGCGTCCCTTCCCTTGCGACAGCGGGGGCCGC
>DATELY010000214.1:0-6991 GCA_035276085.1 Steroidobacteraceae bacterium | reverse complement strand
GAGCGCGAGGAGTACAGCCATGGCGTTCTGATTCCGCTCATCGCCGCGTTCCTGATCTGGCAGCGGTGGCCAGCGGTGGCGCGCGAACGTCTTGCAGGGTCGTGGTGGGGTGTGAGCCTGGTGTTGCTAGGCATTGGGATCAAGGTCATTGGCGACGTCGGCACGTTCTATATCCTGCAGCAATACGCACTGCTGATCGTTCTGTATGGCTTCGTGCTTTCTCTCGTCGGCGGACAGGCGTTCCGTCGGCTGCTCGTGCCATTGCTGATCCTGCTGTTCATGATTCCACTGCCGGAGTTCGTGCTGCAGAAGTTCTCCACGCACTTGCAGCTGATCTCCTCGCAGGTCGGAGTCAGCGTGATCCGCTTGCTCGGCATCAGCGTGGCCGTCGAAGGCAACGTGATCGATCTCGGCACCTACAAACTGCAGGTGGCGGAGGCCTGTGACGGGCTGCGCTATCTGTTTCCGCTCATGACACTCGGCTTCATCATGGCGTACTTCTTCAAGACGGCGTTGTGGAAGCGCGTCACGCTGTTCCTTTCGAGCATTCCGGTCACAGTGTTGATGAACAGCCTGCGCATTGGAGTGATCGGCATCACGGTGGAGTACTGGGGCATCAGCATGGCCGAGGGGCTGCTGCACGATTTTCAGGGATGGGTGGTGTTCATGCTCAGTGCGGGCATCCTGCTGGCTGAGATGTCACTGCTGATGCGCATCGGAGCGGACCGGCGACCACGGCATGAGGTGTTCGGGCTGGAATGGCCGGCCCGTGGCGGACTGCGAGCACCGATGCTCTCGAGCGTGCCGAAGCCTCTCATCGCGAGTGTTGCCGTGCTGGCGGCTACGGCAATTGCCACGCAGCTGATGCCGACCCGCGCGCACGTCGTTCCGCAGCGGGAGTCATTCTCCATGTTTCCCAATCAGCTCGAATCATGGACGGGACGCCGTGAAGCGCTCGAACGGATCTATCTGGATGCCCTCAAACTCGACGACTACATCGTGTCCAACTACATGCGCGGCTCGCGCGACATGGTGAATCTTTACATTGCGTGGTACGACGCACAGCGCGCGGGCGAGGCTGCGCATTCCCCACGCGCGTGCCTGCCTGCCGGCGGTTGGCAGATCACGGAGCTGAAGCAGATCGAGCTGACCGGGGTGTCCGTCGCGGGCAGGCCGGTGCACGTGAATCGCGTGATCATTCAGGCGCACGAGTCGCGGCAGGTCGTCTATTACTGGTTCCAGCAGCGAGGCCGCACGATCACCAACGAATACGTGGTGAAGTGGTACCTGTTCTGGGATGGGCTCACCCGCTCCCGCACCGACGGCGCCATGGTACGCCTGGTGACACCCTGGCAGCCGGACGAGAAGGTCGAAGACGTGGATCTGCGCCTGCAGCAGTTCGCGGCGAACGTCGTGCCGCGTCTGGAACGCCACATTCCCAATTGAGAGCTGACGTCATGGACTGGATGCTGGGCTTCCTGGTCGCCATGACCGTGACGATGGCGTTGATTCCGCCACTCATGCAGGTGGCCGGTCGCTGGCAGGTATTGGATGCTCCGGGCGACCGGAAGGTCCATTCCACCCCGATTCCCCGCGTGGGCGGCATCGCCATGGCGATCGGGCTGCTGCTCGGATTGACATTGTTCAGGGACTTCGCGCAGCCGATGCCCGCGTACCTCGCGGGAGTGATCGTGCTGTTGATATTCGGTGTGATCGACGATCGCTTCACGCTCGCGGCGGGACCGAAGTTCGTGGGTCAGATCGTTGCCGTGCTGATCGTCATGGTGTGGGGCGACATCAGCATCAGCAGTCTGACGCTGGTCGATCGCTACGAGTTGCCCGGATGGGTCGCCGCACCGCTGACATTCTTCTTCATTCTGGGCGTGACGAATGCCATCAACCTGGCTGATGGTCTGGATGGCCTGGCAGGCGGAACGACGTTGCTATCGTTGTCCGCGCTGGCACTGCTGTCGTTGAAATCTGGCCATCCATTCGTTGGTGCGGTCGCGCTGACAAGTGTCGGCGCGATTCTGGGTTTCCTGCGCTTCAACACACATCCAGCGCGTGTGTTCATGGGCGATGGGGGCAGTCAGCTCCTGGGCTTCTCGGCCGGTGTGCTGTCGATCGTACTGACCCAGGAAAAATCCTCGCCACTGAGCACGGCACTTCCGTTGCTGCTGTTGGGTGTTCCCATCATCGACACGCTCATGGTCATGACGCGACGGATCCTGGCGCGCCGCTCCCCGTTCTCAGCGGACCGCAATCACATTCATCATCGCCTGTTGACCTACGGTTTCGACCATCACGAGGCCGTGGTCATCATTTACTGCCTGCAGGCAGCACTGTTCGTGGCTGCGTGGTTCATGCGCTTCGAAAGCGATCTGCTGATCCTCACGGCATTCTGCGTTTACGCGCTGATAGTTCTGGTGGCGCTGCATTGGGCGACCCGTTGGGGCTGGACCTTGCGACGTGCGGCCAGCCCCGAAATCGCTCGGGGCTCGTTGAGCCGGATGCTGTATTGGAGCACTCGACCCCAGCGGCTGCCGCGATGGGCGCTGATGACGGTCTCGGTGACCATGGCGATTTATCTGTTGCTCGTCGGCGCTGCGCTGCCGTTACCCAGTCCGGATGTGCGCATCATGGCCGGTGTGATCGCTGCAATCCTCCTTCATGCCCTCGTACGAAAGTGGTCGAGCGAGTCCACGGGATGGCCCGAGAAGTGTGCGCTGTACACGACGATCGTCATGGCAGTGTATTTCGATTCACAAGTTGGAGCCTCGGTCAGCGAGCTGGCACCGGTGGGGGAGTGGATCATCTTCATTGCACTGACCCTTGCCATCGTCATTCGCTTGCGACTGTCCGCTGATCGACGTTTCCGCCTTACCTCGCTCGATGTGCTGGTTGTATTCGCGGCGCTCGCCGTGCCGAATCTGCCGGGCGCGTTCTCGATTCCCGCAGTGAGTACGAGCATTGCGAAGTTGATTGCGCTGCTTTATGGACTCGAGTCGTTGCTCGGCGTTGCCGGACGCATGTGGCGGGTGCCGTGTGCCGCCTGCCTGAGTCTGGCGCTGATGTGCTTGCTGCGCGGTGTGTAGCGCATTAGCTGTCACACAGTCGTCAAGTCGCCCGCCTACGATCGTCTCGCAACGATTCGAACATTCTTGGCCCTCGCGGGCGTCCCTGTCACCAGAATTTGTATATGAAACCGACACTGCGGTTGTTGGGTGCCGTGTCACTTGCGCTCGCGCTGACCCACACAGCGGGTTGCACCGGTGCTGAACAACGCAAGGCTCATTACATAGAAAAGGGCGAGCAGTATTTCGCTGCTGCCAACTATGAAAAGGCACGTGTCGAGTTCAGCAATGCGCTCCAGATCGATCCAAAGGATGCGACGGCGCAATACGATGCGGGACGCACGGCGGAAAAACTCGGAGATCCGCGACAGTCGGTGGGCCACTATCAGGCCGCGATCGACAGCGACCCTGCGCACCACGCGGCGCGCGCTGCGTTGGCGCGATTGTTCCTGGTGGGCGGTGCGATCGATCGTGTGCTGCCGCTCGTAGAGGAGGGTCTGAAGCAGGACCCCAAGAATCCTCAGTTGTTGACGGTCCGTGGCGCTGCGCGAGCGCAACGACAAGACGTCCCTGGAGCATTCGAAGATGCAGAAGCGGCGGTCGCCGGCGCGCCAGGAGATGAATACGCAATTGCTCTGCTGGCTTCGCTGTATCGTCAGAACGCGCGCAGCGACAAGGCCATTGAGGTGATCCAGTCCGGGCTGCAGCACGTGCCCGCCAGCACGGATCTGCGGGTGATCCTCGCTGAGCTCGAGCTCGAACACGAGCGGCCCGACGTCGCTGAAGCGCAACTGCGCAAGGTCGTGGAGCTCAAGCCCAAGGAGTTGCCGCATCGCTATCGCCTGGCTCGCTTCTATCTGATGCGCAAGGACATCGATCGCGCCGAAACCACGCTGCGTGAGGCCATTGCAATGGCGCCCGATGACGTCAGCGCGAAGATCGCATTGGTGCAGATGATGCAGTCCAATCGCAGCTTCGAGCAGGCGGAACAGCAATGGCGGCAGTTCATCCAGTCCGACGCGGACAACGGTGAGCTCAAGCTGGCATTCGCGCGCTTCTACGAGTCGAGCGGCAAGCGTGACAAGGCCGAGGTCGAGTACCGCGACCTCATTCGCCGGTTCGACACCAAGCCCGAAGCGCTGATGGCGCGCAATCGGCTCGCCGCGTTGCTCGTACAAAAACAGCAGGTGGAACCTGCCGCGAAGCTCATTGAAGAGGTGCTGAAGGAGAACCCGCGTGACAACGACGCGCTGCTGTTGCGCGGCAATCTTGCGCTGGCGCGAGGCGATACGGCGGCAGCGATCGCGGACTTGCGCGCAGTGCTGCGCGACCGGCCGACCGCTACGAATATCAAGCGTGCGCTGGCGCGCGCGCACCTGCAGAACCACGAGACGCCGTTGGCGGAAGAGCTGCTGCGTTCGGCAGTGCAGGAGAATCCCGGGGACACGGGCACGCGCATGGACTTGGCGCAACTATTGGTGCGCGGTGGCAAGGCGGAAGAGGCGAGACCGATTCTCGAGCAGATCGTCAAGGAGACGCCCGGGGATGTCGCAGCGCTGGAGCAACTGTTTCGCGTGCAGGCTCAATTGCGCGACCTGCAGGCCGCCGAGCTGACTGCAAACGAAATCGTCCGGGCGCACCCGGAGATTCCGCTGGGCCATTACCTGCAAGGAGTGGTGGCGGAGTCGCACAAAGAGCCGGACAAGGCCGCGGTCGCTTACGAGCGTGCGCTCGAGATCAAGCCGGATGCCGCCGAGCCACTGGCCGCCCTTGTGCGGCTGGATCTGGCACGCAAGCAACCGGAACGAGCATTGGCGCGGCTCAATGATGTCATCGCGAAGCAGCCGGACAACGTCATTGCTCTCAACCTGAAAGGTGAGATCCTCACCTCACGCGGAGACCTGCAGTCGGCAACAGCGGTATTCGAGTCGGCGATCGCGAAGGCCAGTCAGTGGTGGAGTCCCTATCGCGGTCTGGCGGTCGCGCATCTCGCCGCCAAGAATTCCGATGCTGCTCTTGCAACGCTCGAACGTGGCGTGAAGGCGACGAAGGGAGCAGCCGCCCTGGCCACAGACCTTGCGGCCTTGTATGAACGACAGGGGCGCACGGACGATGCCATTCGCACCTATGACGAGCTGGTCAAGCGCGAGCCGCAGTCCATCACAGCCGCCAATAACCTGGCCATGCTCCTGGTGAGCTATCGCGACGATCGCGCGAGCCTCGATCGGGCCTACGAGCTGTCGACGAAGCTGCAGAACGAAACGAATCCGGCATTCCTCAACACACGCGGCTGGGTGAAGTACAAGCGCGGCGAATTCGCGGACGCCGTGTCGCTGCTGCAGCAGGCTGTCGAGAAAGTGCCGGAGTCACCGCTGATGCGTTATCACTTAGGGATGGCGCAGCTGCGCGCGGGTGATAAGGGAGAGGCCATGAAGAACCTCGCTGCCGCCGTGGCATCGGGAAGGGAATTCCACGGTCATCAAGAAGCGCGTGCGACGTTGGAGCAGCTTACGCAAGCCGGCTGACCGCGCGTTTTATCAACCAACTAAAGAATCGTCAGAGCGCGCTCGCGCGCGAAGGGATCGTCATGCGTCTGTTTTTCCGCTTCATCGCCATTGCGACTGGTATGGCCGCAGCTTGCGTGCCCACGATGAGTGTGCATGCGGAGACCGTGCTTGCGACCAGCGAGATGGTGGCCACGACCGAAGCAGCCTTCGCGCTGCCGCCGGCCAAGACATTCGCTATTGCAACGGCGGGTACGTACGAGTTCGAGCTCCGTGATCGAGGTCTTCCAGCGCCGCTTGCGAGATTGCGAGCGGTCATCGTGCACGACGGGCAGACCGTTGCGCAGATCGATCTGGGTCCTGGTGAAACGGGAATCGACACCTTCACCGCCGAGGCGGGCGACTACCGTATTCACGTGTTGGGCGAGACGGATAGCGGACAGGAATCCGGCTTGTATTCAATCCGCGTGAGCAGCGTGAGTGGCGGGACCGCGCTGGTGGATGAGGCGGGCTCCGTGAATGCGGCTGGAGTGCCGAGCGATACGGCGTTCGTGGCGCTCATTCCGGTTCAGATTGACGTGGCAGGCAACTATTCACTGAACCTCGTCGACCAAGCGTTTCCAGCGGCGCTGCAGTCACTTGATGCAAACGTTCTTCTGCCCGATGGCACTCCATTATTTGGGCCTACAGGTGTGAGCACCTTTCCTGCATCCTTCAATGCGTCACAGCAAGGCGAGTACGTGGTGAGTGTGCAAGCGCATGTCACTGCAGGTTCAGCCGGCTTATATGGCGTAAACGTGAGCGCCGATCCTTCCGGTCCTGTGATCAAGGATGTGATTCAGGCGGTCGGAACTTTGCCTGTACCCGTGACCGTAAACCTGCCAACGACGGGAACGTACACGCTGAAGACCAGCGATGCACAGTTTCCTCAGTCGCTGACGAGCTTCAAGACGTTGATCATCCAAGGCAGTCAACTCCTGCATAGTCAGCCGGGAGAAACGGCGGGAGTGGATTTCACTGCCAATGCGGGACAGATCAAGCTGTACTCATCGGTCGAGCCGAACGGCGCGGTGGGTGTGGGCAGCATCGCGGTCAGGATCTCGCAGGGTGCAACACCGGTCTATGCGAGTGTCCTGATCGGTGATGTCGATCCAGACCCAAAAACACCGAGCATCTATGCCGCGAACTCGGCTGCGCTCGCCGCGGGTGCGTACAAGCTTCAGGTCGAGGACTTCGGTTTTCCGGCGAGCCTGACTTCTTTGCGTGTGGCGGTCGCGCAAGCCGACGCGTTGATCGATGACTGGATCGGAGAAGGGCAGTACACATTCAATGCAGGAGCGGCTCCTGCCCGCATCCTGATTGCAGCGGCACCTTCCACTGCCACGAGCACGGGATTGTTCGGCATTCGTTTGG
>DATELY010000213.1:0-13591 GCA_035276085.1 Steroidobacteraceae bacterium | reverse complement strand
CATAAGGCAGACCATATCGATAAAGGAGGAGCGTAAGGACGAGAACAATCCCACCACCCCATAACAAACAGTTGGCGATTCTGACTAGACGTCGTTCGGTTGAGTTGTCGTCGGACATACAGAGCCCTCCCTGCGCATGTTGCAGATCCGGAATTCACGCAATCCAGATCTCCTTCCAGTTTTCTTTCGGCACTTTTCTGTTGAAGAACAAGCGGCTCGTCGATCTGGGCCATGCGGACGATGCGGGCACCGATCACGCGCTCGGCGCTTCAACTCACAACGGCTCCGCTTTCCAGACATAGCCATCGCCCTGTTTCTCGAACGTACCCAGGCCGGGGAATGGGAAGTGAACAGCGTAGATGCGCTGTCCCGAAGCCGCGCTCTGTGCGATGAGTTCTTTGCGGCTTGCCTGAGCTGTCGGCGCGTCGGTATCGAAGGCGATCGTCCAATCGGGCTTCTGCACCGACACGATGTAGTGATGGGCAGTGTCGCCGATGTACAGCACCGAGTCGGCGCCGGAAGTGATCCGATATCCTGAGTGACCCGGCGTGTGACCTTTGATCTCGACGGCCTTCACCACGCCCGGGATGAGGTCGCTACCCGGCGCGAACGCTGCGATCTTGGGCGTAATCGCAGCGACAAATGCCGCGTAGTTGTTTATGCCCACCTTGGCAGCGCCCTGCTCTCCCAAGGCTTTCAGGAATTCCCATTCGGGCTTGGATAGATGAATCGTTGCGTTGGGAAATGCGAGCGCTCCATTGGCATCGACCAGGCCTCCGACGTGATCGCCGTGCACGTGCGAAATGAAAATGTCCGTGACTCTCGCCGGATCGACACCGGCCTGCTTCATGGAGTCGTGCAGCTTGCCAACGCTGGCGCCCATGTTCTTGCCGGCGCCGGTATCGAACAGCAGCACCTTGTCGCCCGCTTTCACCAACAGCGGATGAACGTCCAGCGACAGTTCAGTCGTCGAAACGCCGGCGGCGCTCAAGAGCTCGGCGATTTCTTCGGACGAATGACCGATGCCAATGGTCTTCGCATCGTTCGGAACAGTCATTCCTCCATCGGCGAGCGCCATTGCTGAGAACACACCGATCTTGAAGCCCTTGACGCTTGCATCGGTCGTCGGCGCTGCTGCCGTGGTTGGAGAAGATGCCGGTTGTGGCGCTGGCGCCTCGGCCTGCGGCTGCTTGGCGCAACCGATTAAGAGTACGGTCGTGAGCAGAAATGGAATGGCGCGCTCGATGGTCATGACGGTTTTTGCTTCCAGCGTTTTGTTTTCAGGCTCGCGATTGTACGGCGCACTCGAAGCAAGTACAGCAGCTTGCGTTCATGCCGGACCACGGTGCCGCGCCGGAAAGAGCTATCCCGGTTCCCCTGGCCCCGCCGACCACCTGGCACCGTACCAATGGTCGATGAACGGCTGGCCGATTGTTGGTTCGTGTACTGATCCCTAGTTTCTGTCCGTCATTCACCAAGGAGCGACGGACATGATGACACGATCGGTACGATCAACAGCTCGGGTGGGCAGCGCTGTGCTGCTCGCACTTGCTGGACCGCTGGCAATGGCGGAACAGTTACCCATCTATCAACTCGGCACGGCCGAAGTCAGCGAAGCCCGCGGCGCCGCGGTGCTCTATAGCGTTTACGGCGGCCGGCCGCCCGCGAAGTTGGAGACGCGCGAGACGAAGACTCTGCTCATTCAGAACGTCGGCATGACGCAGCTCGAGATCGAGAAAGCGAGCGGCGGGATGTTCCTGCGAGATCCGAAACAGTTGTGGAACACGGCGCTGAAGCCGAGTCTGCCGGATCGCGAGAAGGCGAGACAGCTCGCGGATGAGTTCCTGAAGTCGGCGCAGGTTCTGCCCGCAGGCGACAAGAATCTCGTCACGAACTTCGCAGGTTTCGCGGAAACGGCTGTGTCGCCAGACAACGGCAACCCCCGCGACAAGACTTCGCTCGACGTGCAGGTCAACTACTCGGTCAAGCTGAATGTCGTGCGCGAGACCGGCAAGCAGGAGCAGCTACCGATCGTCGGCGGCGGCGGCGACTTCAAAGTGGCGCTCGGCGATGGCGGGCGCGTGATCGGTTACACCGGGGTCTGGCGTCCGATCACCGGCGTCGCTGCAACGGCCGATGTGGTTCCGCAAAAGGAAGCCGAAGCGCAATACCTCAAATCGCTTGGGGGTATGAAGGTCACGCAGCTATCGAGCTCGCTGGCGTACTACTCGGCACCTTCCTTCGAACAGCAAGCGTTGTTGACACCGGTGTGGGTGATGCGAGGTGAGGCCGATGTCGATGGCAATCGCGTACCGCTGCGGATGGGCATTGTGGCCGCAACGAGCTACGGGCCGAAGTGGCGCGCGCCACAACTGCCGCCGCGGGAGGACGGGCAGAAGCCACCCGCGAACTCGGATGACGGCGACGAGAAGTTCGGTGCAAACCGCTCGCTGCTCGATTTACTGATTTCACCGGCCCATGCCGTCAACCCATTCGAAGCGGGCACCTCGTGGATCGGGCCGAGCCAAGGACTGGCCGGCAGCCCGTTGAACGCCGCTGGCTTCGTCAACAATCTGGCCGCCGCCGGCTGGTTGAACAACTTCAATTGGGGTGAGTGGGCCGCCTTCGAATCCGACTGGAATTCGAACGACGATTCCTGGGTCGACGCGGCGGATTTCGTGTTCTACACGGGACACGCCAACTCCGACGGCTGGGTGTTGAACGTGCCCAACGATACGTTCCTGCACTTCTCCGAGGTCGGTGCATCGCCCGGCAGCCCCAACGATCGCTGGGGTCAGAACGATCTCGAGTGGATGATCATTGCCGCCTGCGGGCCACATCAAAGCAGCCACTTCGTCGGCGGCGTCGGCAATGCCTTCGATCGCTGGCGCGGTGCCTTCGATGGTCTGCACACGATGATGGGCTACGGCGCCGTGACGTACGACAACACGACGGAGGGCTCGCGCGTCACGCAACTGGCGCTGTCGGGCTGGACCGTCATCGACGCGTGGTTCCGTGCAGCCTGGGAGATCCAGCCCAGCACCAACGGCTATGCGGCACCGAACGGCAGCACGATCTTTGTGACTGCGATGTATGCGTCGAACGGCTCGAACGACACGCGCAACGATCGCATCTGGGGTACCGGCACCACAGTGGGAGATTCCAACGCTCCCAACCAGACCCGCTGGTTGATGTGGTCGGGCACCTGATCGCCCGAGTGTGTCGACACTGGCTGCGTCGCGCGAGCGGCGCAGCTTTTTCTCGGCGGAGGCTCAGTGAATTGACGCACCTATCGCGCTAGTGGAGCGTAACAACTGATTCGGAAGTGCCCCCATCCTGTCCTTCCCCCGCTATCGCAGGGGAAGGGACGCGTGAACGACTATCGAAGCAATCGTTACGGTTCACTAGTCGATCGTCAACGGCACCGGATCGGAGGCGAGATCGTTGCTGGCAAGCGGGTCGGTCGCGAAGTTGTCGAAGTTGACGAGTAGTGCGCCAACCACCTGATAGTCGCCCTTTGGCAGGAATTCTCCTTGGGATTGTGCTCGCGTATCGGTCAACACACCGTCGAAAGGGAACGTCTTTGTTTCGCCTGCGCTGAACTCCACTTCGGTCACTGTCGTCTGCGAGGTACTGCTCTGCGAGGCAACCCATACCACTTGCTCAGCGCGGTCGTCAGTGACGATCGCGAAGTCAGCCTGTTGCGTCGAAGGAAACGTGAGCGTCACCTTTTTGTCCTTGCCGTTGGTGACCTTCAAGGCGAAATGGACGCGATCCTGTTGATCGAACGTGTCCTGGATTTCTCCCGCGTCGTTCAGCAGCTGTAATTCCACTGAGAAATCTGAAAAGTCGTTTTGATCGCGCACTTGGCGGCCGAGCTTGCACGACTGCGACGTCGCGCCGAGGCACACGGCGCACGCCGCTAAAATCGGCAGCAGGCGGACACGCGATCGCAATTCTCGAAGTCTGGTCAAATTCATTGTGTTTCCGTGCTCCCGCCCTCAGTTGCTTCAGAGGCGTCAACAACCTTACGCACCCGACGCGCGGATTCAACCCCCTACCGGTGTCAGGTTTGCATACTTGCATATCTGTGCACCCGCAATCCGGGACCCACCCTGAGCCGATCGAAGGTCAAAGGGAGGCATCCACCCCCACGCGGATGCCGCCATGCCGAGAGCTTCCAGACTCAGACTGCATGCACCGGCTGCTGTGCAAATATGCAAACCTGACACTGTCCGCCACTCATCGGTCGTCAAGTGCGTTGAAACTCACGGGTGGTACCGTCGGATGACCGTAGTACATCTGATCGGACACGTGCGACACGCCGGGGACTCCTGACCACAACCGAGCGTCATCCGTGGTACGCCCTATGACCAGCAGACGACGATGCCCGAGGTTCGAGAAGGGCTTCTGCGCATACTTCTTGTGCCAGGGCTGCAGTCCCAGCTCTGGATGCTCGATGACGACACCATCCACGTATTGTTCACCCGGCAACCCGCGCGTGTCGCCGCGATCCCAGACGTTATTATTGATGAGGATGAAGTTGGGGTTGATCGCGCGACGCGAAGCATCCAGCCGGCGTACCAGGTCGACGCAGCCATCGGTCCACTCGTTTTGCTCGGCGAGCGGCCAAGACTCCCAGGACGCCGTAATGCCCCACGGCCGTGCGCCAAGGACATCGAGGAACACGCCATCGACCTTGCCTTCGCGCATGAGGTTCTCCACGTATGCGACCACCCAGAGAATCCACTGCGAACCCGGACGCAAATCCGTCACATGGTGATTCGCCCATATCACGCGTTGCCCATACGTGGGATAGGGCCACAGCGGCACAGAGCCGTAGTCACCCATGTAGAAATCCTCATCAAGCGAGCAGACCTGTTGATCTGGACGCTCCACCGCATTCAGATAGGCCAGTACTTCAGCACCCTTCGCGCGAGCGGTCGCAAAGCCCGAGTCATACCGATTGCAACGACCGGTAATGAGCAGGCCTGTGGCCTGACCGTACAACGCGATGTTCTTGAGCGTCGAATACGCTATGCCCGCAGGGTTCGCACCGAGCGTCGTGAACGGCACACCGCTGCTCGCGTCGTCAGATGATCCATCGCTCATCTGTCCGGAACGGCCCGCACCATCGCCACTGCCACAAGCGGAAAGAGCGCAGAAGAGCAGCCCGCACAAGGTTCGCTTGCGCAAGCACTTGGCGCGCTTCGCGACCGTGCACAGTAAGACTTCACTGAACAGCGAGATTCCTTGAGAAGCCGCTGTGTTCGAGCCGCGAACGTAGGGGTACGCAATCACGGCGAGCACGCTGATGATCAGTCGGAAGAACGATGGGTTCTACCGAAAAAACATCTTACGAGTGACGCGGAAGGCGGCCATTAGACCTTGGTCACCCGAACGGCCCATATCGGTGTCAGGTTTGCACACTTGCATATCTGCGCACATGGACCCGCAATCCGGGACCCACCCTGAGCCGATCGAAGGTCAAAGGGAGGCATCCACCCCCACGCGGATGCCGCTATGCCGAGAGCTCCCAGACTGCACGCGCCGGGCGCCGTGCAAATATGCAAACCTGACACTGTCCACCCGAAGGATTTTCTCACGAGCGCCGTCTAACTCTTGTTGTGTTGAGTGTTTGGTAATGGCTATCGCTGCACGCGTGTGCGCCGCAATGCGCGACCGTGGGCGGTCGCTGATCCGTTCGTGCCGCTGCCTCTCGCAGCGCACCAGAATCTTCTGCAGGAGGGTTCATCATGGCCAACCAATATGCACGATCGAACGGCACTGTCTTGAAGCAGGCCCGATTCGCCGCTCCGGCAGCAGTGGTTGCTCTTGCAACCACTGCCATAGCGACACCCGGCTGGGCCGGTGACAACAAGCCCAAGCCGAAACAGGTACCGTTCGAGGACGTGTCGCTCATCATCGAGTTCAACGCCACGGATGAGGACGTGGGCGTGCAATTTTTTCTCGACGTCGACAGCTGGAAGGCTGTGCAGGTGTTCAGCCCCAGGGGCAAGAAGATTTTCGAGGCCCGAGCGACGGCGAATCTACTGCGCCAGGGCGGCGGCACGGAGCTGTTCCTGGAAAGCGCGGAACCGACGCTGGATGAACTGCCGCTGGAAGAGTTCTTTGAGCAGTTTCCGGAAGGGGTCTACCACTTCACCGGTCGCACCATCGACGGTGACATCCTGGTAGGCGCGACTGAGTTCACCCATGACATTCCAGCGGGGCCCCAGATTCTTCTGCCGACGCCCGCCGCAAATAAAGGGTGCAGCCTGAACGTACCGCTACCGGTCGTCATCGCGTGGAACGACGTGACGACGTCCATCGAAGGAAAGCCGATCGACGTCGCAGAGTATGAGGTGATCGTCGGCGAGAACACCTTCGACGTCCACCTGGAGGGCACGATGGTGACGGTGCCATCAGAATTGCTGAAGCCTGGGACGCGATACGGTTTCGAAATCCTCGCAATCGAAGAGGGAGGCAACCAGACCATCACGGAGAGTTGCTTCGTGACCGCGACTTAGTCGGATATCGGTGTCAGGTTTGCACACTTGCATATCTGTGCACATGGACGCGAAATCCGGGACTCCCCCCGAGCCGATCGAAGGTCAAAGTGAGGCATCCACACTCACGCGGATGCCGCCATGCCGAGAGCTCCCAGACTGCACGCGCCGGGCGCCGTGTACCACGTCACCGCACGTGGCAACCACCGGCAAGACATCTTCTACAAACTTGCGGACCGTCAGCTGCTGGACGAGATCATGGCCGATGCCGTCCAGCGCACCGGTGCACGCGTTCACGCGTACTGCTGGATGACGAATCACGTGCACCTGTTGGTTCAGGTTGCCGAACAGCCGCTCGGCAACCTGATGCAACGCGTAGCAGGTCGCTTCGCACGAGCGATACAAAAGGACCTCAGCACCACGGGCCATCTGTTCGAGAATCGGTATCACGCGCTGCTCGTCGACGTGGACCATTACTTCCTGGAGTTGATCCGGTACATCCATCTGAATCCAGTTCGCGCCCACATCTGCGAGGCACCCCAACAGTACCGCTGGTCCAGTCACCGCGCATATCTCGGTAAGAGTGTGCAACCCTGGGTCTATACAGACTTTGGCTTGAGTCTCTTCTCGCCTGACCTCGCACGGGCCCGAGTCCTATTCCAATCATTCGTTGAACAGCGGCTGTCGAGTGCGGATGCTGATCTGCGTCTTGCACCTCATCCCAAGGAACGACGTGTACTCGGCACGGATCAATTCCTCGAGCAGTTGGCATTGCACGCCTCGACCCGACGGTCGAGCGTGTCGCTGGAGTCACTCGCACAAGCCATCTGCAACGAGCGCCGCATCAGCCTCGAAGCACTCCGCTCACGAAGCAGAGAGCGTCATCTATGCGATGCACGCGCGCTGATCGCCTCACGTGCCATTGCGCAGCAGGCAGCTTCACTCAGTGCAGTCGCACGATTTCTCAACCGAAGTGTCTCGGCCCTGTCCCGCGCCGTCTCACGGATGCCAATTCGGTAAGCCAGAATGCAAATGTGCAAACCTGACACTGTTGAGCCAGCACTGCCCTGTGCTGGCCTGTTGTGTTGTGCAAATGTGCAAACCTGACACCGTCTCCCAATGCTTAGTTTCGGTCGGTCAAGGGTCTGAACCCAACGGGCGGAGGCGTGGGGTAGCCGTAGTACATCTGATCGGACACATGTGTCACACCCGGCACCTTGGCCCAGGCCTGTGCGTCAGCCTTGTTCCTGGCCATCACGATCAAGCGGCGGTGGCCCACGTTTCCAAAGGCCTTCTGCGCGTATCGCTTTTGCCACGGCGGCACACCCAACCGCGGATGCTCGATCGTAACGCCCGCGACGTACTTCTCACCCGCGAGTCCGCGCGTGTCGCCACGGTCCCAGACATTGTTGTTGACGATGATGAAATTCGGATTGATCAGGCGGCGTGACTCATCCAGTCGCCGCACGAGATCGACGGCGCCGTCGGTCCAAGCATTCTTCTCTGCCTGCGACCAGCTTTCCCAATGCACGTTCGGACCCCACGGACGCGCGCCGAGCACATCGAGGAACACGCCATCCACTTTGCCCTCGCGCATCAAGCCCTCGACGTAACTCACGACGTGGAGAATCCACTTCGAGCCCGCACGGATATCGGTCATGTGGTTGTTGGCCCAGATCTGTCGCTGCCCATAGCTCGGATACGGCCACAGCGGAACTGCCCCATAGTTGTTCATGTAGAGCTGCTTATCGAGCGCGCACACTTGATGCATCGGGCGTTCCGTCGCGTTCAAGTACGCGAGCACCTCTGCACCCTTGGCTCTGGCCTGCTGTATCGCTGGAGCGTAGCGGTTGCACCGTCCCGCAACCAGCAAGCCCGTGGATCTTCCATAGAGGGAAACGTTCTTGAGGCTGTCGTTGTAAGCAAAGCCGGCAGAGTTGGCGCCTTCGGTGGCCGAACTGATCACCGGCTCGACGACAGGCGGCTGCTCGGGTGTGGGTGCGGGTTGCGCCGGGGGTGTCGGCTGAGTAGCCGGTGTCGGCGCTTGCGCGGCGGGCTGACTGGGCGCAGCTGCCGGCGAGCCTTCGACGGCTGCCTCGCTCTGCGGGCTGGGTGAGTCCTCGTCATCGGAGCCGCAACCGGACAAGCCCGATGCGAACAGCAGCGTTGCCATCAGGAGCACGACGCGCGAGCGCCGAGCTTCTGCCGTGCCCTCGATACCGGCGCAAGACAATAAGCAGCACCACGCGCCATGCGCACGTTTGAATTTCATCGTATGCAATCTCCCGGACGGCTGAGTCGGCCTGTGCAGGCGTGCTCAGCTCTGATCAAAAAACCGAACTTACTTTTGAGCGGCTCGCGATCCGCTTTTCAGTGTGTCGGACGAATGTAGTAGTTGGCTCAGCCGCGGGAGAATCTATGAGGCAACACCACTACGATCAATGTGTCTCCGATGTCCAACGTAAAGCACGAAAAAAGCCTGATTGTGTAGAACAAAATTTCACAGCGCCCAGCAACGCGCGAGACTCATAAATGAGGCGAAATGTCGCGGACGTGATTGTCCATACTTTTTTCGAGTGAAGACGGCGACAGCGAAGAGGAACGTGTCGCCGTTTGCAGTCCACTTGCAAAAGACAAAATCGATAGCGCGCTCTGAGGAGTGATCACAGCTTCGAGTCTTTTTGGATCACACGTGATCTGGGTGTCCGGCATGAAGAACGAGCACACCAACAATCAGTACGTGGAGTCCGAGGGAGTTCAAAGCTCGTCCTCGACGAGAATGAGCGCATCGTGCTGAATCTGGATAACTGGAACGAGGTGCCGCCGGGATATGCAGCCTCGCTTCGCAGCGGCGACAAAGGCGATGTGCAGCTCAAGTAGTGAGCTGAAGCTCGAGTGCGGATCAAGTGTCAGGCCACGTCCCTGAGACTTCAGAGCATTCTGCCTTCTCGATCGAGATCTCTGGCTCACGCTTGTCGCGCTTATCGTGTGCGCCGAGGCTATTCACGTTCAGTCCGTGGCGCATCAGCTCAAACCCGTATCCGGGTTCATCTCATGCTGCGATGACAGAACACCCGTCGTTGGCAATCGGCGAGCATGTGCACTGCACCGCCGTACTGGCGCGCGGTGAATGCACGAGGGGTGGTCAGCCTCCCAACGCGATCGTGACAGCCACGAGCACCATTCCGAGTACGACCATCGCGAAGGCAGTCAGCCACTTTCGATAACCAGCGACGCGCGCAAACGCATAGCCTGCCAAGAACAATAAGACGACGGCGATAGCGTTGGAGAGGCGCATCGCGCGATTCACTTCGTCCATGAAGATGAATGGAATCGCAACCGGGAACGTGATGAGGAATACCCATAGAAACACCGCAAGCGCTCCCCTCCACTCGTCTTTGCCTAACCGCGGACGCGATGGCGGCTCCGGAAATCGAAGTAACTTGTTGCGTATGGAATCGTATGCCGCAGGATCCAGTGTGGCCGCCACAAGCGGTGGAAGTGTGCCCGCAATCACTTGGCGCGCTTCCTCTGGAGCCACCGCTTTTCGCAAGGCGTGCATGCAACGAATGCTCTGTCCCTGCTCTGTCACGCGCTCCATCAGATAGAAGATAGCGTCGATGATGCCCCACGCAAGGTTGCATCCGAGCGCGCCGATCAACATCGCGCGGACATCATCGCGCCCGGCGTCCGCCACGCTGAGTGAGCCGGTGAAAGTCAGAACCATGATGAGGCCGAAGAGCACTTCCGCGATGACCGTGTACGGGTCGAGCCAGCGTTTGGTGGATTGGCGCGGCATAGTCGTCATTGTGCGCGAAGTACTCTCGGGGTTGTGTCCGAACACAAACGGAACGGATTCTCGCCGCCTACTTCAACGCGTTCTCGCGTAAGTTGTTATACGTAGTAAGGGAGCATAGTGAAGGGCTATTTGAAGAGCATCCAGAACGTCTGCGGCATCAGTCGGACAGATGCGGAGCGCGAGATTCGCGCAGACTGCCGCGCGCGCGAGCTGCGGCGCGAGAAGCTAGAGGATCTCCAGCGAGAAGCTTGAGGACCTCCAGCAAATATGCAAACCTGACTCCGTCAGGCTAAGACTATGACTCCGTCTTCCCTCCGTCTTCCCTTCGCGCGATAAATCATGTTCCCCGCGGCATAGACGAAGCCGCGATCCAAAGCTCGTAGTGGCGAGGGCGAATGGCCGTGGATGTCTCATAGCCGGGTACATATTTCACGGCGGTGTCGGGCCAAGTACTGCGTATCGTCGCAGCCATACCTTCCGCTTCCGCTCGCTCCGCCATACGAAAGTAGCGAAGCTCTGTTTTCTGTGGGCTATTGGATCGTAGTTCTATCCCAGGGACGACGACAGAATCGTCCCGTAGCGCCGCCGCCGCTTTCTCAGCCATAGCTCGCTGTGTATTTGCGCCGATATGAAAGTAGACCCTGGCCTGAAGAGGAGTTGCGGCGACTGGTCTCGGACTCAGCTGCTGCTCAAGCTCCGCGATGCGCTGCTGCAATCCGTCACGCATCGCCATATCCAACGTCCTGTCCTTGACCTGCTTCTGGAGGCGGCTCTTTTCATCTAGTGTCGCTTGATACTCATCCTCCACGATCTTTGCATACTCGATCCATCGCTCCCGCAAATCTTCAGAGCGGGTCACATGAGCGAAGTACTGCGAAAGTCGCCGGCGCACGCCGACGTCTTCCTGCAGAGCTTGCTCGAGAAACTTCGCGTTTGCCTCCTGCTCCTTGATCTCCACTTCGCGTGTCTGGATCTGGTGACTGATCAGGGTGGAGAACCCGCCGACTACCACTGTGCTAATCACAAACTGCCAGAAGGTCAGCCATGCTTTGAATCGTTCTTCTGACATGACGAGCCTCCTTGAAGCGAAGCTCCCATACTTGCCACCACACGTGCGGCGTCAGTGACCGGGAATATGAAACCGAAGGCCCAGGATTAGGATACTCGGCATATACGGGATTCACCGAGCCGCCGCAAATACCACATACCCTAAGTCCGGCACCGCCTGTTTTCAGTCGTCCTTGTGCGCTCTCGCCGCTTTCCTTGCTCTCGTGCAAATATGCAAACCTGACACTGTCAGGCCGACACTGTCAGGCCCTGACCTGCCCTGCACGCTTCGCCGAATTACCTTGCCTGGATCACATCAGCGGCGATTGCTGCGCCTAGCTTGCTGCCGCCTTCCTTCAGTGCAGTGCAAATATGCAAACCTGACACTGTCAGGCCCTGAGCGATCGTCTCCACAGGACCTTTCGTGTCTTCGCATCCACTACGCGGTAGGTAGCCCCAATGACCGGTTGGTAATCGTAAGTGATCCCCTCTGCAGTGAATCCCCAGAACGAAATCACAACATCAACGATTGCCTCTGCCTGCGGAGCCACTGGCAAAGCTGCGGCGTCCTCAAATGTGGGAATGAAGGCTTGCGTGGTTCGATCCGATGCAATGAGCCGTGCCATGTATCCATTGGCTGTCAGCCGATCGGCGAGCTCAGACGACAAGAGCTCGGCAAGTTGCACCGCGAAACCATTCAACCGTGTCTCGAGCTTTCCTTCCGCTCGTTCACGCGCAATGCTGTTGAGCGGCAGCCCGACAAACGGAATCACGTCTCGCAGGTCAAATGCCACCGAAATTTGAGGTTCAGTAGCAACGATTGCCGTGGGCACAACTATCACCGATTGCTGTGAGATAGGCTGAGGCACTTGCGACGCGCAGCCCGCCAACCACGAATAGCAAGATACGAACATCAAAATGGTGGATGCAGTGAACTTCCACTGCTTGGATATTTTTCTCATTTAGCTTCCACCTGCCGAACATGGCTGCAAATATGCAAACCTGACACCGTCAGGCCCGAGGCCCGAGGTTCAGCCACTGGACCTGAAGTACAAGAGACACCTGCGAAAATAGCAGCTAGCAGTAATGGTATTTGGAAGACGCGCATAGATGCCGAACGCTGCGTTTCGCGCGCGCGTTGCTTTGAACGCGTCGCGTGCAAACGCTTGTTATAACGAGGCATCTTTGAAAGCCCGCAACACAGCATTGATGCGGGTTTGGTAACCGGGACCTTGTGCCTTGAACCAGGAGAGAACATCTGCGTCCAGCCTCAAGGCAATGGAGGCTTTTGGCGGTACAGGCTGGAGCCCGCGCCGTACGATGCCACGAACTATATGCCGCATCTCAGCTTCGGGGTGCTCTGCGGATGTCTTGATGTCCTTGTCCTTCATAGCGCGGACGCGCTTCCAGTCTGTCTTAGATGCTTTTGAAAAGGATCGCTTCTTCATTTCGAGTGGCTCGACGAAAAGAGATGACATGGATTATCTCGGGTGTTTCGGTATGGACGATGGAAACGGCCACGCCACCTAAGAACCCGAGCGACACAAAGCGCTGCTCTCCGTAGTCGAACCGATCATCATCGAATGTGAAGGTTGGCCCCTCGAAGACCCGCGGTGCGTCGCGGAAGTCGAAGCCGTGACCCTGCAGGTTCGTCCGACGTTTCCTTTCGTCCCACGTGAAGCGCATAGGCGGAGTGTATATACATCAGCGCCGGACAGTCAAAACGCCTCTTGCCTCGTTATAACGCCGCCGCTAAGACGTGCGCGCATTTTTGCGCGCGTCGTTCTTGAGCGGCTTGTTAGTGCTTCCGATTGCATGATTGCGCTGAATGTCTTGCGCCAATTCATACGCCTGGGTCCGCAACAAATTGAGGTTCTCGTTAAGCTTCTTGGCATTGGCCTTCCAACCTTTATCCGACTCTGAGTAGCCGATGACGACGTCGTTGAACGAGCCCATGCCGCCATATGAGGAGAGAAGTTTCTCTACTCCGGAATAATCTGGCGCCAGCATTCGATTCCGGCAATCGTCGACATAACGAGACCAATGTTGCTCATTGTCAGCACGGAGCAACGCCACGATGTCCGCCAACGTGTCTACAAGCTTTGATGTTTTTGGTCCCATAGCAACTAACGCCAGCTTTCAGCGGCGCGTTGCTTTGAACGCGTCCGCTGGAAAGCTTGGTTAGCCTTGCACTTCGATTTCATTGTCTTCGCACCAATGGCGTAGTTTTTCCTTC
>DATELY010000212.1:0-9251 GCA_035276085.1 Steroidobacteraceae bacterium | reverse complement strand
GATGGGATCCGCACTGGCATCAACCCACCGATGTCCATGCGAGCTTCAGCGACAAGGATTTCCGCTTGGGATTGAATGCTGCGCAGACGACGCTCGGCGCGGTGGCGCAGTTGGCTGGAGTGCGGCTGACGAAGTGAGTCAATCCGCCGCCGCCTCGCGACAATCCTTGCTCTCCTGTGCGAGCAACGGTTTCACGTCCACCTGCGTCCACGTCGTTCCTTTGGCGACTTCGAGTTCGCTGAGAGCGTTGAGTGCCAGGGCCGTGTAACCCTCGGGTGTGGCTTTGTCGAGGAAGACCATCGTGCACTCGCCGCCCTTCTTGAGCACGCCGGTGTGCCAGCCTGCGCCAATGCCGCTGGCCTGCACGCGGACTTTGCTGCCCAGGGGAACGGCGCCGTCGGCGCAAGCGATCGTCGTCGATGCGAGCAGCAAGAGTGGCCACGGTTTCATGGAGTAGCTCTTTTCGTGATCGAGTGATTGCGTCTCAGAGCAAGCGTCGAATGGACTCCAGATACGCTTGCTCGTCGGGCTGGCGCCCCGCGCGTTGCGCGTCCCACAGCGCGCGGCCGAGACATTCGCCGATGAGATGCTCGGCCTCGTGCTCGCCGTAGCGCGTCACCAGCGCCCGATGGGCTTCGCGAATGCCTGTGGGTCGATCGGTGCCCACTTGTTCGCGAATCGCCAGGTGGATGCCCATGTGCAGGAATGGATTGGATTCACCGCGTTCCGGCGTGTAGTCCTCCTGCAGTGCCCGATCCGCATCGGCGAACAACACGTGATACTCGGGATGGGCCGCTACGACGTCGGCGATCTGCGCCTCGACGGGCTCCATCGGCAGGCGTTCGCGATGTTTGCGCCACGCGTCGACATACATGCGGCGCAGCTGGTCTCGGGACTGATCGTGAAAGAACGGCATGTGCGCAGCCTACGGGAGCGATGCGTACGCCGGAAGAGGTTGCAGCACGAGCGGCGTCTAACAACTGCAACCGCACCGCGCTCGTCCCCTCCCTTGCGATAGCGGGGGAGGGTTGGGGTGGGGGAGTATGAGAGCGCGATGCGCTCGATGAATGCCCCCATCCTGTCCTTCTGATGTGCAGGGATGCACGAATGGCGCGGGCGCATGGATGCGCAGGAGCGGCCCCCGCTGTCGCAGGGGAAGGGACGCATGAACGACTGTCGAAGCAATCGTTACTAGCGCTTCGGCTTGCCGCGCCTGTCGGCCTTCTTGGCACGAACAGAAGCCTTCTTCCGCACGCCCGCGCGGGGCGGAACCTTCTCCTCGGCATCTGCGGGCGGTGTCTTGTCCTTGTATTCGCACAGATCCGCGATGATGCACTCGGGACATTTCGGTTTACGCGCGATGCACGTGTAGCGGCCGTGAAGGATCAGCCAATGATGCGCGTCGTGTTTGAACTCGTCGGGAACGACTTTCAGTAAGTGATCTTCGACGGCCCGTACAGTGGCGCCGGGAGCCAGGCCCGTGCGATTCGAAACGCGGAAGATATGCGTGTCCACCGCGATCGTGGGCTCGCCGAACGCCGTGTTGAGAATCACATTCGCCGTCTTGCGGCCCACGCCCGGCAAGGCTTCCAGCGCTTCGCGATCCCGCGGCACCTCACCACCATGGTGCTCGATGAGCAAGCGGCATGTCTCGATGATGTTCCTGGCCTTGGCGTTGTACAGGCCGATCGTGCGGATGTAGTGCGAGAGTCCGGCAACGCCGAGCTTGAAGATGGCTTGCGGTGTATTCGCATCGCGGAACAGCCGGTTCGTCGCGAGATTCACGCCCTTATCCGTCGCTTGCGCCGACAGGATCACCGCGACGAGCAGCTCGAAGGGTGTCGTGTAGTTCAGCTCGGTCGTGGGTCTTGGATTCCACTCGCGCAGGCGCGAGAAGATGAGAGCGATTTTCTTACGATTCATGTGTCGGGCGTGGGCGGCGCAGCCACTGAACGATCGCCAGCAGAATGCCGAGCGCGATGAACGCGCCCGGCGCGAGCGCCGCCAGAAAGAAGCCCATCTCAGGGGGAAACAGGCTCACTGAAACGGGCCCTGCCACGTCATGCAGGAGCGAGGCATGGCCTACCAGTTCGCGAGCGATGCCCAGCGTCAACAGTGCGATCATCAATTCGGCATAGTGGGTGGGAGAGCGCGGGTCTGTGGCGGTGGGCGCGTTCATATGCACGAACATGGATGCCAGCACGGCGGGCGCGAGTAGCGCGAGCGAGCGATAGACAGGGAATGCGTAGGCGAGCAGCAAGAGATCTGCGCTGGTCACGAGTCCTGCCGCCAGCACGAGCAAGATGCATTGCCGGATCTCATCGTCGACGTCGCGGGTGATCCGATCGAGACCTCGCAGCAGCAGAACGCCGATCGACGTGATGACGACGATGATCACGGCGTGGGCGAGCGAGTCCGTCGCGAGCACCGGCGGTGTGGCAACCAACGCAAGCCATGGGGCTGGCGCGCGTGCGGCGGGTCGAGGCAGTAGCACGTGACTGCTCATGGTTGACTCGGTTGACTGAACACCCTGTCGTGGCGGCTGGCGTAGAACTCCAGCGAGCGCCGCACCATGCTCACGATCGCGCGTGGCGTGATCGTGGCGCCGGTGAACTGATCGAACTCGCCGCCGTCTTTACGCACAGCCCAGCCCTGGGCCGACGGATTCATCAGCGAGCGTCCTTTGAAGCGATTGAGCCAGGGCGTGCGCTCGAACGCATCGCCAATGCCGGGCGTTTCGTGATGTGAGCGCACTTGGACGCCGAGCAGCTTGCCCTTCACATCGACAGCCACGATGAGATAGATCGGGCCGCCGTAACCCTGCACGCCCGGTGTCAGCAGGATCGCGGCTACAGGCTGTCCATTCCGTCGCGCTCGGAGGACACGGATTGGCGCGGGCGTGCCGAGCAAGTCCGGAGCGCTCATGTCGGCTCGATCGAGCAGCAGATCGTTGTCGTATGAGCCGGGCGGGAGCAACGCCTCGATCTGCGCCATCAGCTCTGCGTTGGAGTTGTTCTCGATGGCGGAGCGCGTGAGTTGTGCAAACCCCAAGACGACGGCTGCCATGACGGCTGTCACTGCGACGAGCAGCAGCGTATCGCGCGCGCTGTTCGGGCGCGGGGTGTCAGCGTTCGTGGCCATAGATGCGCGGCACCGTGTGTTTGTCGATCACCGGTACGAGCAGGTTCATCAGCAGCACGGCGAATGCAATCGCGTCCGGATAGCCGCCCCACGTGCGAATCCAGAACGTGAGCAAGCCGATGCCTGCGCCGTACGCCAGACGTCCGCGGGGACTGCTCGGTGCACTGATGGGATCGGTTGCAATGAAGAAGGCGCCCAGCATCACCGCACCCGTCGTGAGATGGAAGGTCGGCGACGGATATTGACCGGGATCGACGCCGTGCATCAGCAGGGCAAGCACCGCGATCGTCCCGAGCATCGCACCCGGAATATGCCAGCGGATGGTGTTCGTGATCAGCAGGAACACCCCGCCGGCCGCAGCCGCCATTGCCATCCATTCCCAGCCGCGACCGCCGAAGGTGCCGAAGATCGGGCTGGCACGGGTCTCCTCGATCGTCTGGCCGAGTTGGAAACCGGAGCGCAGCGCGGCGAGCGGGGTCGCGCCGGTGATGGCATCCCAGCCCAGCGGTTGTGGCGGATGACCGAGGCCGATCGTTTGCAGCGTTTGCCAGAACGTCAGGTGCGTGCCATCGATGCCGATCGGCAACGGCCACAGGCTCATCTGCACGGGAAACGATACGAGCAGCACGGCGTAACCGACCATCGCGGGATTGAAGCTGTTGTAGCCGAGTCCGCCGTAGGCATGTTTCGCGAGCAGCACGGCAAACGTTGCGCCGGTCGCCGCCAACCACCACGGTGCCAGCGGGGGAATGGCCAGGGCGAGGAGGATCGCCGTCGTCAGCGTGCTGCCATCGCGCAGATAAGCGAGCGGCGGCAGCCGGCGCAGCCGTAGCGCGACGATCTCGCTCACATACGCGAACTCCACGGCCACGACGATCTGGATCAGCAGTCCCCAACCGAAGTTCACCGTCTGCACGACGATGAGCGGCAGCAGCGACAGTACGACACTCAGCATCACGCCCGAGACGCGCCTGCTGGTGACACTGTGTGGGGCGGGTTCGGTGGGGAAGGGCATGGGAAGGGTGTGAGGTCTGGGACTTGGGCATGGGACGATAGCGAGCCGCTACCTGCCGGAATCTCGATGTTCTGGAACTTCTTCTGGACCCCAAGTCCCAGGTCCCACGCCCCAAGCCCATTCTCTATTCACGCTTCTTCCTCCTCGCCGCAAGTTTCGCGCGCCTGTCCGCTTCCAGCGCCGCGATGCGTGCGTTGCGCGCATCGAAGCGCTCGCTGTAGTGCTGCGCGCGCGACCTCCGATCCAGATACTCCATCAGGGCTGGCTTCTGCTGGCGAAAACGATGCGCCAGCGGAATCTGGCTGGGGCACACATAGTCGCAGCAGCCGCATTCGATGCAGTCGAGCAATCCCAGACGCGCCAGCGGATCGAGATCGCCGCTGCACGTGTGGAAGTGCAGCTCCATCGGCAGCAGCGCGACAGGACACGCTTGCGCACACTCGCCGCAGCGAATGCAGGGCATCTCGTGCGCGCGCGGCTGCAATTCGGCCGCGCTCGCGGCAAGGATGCAGTTCGTGCCTTTGACGACGGGCAGGTCATCGCGCGGTATGGCCAGGCCCATCATCGATCCGCCCATGATCAGCCGCTCAGCTGCATCCGTGTAGCCGCCACACGCCTCGATGAGCTTGCCGATCGGCGTGCCGAAGCGGACTTCGACGTTGGCAGGTTGACGTACGCCAGTGCCTGTCACGGTGACGACGCGGCTGATGAGAGGCTCACCGTTCACGATCCAACGCGTGATGGCCGCAGCCGTGCCGACGTTCTGGCAGATGACGCCGACGTCCTGCGGCAAGCCACCGCTGGGCACTTCGCGCTGATCGATCGCGGCGATCAGCTGACGTTCGCCGCCCGCGGGATATTCAGTGCCGAGCATCGCCAGCTCGAGTCGTGGATCGGCAGCTTCCGTCAGCGCGGCGCGCATCGCCGCTTCGGCCTCCGGCTTGTCGCCCTCGATGGCGATCACGCAGCGCTGCGCCTGAATCGCATACAGCATGATCTGTGCGCCCAACACGATGTCGCGTGCGCGCTCGCGCATCAGCATGTCATCGCAGCTGATGTACGGCTCGCATTCGGCGCCGTTCAAGATCAGGTTGAAGGAACGTTCCGGATCCTCGCGCGTGAGCTTCACGGCGGTGGGAAACACGGCGCCCCCGAGCCCCACGATGCCACCGAATCCGATGTGCTCGCACAGGGCTTCGGGTGTGAGCGATTGATAGTCGTCGAGCGGCACGTTCTCGGCGTGCAGCCTTTCGGCCGCGTCATTCTCGATGACGATGCTCAGCACGGATGCGCCCTCGTGATGAGCCGTGGGACGCAGCTCGATGGCGCTCACGGTGCCCGATACGGGCGAATGCAGCCAGGCGCTCAATGTGGCACCGGGTTTCGCGACAGGTTGGCCCTTGGCGACGGTGTCGCCGGCTTTCACGATGGGAATGGCCGGCGTGCCTGCGTGTTGATCCAGTGGCAGGACGAGCTCGGCAGGGGGTGGAATGGTGCGGATCGGTTGCTGCGTCGAGATGCTCTTGTGCGGGTCGAGACGCAATCCCGCATGGCTGACGGGGTTGTCGATGGAGGTTGTAGCGAGCGAGTAGGTCATATGCGCTCGTGCTCCACGCGCAGTGCCGGCACGGGTAGCGTTCTCATCTCGATGCAGTCGACCGGGCAGGGTGGAATGCACAACTCACAGCCGTTGCATTCATCCGCCAGCACCGTGTGCATGAAGCGCGGCGCGCCGACGATGGCGTCCACGGGGCACGCGAGAATGCATTTCGCGCAACCGATGCAGCGCCCTTCATCGATCCAGGCAACAGCGCGCGGTGCGTCGGCAATGCCGTACTTGGGGTCGATGGGTTTTGGCTTGCGTGCCAGCAGGCGCGCGAGCGCGCGCATCGTCACCTCACCGCCGGGCGGACATTGATTGATGTCCGCCTCGTTGCGCGCAAGCGCTTCTGCGTACGGTCTGCAGCCGCCCAACGTGCAGCGCCCGCATTGCGTCTGCGGCAGGAGTCGATCGATGCGCTCAGCAAGATCTGTTTGCGCGGGCGACCAGCGACGCTGCGCCGTGTGCAGCAGCCAGGCGCCGCTCGCGGCCAACAGAACCAGAATGAGCAACGCAGGCGTCATCTAGAGCAGGCCTTGCAGTCCCATCAGCGCGAGCGCCATCAACCCCGCCGAGATCAACGTCAATGGCGCACCTCTGAACGGTGCTGGAGCCGGGACGCGCAAGACGCGGGCCTGCTGTTCCGTGAAGACGTACAACGCGAACTCGAAGCCCACGCCCACCGCCACGCCCAGCAGCAGCACCGAGCCGAAATCGGTGAGCAAGGTGCTGTGTAACAGTGCAACGGCGAAGACGCTGCAGTTCAACAGCGCACGTTGTCGCAGGACGTCCGCTTCCGGCACCGTCAGCTCGATGCGAGCGAGCAGCAATCGCAACACGAACTGGATCGCGATGCTCAGCAAGAGGACGCAGGCCAGTGCTCGCAAGGCGATCAGCTTGGGACTGTCGAGCCAGACAGTGGCAATGATCCACACGGTCGGCGCTGTGGTGAAGAGCGCAAGCGCAGAAAACACGACCGATACCAACGGATGTTGCGATGGTTCCTGCGCTTCGCTCACCGGTATGCGCAGCCAGTAGTTGAGCAGCAGGATGGCGATGGAGAGGACGAGGAGAGTGGACATGGAACGTTAGTCCCACCGCTGATCATGCGTCCCTTCCCCTGCGCAGCGGGGGAAGGACAGGATGGGGGCGCTCGGTTGAGCATGTACGCGGCGTTTGCCCCCACCCTGTCCCTCCGATGTGCAGGGACGCACGAATGGCGCGGGCGCATGGATGCGCAGGAGCGGCCCCGCTGCGCAAGGGAGGGGACGCACGTTGTGAGAGCCCTGGCTATGCCTGCTCATTTCACCTTCATCCCGGGTGCCGCCCCCTGATCCGGCGACAGCAAGAAGATCTCCCTCTCTCCCGGGCCCGCGGCCAGGACCATGCCCTCCGAAACACCGAAGCGCATCTTCCGCGGCTTGAGGTTGGCCAGCACCACGGTCAGTCGGCCGACGAGTTGCTCTGGCTCATAGGCGCTGCGAATGCCGGCGAAGACCGTGCGTTGCGCCGTACCGATGTCGAGCGTCAACTTCAGCAGCTTGTCGGCGCCATCGACTCGTTCCGCCGCGAGTATCTTGGCGACGCGCAGATCCAGCCTGGCGAAGTCCTCGATGGAAACCTCGCTCACGGCTTCGGTGGCTGCAGGCGGTGCGGCCGCTTTCTGTGGCGGAGGGGGCGGCGGCGCCTCCTTCACGGTGTCGAACAATGCATCGAGCACTTTGGGATCCACACGTTGAATCAGATGTTCGTAGGGCAGGATGGTCGCGGCCATCGGTTCGCGCAATTGCGCCCATCGCAATGGCTGCTGCAAGCCGAGCATCGCAGCGGCTCGAGCGGCGGTTTGTGGCAGGATCGGGGCCAGGAGCAGCGTGAGTTGCCGGAACGCGTAAATGCAATCCGAGCACACCGCATGCAGTCGCGCCTCCTGCGCGGGATCTTTCGCCAGTTCCCAGGGTTTCTCTCGATCGATCGCCGCGTTCATTTCATCCGCAAGGTTCATCACCTCGCGCACGGCGCGGCCGAACTCCCGCTCCTCGTACCACTTCGCAATGCGCTCTTCGGCCTGCTGCGCCGACGTACCCCAGGGCGCCGTGGCAACGGCGCGATGGGGATCGTTCGGTAACACCTTGCCGCCGAAACGCTTGGTGATGAAACCCGCGGCCCGGCTCGCGATGTTGACGTACTTGCCGACGAGATCGCTGTTGACGCGCGCGACGAAATCGTCGGGGTTGAAGTCGATGTCCTCGACGTTGCTGTTCAACTTCGCCGCCAGGTAGTAGCGCAGCCACTCCGGATTCATGCCGAGATCCAGATAACGCAGCGGGCTGATGCCAGTGCCGCGCGACTTCGACATCTTTGCGCCCGACACGGTGATGAAGCCGTGCACGAAGACATGATCCGGCACCTTGCGGTCCGCGAAGTGCAGCGTCGCCGGCCAGAACAGCGTGTGGAAGTAGATGATGTCCTTGCCGATGAAATGAATCTGCTCGACGTCGGGCGCGCTCAGGAATTGGTCGAAGCTGCGCGTCTCGCCTTGCGCGCGTGCCTTGCCCACATCGAAGTAGCTCTTGAGCGCGGCGAGATAGCCGATGGGCGCATCGAGCCAGACATAGAAGTACTTCCCAGGCGCGTCCGGAATCGGAATGCCGAAATACGGTGCATCGCGCGAGATATCCCAATCGCCGAGCTTCTGCTCACCCTCGGTCGTGAGCCACTCGCGCGCCTTGTTCGCGACGGCCGATTGCAATCGGCCCGGCGTGTTCAACCAGGCATTGAGAAAGGCGACGCACCTCGGATCGGACAGCTTGAAGAAGTAGTGGTCGGACGTCTGGCGCACGGGCGTGGCGCCGGACAAGGTGGAATACGGATTGATCAGATCCGTCGGCGAATACACCGAGCCGCACACTTCACAGGCATCGCCGTACTGATCCTTCGCATGACACTTCGGGCATTCGCCCTTCACGTAGCGATCCGCGAGGAACATCTTCTTCACCGGATCGAAGAACTGCTCGACCGGTTTGACGTAGATGAGTCCGGCGTTCTCGAGACGGCGGTAGATGTCGTCCAACAGCTGCTCGTTCTCGGGCGAGTGCGTCGAATGCCAGTGATCGAACGAGATGTGAAAGCCGCTCAGATACTTCGGCCGCGAGCTGGCAATTTTCGCCACGAGTTCTTCCGGCGTAATCCCTTCGCTTTCGGCCTTCAGCATGATGGGCGCGCCGTGCGCGTCGTCAGCGCCGACGAAGTGCACGCGATGGCCCTGCATGCGCCGGAATCTCACCCAGACGTCGGCCTGGATGTACTCCATGATGTGGCCGATATGGAACGGTCCGTTGGCGTAGGGCAGCGCCGTGGTAACGAAGAGATTGCGGGGCATTGGAAGAAGAAGCGGTTGGCGGTTAGCGGTTGGCGGTTGGTGAAGAAGGAGTATGCCACGCCGTGGCGGCTTACTCTTCCTCCGGGCCAACCGCTAACCGCCAACCGCTAACCGCT